>CBINDO010000429.1:0-5504 GCA_966249405.1 uncultured bacterium | reverse complement strand
ACCGCGCGCGCTCGTCCCTGCGGAGCGACGCGTCGGAGGGGTAGCGAGGCATATGCACAAGCCGATTAAGTTCGTAGAAAAGGGCCTGACCATCGCGGCGCGAGGCGCCTGGACCGTATTCGATACGCTGAACAGCATTGCGCCAGCGGCGCCGTTTACCCCGAAGTGGTCGGAAAAGCCGCTGCTGAAATCCTGGCCGAAAGTAAAGCCGCCGCTTGGATGGCCGCGCGTTCACGCCGAGTGGAGTCCGAGGGGCGGCGTATGGTTCGGCGCCGCCGACGATTCGGCCCTGGACCACTACTTGCTCTGGGCCGTAGATGCCGCAGGAGAACGCACGTTGCTCGAGGACGGCTTCCTGAGCGGTCAGTTCACCCAGCGTCACTTCCACGAGCGGAGCTTCTCGCCCGCTCCCGACGCTGTCGCTTCGTCAGTCGTCGTGACGGTCGTCGATGCGGCGGGCAACCGAACCGAGCGCGAAGTCGAGCGCCCACTCCCCTCACGTCGCGGTCACCGCAAACACGGCCACCGTCGCTGAGTCGACTCGAATTCATCGGGGACGGCGGGCACCTCCGCGCTTGCTCTACCGTACTAACACGAGCAACCGACACGCAGCGGCTCGCCGCGGCGTGTCGACCGTGCAGTAAACCCGCCTCAGCATCTGGTGCGGCGCGCACGACGGCTCAGCCACGCTGCCAAGCCCACCAGGCCGACCCATGCACCACCCACGGACGAAGCACGGCTCGTCACGCTACAACCGCCTTCGTTCGTGGCGGCCGCGGGGGCGGGCGCGGCCGGCGGTGCTCCTGGCGGGGCCGTCGTGGTCGCCGATGGCGCCGTATCGGTAGTGGGTGGCGGCGCCACCAAGGAGGACGTGTCCGATCCGGTCGGCACCGGCGCCCCGGCTCCACCTTCGGGGATCCCTAGGCTCACGTCGGCGTACGAGTCACCCTCCATCACCTCGTCGAGGTAGAGGACGATCGGTTCCGGCGGCTCGGGCGGATCTTTGAGCAAGCCGATCTGAACCAGCGCCGGATCGTCCAAATACGTCTCACCCGTCATTTGGTCGACCAGCTTCACGCCGTCCCACCACAAGCTGACGAAGCCCATCGTGCGGTCCGAAGACCACTTGATGTGATAAACGATGCGGTGCCATTTGCCGACCTCCAGCAGGCCAGGGTGGCTCGTGGGGCTGTCGGGGCTGCCTTTTTGAATGAGCAACGAAAGATCCGAACCCTCCGCGTGCAAGCTGAACACCTGCTGATAGGTATTGCGCGTCTCGAAGTATCCGAGCTGGTAATCTCCGGCCGGTAACGCCTTCGGCAGGTAGATCGACCAAGCGAAATAAGTCTCGGCGCCGTCGACGACGCGCGCCGTCGCGGGGCGATGTTGCACCTCGGTGCGGAAGATGCCGTTGTCCCAAACGCGCTCCGACGTGAGCTCGGCGCGTAGCGCGTAGGTGCCACCGAGCACCGGCTCGGGCGCGGTCACGACGCTGAGCCCCTCGGGGTTCAAGAGATAATCCCAATCGTCGAGGTTGCCGGCTTCGAACCCGTTGGCAAACACCAACGCCGCTCGGCTCGCGTCGGCGAACGTCAGCGCCGCAACGGCGCTCAACGTCGCAGCAGACCAAGGCCGCATACGGCGCGAAAGTTGCGAGGAAGACGCGTGCCCGACAGATCCCGAAAACATAGCCATGACCCGGTATATCCGCTCGCCCCCGTGACGACCACAATTCTGCGTCACCGAACGCGGCGCTCGCCCTCAATGAACACCTGCGACGGTATCGGTTGCAGCGCCGTTGCCGATTTTGAAGTGGGCCTACGTCGCGAGGTGCCTGCCCACGTTCGCTGGGATCCGTCGTTGCACCCCGCCGGAGCCCGAAGGGTACGCGCGTGCACGACGCCCGAGCTCGAGGTGCTCGCGGGGGCGAACTTCAACCCAACAAACCGAGCACCCGCTCGTGAACCGAGAGATCGTCGAGGAACAGGTCTGGCTCGGCGGCGAGGAGCGTCTCACGGGCGGTCCAGCCCGTCGCGACGGCAACGGTGTGGGCGCCGATGTGTTTGCCACAGGCCACGTCGTGTTCGGTGTCGCCCACCACGACGATCCGCGCTTCGGGTGAAACCCCGGCTGCCCACAGCCGTTCACGCGCCGCGGCTGCCAAATCGTGGCGACGCAAACCGTCTTCACCGAACCCGCCGGCGCGCTCGACCAACGCGGCGTGGCCAATCGCGCCCAACTTCAGGCGCGCTGCAGGGCGAAAGTTACCTGTCAAAATGCCGACGTAGACGTCTTGACGCAACCCGAGCACGGCCAGCAGTTCGTTCACCCCCGGCAACACCTCGACGCTCGCTTCGGCCAGATGGAGCTCGAGGGCGGCGAAGTAGCGCTGTAGTAGCCGCTCCTGGCGGGGTTCGAGCGGGAGGTCGAGCGCCTCGCCCAAGTTGCGCAGGATCGCCCGGTCCGTAGCGCCGCGGAAGTCCACGGTAGCCATCGCCGCCGTGACCCGGCCGAGTTCGAGCTCGAGTTCCGTCGCCAGAGCGTGAGTGAGCGCCCTCGCGCCGGCTCCCGCCGTGCGCAGCAAAGTGCCATCGATGTCGAACAAGACTGCAGCGCGCATACTCGGCTCGTAGAAGTGAGGCGCTCCGATTACAAGAGGCTAATCGACCGGCCCTACACTCACGCGCCATTCTTGCGCCCCGCGTCGGCTCGGGCGCGCCCAACGAAACCTCGGCGTTACCGTACCGCCGCAGTGCCGTTGGTCGGGGCTGCGCCCAAGGATGTGGTGAGACAGATATGAACGCGCCCAGCGCGGCGCCCGGTCGAGATCGCGGCGCTTCGACACGAATCCCGGCAGCAGAGACTGCGCCGCAGGCCGGGTGGTGACAGGAAAAGAAATGCAAAAAAGCCGAGCCAGCCGCGGGCAAGCTCGGCCTTTGGGTGGCAATGCCGTTACTTCTTGGGTGCTACGGCCGGAGCTTTGGCCGGAGCAGCCGGTGCGCCGGTGGGAGCAGCGGTGGTCGCGCCACCGTTGTACGCGCTGATCACGCGCTCCGTGATGTCGAACTCGGGCTGGAAGTAGGTTACTGCCTGGCGCTCGATCACGAGCGAGAGCCCTTCGGCCTTGGCGATGCGCTGAACGACCGACAACGTTTGCGCCAGGATCGGTTGCATCATTTCCGACTGTTTGCGCTGCAGGTCGCGGTTGTAGTCCATGAACATCTGCTGCACGTTGGCGGCCTCGGCTTGCCACTTTTCGGCGCGCGCCTGGAGGATCTCGGGCTTGAGCGTGGTGCGCTGCTTCTCGAGCTCCTGGCGCTCTTTCTGTAAATCGTTCTGCTTGGCGTCGAGTTCGCGCTGTTTCTCGTCGAATATCTTCTTGAGCGTGGCCTGGACGCGGAGCCCATCTTCGCTCTCCAAAACAGCCCGCTGCGAATCGACCACACCGATCCGCATGTCAGCGATGAGTGCCGGCGCGGCCAAGAGGGTTGCGGTCGCCAATAGGCTACCCTGTACGAGTTTTCGGGCTAAGAAGTTCGAGCGCATGGTGGGGCGGCCTTAGCTTGGGGCGGGTTTTTGGTCAAGTGAAGCCAGCGGACGGCGGGTCTGGACGCGCGTAAAGCTCGCGTGCCTACCCCGAAAGCGGCCCAAACTGACAGTTTCGTCGAAAACTGGCCAAACCGTACCCAACGTTGGACAATGCCCGACGTTCCAACTTCCTCCTTCGCCCACTCCGTCATGAGTCGGAAAGAACGGTGGCAGTCGGGGCGCCGACCTTGACAGACCCCTCACAAGCTGGATGAATGACCTGGGCCAATTTGGTGCCCTATCTGGGAGGCGATTTGACTACCCTGCTTGCCGTTGATGACAGTAAGACCATGCGTAAGGTCTTGGAGATCACTTTTGCCGGTGAAAGCTTCGAGACGCGCATCGCAGCCACGACTAATGACGCCTTTGCCCAGTTGGCAGAGCGTCCGATTAGCGTTGCGCTCGTAGACGTTACCCTAGGCGAGCAATCGGGATACGACGTTTGCAAACGCATCAAGTCCGAGTACCCCGCCGTGAAGGTGTTGCTGCTGTCGAGCAAGCAAAGCCCTTACGATGCGGCACGCGGAGTGAGCAGTGGTGCCGACGATCACCTGGACAAACCTTTCGACACCCAGGTGTTGATCGACAAGGTGCGTGCGCTGTTGACGCGCATCGCCGCGCAGCCCGTCGCGCAAGCTGCGCCCCAGGTTACCTTGGCTCCGGCGCCGGACAAGCCGACCGCAGCTGCTGCGTTCCCGGTTCACACCAGCGATTCCAAGATCCCGACGGCGATGCCCGAGGCGCCGCCCGAAGAACTCTTGGACGACGAGGGACCGCTCCTCATCCCGATCGAAGACGAACTTGAACCAGTGTCGCCGGTTACCGTAGCGCCCGTGGCCGCTCCGGAACCCGTGCCCGAGCCGGCGCCGGTCCTGGCGCGGACGGTGTTGGCTCAAAACCAGGGCCCGGACCACACCCTGCCGGCGATGGCCAGCAACGGTTCGGCAGCCTTCGCGCCTCTGGAGGGCAAGCTGTCCGCGCTCGGCTTGACCGACGAGCAAGTGTCCGCCGTCTTGGCGCTCTCGCGTGAAGTGGTGGAAGCTGCAGTCTGGGAGGTCGTGCCCACCTTGGCCGAGACCCTCATCAAAGAAGAGATCCGCCGACTTACCCAGTAGGCGTGCGAAGCAAACGGGTGTCGGTTCGCGTCGGGCCTTAACGCAACGCATCATACGGCGCCGACGGAGGTCGGCGCCTCGACGTCCTGTTCGAGTTGCATCGACGCATCGTTCGAGCTGCATCGACGGTGAGTCGAATCGCCTTTCCACGCGCCGTCCAGTCTCGCGCGTGTTCGTGACTTCGGCGCCGGGTAAGACTTGGGTCGCGCCCGAACGTGCGCGTAGCGTGTGGTGGCCGAGAGACGGTGATGGAGCTGCGCGCGCAGTGCTGTGAGTCTCTGACAGTGAGCACGCGGCCGGAATCCACAAAACTTAACGAGGCAAAAAGGCGCGCGTGTCGATTCCCGAGTGGTGAGATCGTTTCAGTCGACGTTCGGTAGTTTTCACCGACGCCGATCCGGGGTGAGTGAAACCACCGTTACCCTGAAACCGTGATGCGCGACCATCGGCGCACAGCGTCATCCACGAACGAGCCGTCTGCAGGAAACACCATCGCAACACGTCGTTTTCCCACCGCCGTTCGACAGGCCCAAACGAGTTAACGGTTGTTGCAGCGGTTCGTTTGGCCTAATGTCGAGGCGTCGCAAATTGCGGCGACCTTATCGATCAACAAGGGAGACAAGCATGCACTTTTCACGGTTGAAGACCTTTTGCGTTCTAGGAACGTTGGCAGTTGCAGTCGGTTGTGGAGACGACGGCGGAACGGATGTAATCGTCGGGGACGCAGGTCCCGATGGTGGTGAGCTGACCACCGGCGGCGATGACGAGACCACCGGCGGCGATGACGAGACCACCGGCGGC
>CBINDO010000428.1:0-5541 GCA_966249405.1 uncultured bacterium | reverse complement strand
TCGAGATCTCGGAGCACGTCTTCCAGCTTGTCGCCGTCGGCCAACACCACCTCGCCAGATGCCCCGAGCGCGACTTGTGGTTGCGTCGCTCGAGTCGTGACGGCGGCCAAGAACGCTTCCCGAAGCGCGTCCAGTCGCTCGTGTTTCACTTCCAATCCCGCCGCTGCTTGATGCCCCCCGAAGCGCTCCAGGCAGTGCGCGATGGAAGACAACACATCGTACAACTGAGCGCCTTTGGGCCCACGGACGGACCCGCGCCCGACTTCGCCGTCGAAACCGACGACGACGACGGGCACGCCGTATTTGTCGGCGATGCGTCCAGCGACGATTCCGACGATGCCCGTGTTCCAGCCTCGACGCCCGAGCACAATCGCGGCCGCCTTGCCGTAGCCCTGCTCGGCGATCTCGGCCTCGGCCTCGGCGACCATCTGCTCTTGGAGCGCACGCCGCTCGGTCGATTTCGCGATCAGTCTCTCGACCAGGGGCGCGGCCTCGTCTTTCGTCCGCGCTAGTAACACCCAGAGCGCGAGGTCTGGCTCACCCAATCGCCCTGGCGCGTTGATGTGCGGCGCGATCCGGAACGCGACGTCGCGACCAGTCATGCAGCTATTGGCGTCGATCTGCAACGAATCCAACAACAACCGCAACCCCGGCCGCTCGGTCTTGAGCAGCGCGGTCAACCCCGCGCGCACGAGAGCCCTGTTGTCACCCGTGAGCGGTGCGACATCGGCAACTGTTCCGATCGCGACCAAGTCGAGCCAGCGCCGAACGTCGAGCTCCACGCCCAGCTCTTTGCGCAAACCGGCCGCTATCGACAGGGCCAACCCGCAAGACGCCAGATACTTGAACGGGAAAGCGCACTCCGGTCGGTGCGGATTCAGGAATGCGACGGCAGGTAGTGGCTGATCGGGCACCAAATGGTGATCGATGACGATCACGTCCACGCCGAGCTCGCGCAGCCGGCTCAGACTCGCGTGATCGGACGAACCGCAATCACACGTGACCACGAGCGAAGGCTTGGCCGCGAGGATACGTCCCACGGCGGCCTCCGACACGCCGTACCCGCCATCGAAGCGATTGGCGAGACACGGAGTCACTCGTCCGCCGACCGTGCGAAGCACTTCCGTCAAGATCGCCGTCGACGTGATTCCGTCGCAATCGTAGTCACCAAATACGACGATCGACTCGCCGCGCTTCACGGCGGCCGCGAGCCGGCGGCACGCTTCGACGCGGTCTGCCATCCCATCGGGAGGCGTCAACGTCGCGAGCTTGGGCGTTAGCCAGTCACGCGCAGCTTGAGCGGAGTAGCCGCGCTCGGAAAGCCACGCGGCGACGGTGTGCGTGAGCTGACACTGCTGTGCCAGCTCACTCGCCGTCAGTTTCGTCAAGCCCTGCGCGTTCAACCGACCCCCGGCTCAGCTACGGCACGTCAAATGACGGCCGCCGCCTTCTTGGGGCGCGGCCCTGCCGGCGCTTGCTTCTTAGGACCAAGCTTGGCGTACACCATACGCTCCAGCCAGTAAGTGAACGGCAACGCGACGTAAATGGACGAGTACGTGCCAAGCGACAAGCCCACCATCAGGGTGAACGCAAAGTCTTTGAGCGTACCAGTTCCCCACACGAAGAACGCACACACGTTGATCATCACGGTGAGCGAGGTGAGGATCGTGCGGCTGAACATCTCACTCAAGCTCAAGTTGATGATCTTGGTGAAGCTTGCCCCCCGGTGTTTGCCGAGGTTCTCGCGAATACGGTCGTACACGACCACCGTATCGTTGACCGAATAACCGACGATCGTCAGCAACGCCGCGACGGTGGTCAGATTGAACTCCTTGCCGAGGAAGATCAGGACGCCCATCGTGATGATTGAGTCGTGAATCAAGGAGACGACGGCGCCCGGCGCGTAGCGCAGCTCGAACCGGAACGCGATGTAGATCATCACGAAGATCACGGCGACCACGATGCTCTTGATCGCCGAGTCGCGCAGCTGGGCGCCCGCCTTGGGACCTACCCACTCCACGCGTAGGGGCTTTTCTGGGACAACCTCGGGGCCGAGCGCTTGCACGAGGCCTGCCATCAGCTGATCACCCTTGCTCTGCAGCAAGATCTCGACCCGGTTTTCGCGTTCATTTTGGAGGCTGGGGTTGTTGTCGCCAGCCCGCAGGTTGACGCCCCCGACGCCCTTTTCGAATTGCTTGCGGATCCAAGGGAGGTCGGGCGTCTCACGGAAGCGCACCGTAATCTTTTCGCCGCCAGGGCTGAACTTCACTTCCGAAGCCTGTTTGGCGACCGGACAAACCGTCGTGTCCAAACCTTCGCCGAAGCACAGAGCCTTTTCGATTTGGCCCTGAGCTTCCTCGCTTATCGCCGAGACCTCTTGCACGCGGATCAGGAAGCGATTGGGCGACTTGTCGTCCCGCACGCGAATCACGTCGGGCGCGGCAAACCCAGCCGCACTCGCGGCGTCGCGGATTTGTTCCTCGGAGACCTCGCTCTTGAACACGAGTTCGACTTCGGTACCACCCTTGAAGTCCGTACCCCAGACGGGGCCTGGCACGAACAGACTGACCACCGAAGCGGTCACCATCGCCAGGCTGACCAAACCCCACAGGAGCCTGGCCCCCATGAAGTCGTAAACTTTACCAATTGGGAAAAGCTGCATTGTTCAGCCCATGTCCAGTCTTGCGGTGCGACTCATGCGTCGAATCCACAGGTCAAAGAGGATGCGCGTCACGACGACGCCAGTGAAGATACTCATCGCCACACCCACGATCAGGGTGACGGCGAAGCCCTTGATTGGGCCCGTACCGAATTGCGCGAGAACGACCGCCGAAACCAGCGTCGTCAAGTGACCGTCGACGATGCCGCTGAGCGCCTTGTCGTAGCCCAGTTCGACGGCGGCGCGTGGGCTGCGCCCCTCGCGCATCTCCTCACGAATACGCTCGTTGATGAGCACGTTGGCGTCCACACCCATACCGATGGTGAGCGCCAAGCCGGCGATGCCGGGCAGCGTCATCGAAGCGCCGAACGTCGCGAGAATGGCGAGCTGCAGCATCAAGTTCACGAACACCGCGAAGTTCGCGATGGCACCGGCGCGCCGGTAGTACATGAACATGAACGCGAACACGGCGAGTGAGCCGACGAGCGCGCCACGCACGGCGAGGTCGATCGAGCTTTGACCCAGCGACGGACCGATGTGCTGCTCGTTGGACGGAGTGATCGGCGCGGGCAGCGCACCGGAGCGCAAAACCAGCTCGAGTTTTCGTGAGTCGCGGAGCTGAGTCTGAGGGTCACTCGCGCCCATCGTGATCGTGGCGCGGCCACCCGCGATCCGGTCTTGAATCACCGGCGCGCTCTCGACCCGGTCGTCCAAGATGATGGCGAAGCGACGCTTGATGTTCTCCGCAGTGATGCGCTCGAAGGTCGAACCACCCGAGTCAGTGAACGTCAACGCGACGTACCAGCCGCCGAGCGAGTTCGAGCTCTGGTCGGGCACGGCTTGCGCATCCCGCACCATGTCGCCCGTGATTTCCGCACGACTCTTGAGGAAGTGGGTTACCCAGCCGACCTCTTTCTCCTGCTGAGTGTCAGGGTCTGTCTCGCGCACGAGTTCGTAACCGAGCTCGCGGTCCGGCGGCAGTTCGAGTGTTGCCGTCCAAGCTTTGAACCGCGCCAACCCGTCCTTGCTCGTCTCACCTTCCTGCAGATCGAGGGCCGCGTAGCTGCGGCTCGCGGAGATCGCCTCACCCTCGGCGTCGCGACCGAGCGGAACCGAGTGCGCCCGGATTTCGATGCCCTCCGGCAACTTGACGTTGGGGTCGCGGGCCAACGCGGCGAAGAAGTCCGCGTCATCGTCGAGCAGCTTGAACTCGAGCCGAGCCGTTTGACCGATGATTTCTCGAATCTCGCTGAACGCCGCCTCGTCGGTACCAGGCACTTCGACGATGATGTCCTCGTCGCGCGTGGAGACCGCTGCTTCACGCAACCCGAGTTCGTCGACGCGGCGGAGCACGATCTCCTTGGCTTGAGCCACGGCCGTCGAGCGGATTTCGCTCGATGCGCTCTCCTTCAGCTTGAACTCGTATTTGCGCTGGTCCTGACTGCGGCTGTACGCGAGGTCGCCAGCGAACAAGTTGAGGAAGCGGCCGTCGACCTTGTTGACGTCGGCCTCCGGCTTGAGCTCCAAAGTGATCGCGGAAACGTCGGTCCTGCTCGCCGTCAGCGTCAAGACGTCACGTAACTTGGCGTAGACTTCCTCGCCTGGACGGTCATCGCCTTCGTGGAGGTCGAACACCTTGGCCAGTTCGAGACGCATCTCTTCGTAGCGTCGGTCGCGGCGGTCGCGGATCGCTTCTTGAACGTCCACGGTGTAAACCAGACGCATACCACCACGCAAATCCAGGCCCGCGACGAGCTTGAAGTCGATGCGCTCGCGCAGGTACTCGGGGAGCGGGATCCTGCCGTCGCTCATGACGTTGAGCGTCGGCAGCAGCGTCAGCACGCCAAGTAACATGATCGCAGTGCACACGCCGGCGCGCATGCGCCAGCTCGTGTCGACCAGGTTGGTCGCACCGATGAGCGCCCAGATCAAACCGAGCGCGAGGAAAACCATACCCCAAAACGCGTCGTAATACGCGCAGGCGCCTGCCAGGGCGGCGCACACCGCCCCCACCCAGAGCGCACCGCGGTTCGAGCGCTGCGCATAACCCCAGCCACCCAACACCACGGCTATCGCCGCAAACACCATTGCCAGTGTTTCATGCACCACGTTGCTTCATCCTCACTGGAGCCTGCACAGCTCCCGTCGATTTCTTACCGAGGCCCCTGCCCTTGCGACCTCTCGCGAACACGGACGCGCCCATCATTTCTTCGCCTCGGCGTCGTCGCTCTTCTTCGGCTCGTCTTTCTTGGCGTCGTCCTTCTTAGCCGAGTCTTCCGTGTCGCGGCCGACCAGGCTCGTGCGCAAGATCGTTACCTTGACGCCGGGAGCGATTTCGATCTTGGCGTAGCGGTTGTCCACCTCTGCCAAACGCCCCACGAGACCGCTCTGCGTGACGACTCGATCACCCTTCTTCAGTCCGGCCACGGCCTGTTCTTGCTTCTTCGCTTGCGAGCGGCTCTGCCACAACATCAGCAGGATGAGGGGCACGAACATGAGCATCATGAACGGAAAGCCCATGGCACCGGGACCTGCAGCTCCGTCGCCGCCTCCGGGGCTGGGGGCAGGAGCAGGGGAATTCGCTGCGGGTACAGCTTGGTAGGCAAATTGCGCGACGTTCAAGACATCCTCCGAAGGGGCGGGCCTCATACCGGGTTTGGAATGGCTACGCAAGTCGGCCTATTCGGCCGCAAACGCTTTCCCTAACGGCTCCGGCTGAGGCACTTGAACGAAATCGCGAGTCATGGCTTGACACCCCAGATCAGCCGTCGTAAAGGGGCGACCCTGTTTTGGAAAGCTCAGGCGCGTAGCTCAGTGGTAGAGCACTACATTGACACTGTAGGGGTCGGCAGTTCAATCCTGCCCGCGCCTACTGTTACTGA
>CBINDO010000427.1:0-5542 GCA_966249405.1 uncultured bacterium | reverse complement strand
ACGGTGATCGGCGGCAACCGCTGGGCAGCGTCGAGGCGAACCGTGGGACACCTCGTCCGCGCCAGGTCACGAGTGCGCTTTCGAGCGGGAGCTGGTATAGGCCTCACATGAACGTGCCCCGTGTGGCGCCCAGCGAGCAGCTGATCCTTGTTCTCGCGGAACAACTCCGCGCGACGGGCCACCTCGTCCCCGAGGCCTCGGCTCTGGCGGGCGTATGGGAGTCCTGGGTGCAACAGGTCCGGGCGGCGTGGCCGCGTCTGGTGCTCGATTGGGAAGGCTTCGTCAGGCACGTGGTGCGGCACTTGCCGACCGACGTGCCCCTGGCAGAAGCGGTCCGGACTTGGCACGTCGCCGACTTGGCCTTGGCGTTCGCGTGCGCCAGCGGGGATCGTGAGGCGCTCGAGGCCTTCGACCGCAGCCATTCGGGCGAACTTCGCGCCGCGGTGGCGAAGGTCGGAGACGCGAGCGATAGTGAGGAAGCCCGACAGCTGGTGTGGCAGCGATTGTTTACCGGTGACGGTGATGTGGCGCCTCGCATCCTCAACTACAGCGGTCGCGGTCCGCTGCGCGCTTGGTATCGAGTTGCTTTGGTTCGAGTGCTGATCGACGCCAAACGCCAGCTGATCGGGCAGCAAAAGACGTTGGAGGAGCACCGCCACCTCGGCGTGGCCCGAGCCGCCATCGACCCCGAGACCGACTACTTCAAACATCTGTATCGCCAGCAGTTCGAGGCGGCGATTGACCATGCTAGTCGTCAGTTGGAACCGGCCGAGCGCAACGTCTTGCGCGCTTATTACGTCGAGTCGCTCAACGTCGATCAATTGGCGGTGGCGTTTGGCGTGCACCGTGCAACCGCCGCTCGCCAAGTCAGCCGTGCCCGTGACCGATTGCTGGAGCTCACGCGGACGAGGCTCCAGCAAGAGCTGGCGATCAGCGAGGCTGAGCTCGACAGCATCTTGCGATTGATACGGAGCCAGCTCCAGCTATCGATTCGGCGGCTGCTGGAGAGCAGATGAGGCGGCGCTCAGCGCGCTCGCCGCTCCGAGAGTAGTCTCCAGGTGTACACGGCATGAGCCGACGTGACGACGGACACCAGCGCGAAAATGGCCGCCCACTTGGCGCTGCGAGCGGCCCAGTGACGGCCCCGCGCGAAGCCCACACTGTTTACCAAAGACCAGGTGATCAACGCCCCGAACCAAACCGCCCACCAAGGCCACGATACCGCGAACGGCGCGGTCCGAGTCAGCAGTGGAAACGCCAGGGTCAACACCAGCGCCTGACTCAGCTGCAGTTTCGCCAACGGTGACAGTGGTCGACGGCCTGGCTCGAGACGCGGCTCGTCGCGTTCACTCATCAGCACGAAGTCCGACTCGGTCAGCGATGGTTGCCCAAAGGTGCGTCCGAGATCGGCGAGCAAGCCGGAGCACACGGGACACACGTCGAGATGTCGCTCGGCCACGACGCGTTCGTCGGGCGTGAGCAAACCCGTGGACAAGCAGGCGATCTCGTCGTCGGTTAGGCAAGCAGTGCGCACTCGGGGCTCCATCCGACTGTCAGACGTGGCTCGAAGCGGCCCGTCGCGCGGTCGGAGAAGAAATGACGAACGGGATTGCGGTCACCTCAGAACACTCCGCCTACCGACACGGTAGCGCCATCGGCAGCCACGTTCGTGGACAAGTGCGGCACGGAGCCCGACGTTTGTCCCGGATCATCGGTGTCCAAGAGCAAGAACAGCCCCCAACCGACGAGAGCACTGCCCACGCCCGCCGAGACCCAACCGACGGCACGGACGGTTTTCCACGTCGCGATCGCGTCGACCGTCGCTTGCGCCTCGCGCTCGCCACCGGGTGTCACGTGCAGGCACCCGTCCGGCCCATCCAACACCGTGCAGTATTGGGGCAGTTCCCGGCGCTCGGTCTGCACGCGGGCGACGCCGTAAAACCCGCCCGCCAGGCCCAACGCCGTTAATCCGGCACCGCTCCACAACAAAGGCCAACCGGCATTCCCTCGCTGGGGCGGTGACGTGGGCGAAGGTCGCCCAGGGCCAGCCGCCGACTCTGGGGGTTGCGCCGGTAGGACGGGTTCGTGCGCGTTGCGTTGGTTCGGGATGGATGGACGTGTATCGACGTGGACCTCCGCGGCGGCTGCTACCGAATACGCGCCGCCGCCTTGCCGTCCATCCGCGGTTTCCCAGACGACCGTGTGTGAACCAGGTGCAGTGATTAACCCGTGGGGGCCTGGTCGCTCGAGCTCTCCGTCGACGTACACCTTTCGTAGCGGCGCGTCGCCGAAAACCAGCCGCCCGACGCGCTTTCGATTGGCTTCGAGGTAACGTCGCGCGTGGTCGCTCGCCGGCGCCATCAGACCGAGCGCGAGCGCGCGCTCGTAACCATCGACAGCGACCACGACGCGGTCCAGCTGCTCTGCCGCGAACGCTCTCTCGTACTGCAGGTCCGCGCTCTTCGAGTCGGGGTCCGCGAGCGCGAAGGCTTCGAGCGTCTGCTCCCAGGCGGCAACGCTCGGCGCCTCGAGAGCCTGCTCTTTGGCTCGCACCGCCCGCAACAGTGCCTCGTCGATGGAGCTCGAGGTTTCGGGGGCTGGCTCCGCGCGCGCCAGCTGGCTGGTCGTCGCGTACGCCGACGACAGCAACACCCAGAGCGCCAACTGCGAGCTGAGGCGGATTCGGATCATCGACACCGGGAGGCCAAACATACGCCACTTCTGCATTCCGATGAACGCCCACAAACCTCACCCGTGCTCTTTGGCGGTGCGCTCGGTGGCCGGAGTGCGGTCGAGCTGTGTGGGGGAGCCGCCACTCGCGGCGCGTCAGGCGACGGCGGGGGACGGCCACTACCGTTTACCCGCGCCGTTGGCGCGCGCAATGCGGTCGCCGTTTCTCTGGCGCGGCCCACGGCAACGCCGACGGGCGCAGCGCCGGTGGGAGCAGCTTGGCTTTCGAGCGCTGGGCTCGTGACGGGTGAGACGTCGGCCTTTGGCGTCTCGGTGGTCGAACCGGTGGGCTCGATGGCCACCACGCGTGGCGACGGCACGTCGTGCACGGACGTCGTGGCGTCCGGTCCGGGGTTTGCCGACGACGACTGGGGTGTTGGTTCGCGGGTAAACATCACGAAGAGGCCGAGCACCGCCACCGGTACCAGCGTCAGGGCGAACCACGAGGCGGCAGACAGTTGTCCGGCCTGTGGTTTTGGCAGCGGTTGCGTCCGCGCGGTGGAAGCGTCGGCGCGCAAGAGGTGGCTTGCGTGGATCGACTCCGGTTCGAGCTTGCCGAGCGCTATCTCCAAGTGGTGATAAAGCTCCTTGGCGCTGTTGAAGCGTTGTTCGGGGGCGAGCGCACAGGCTTTGAGGAACCAACGGTCGAGCGCTGGCGGAAACGTCGCACTACGACGACTCGGCGCCAGCAGCGGCTCTTGAAGCACCGCGACGATCAGATCGGCGGTGTTGGTGCAGTGGCCGAAGTAGTCCTCCCCCGAAAGTGCGCGATAGATGAGCAGGGCGAACGCCCAGAGGTCTGCCGCCGGTCCAACACGTTTCACCGCCCGCAGCTGCTCGGGGGCCATGTACAGCGGCGTGCCCAAGATTTCCCCGCTGCCGGTCTCGGTGAGAGGAGACAACGCGGCGCCGACCTTCGCCAAGCCGAAGTCGCACAACTTCACCACCAACTGATGGTCCTCGTCGTACGCGAGGAATACGTTGGAGGGTTTCAAGTCGCGGTGCACTATCCCGGCAGCGTGGATGACGTCGAGGGCAAGTGAGATCTGCTTGGCGAGCCATAGGGTGTGGCCCGGAGCCAGGTGCCCCGACCTTGCCAGAAATGCTTCGAGGGAATCTCCCTCGAGGAGCTCCATCACCACGAACGGCATCGGTACGTGGTCGTGGATGTAGTTGGCGCGTGCGTCGATGATCCGCACGACGTGGCGCGACTTCAAGCCTCCCGCCGCGCGCGCCTCTTGGATGAAGCGCGCGACCACTCGGGGGTCGGCCGCCAGGTGCGGGTGCAACGTCTTGAGCGCGAATTGCTGCAACGACTCGAGGTGGGTTACTCGCCACACTTGACCCATCCCGCCGCGGCCGAGGGCGCACTCGATACGGTAGCGTTGGTCGAGCACTCGGCCTACCAGCGTCGCGGCCTCCACGGGGCCAACGGCCATGGACTCATCTGCGACGTTCATTCCAGCAAGTCCATCGGGAGCAACGCCAAGTCGACGCCTTGGTCGGCGCGCGTGCCGTCATCATCGAACCAGCTGGGATCCCCGCCGTCGATCGCGGAGCTACCGCCGACCAAGCGAAAGTCGCCCGCCGCGGGGTCGACGAGAGGGGCGTAGTCAGTGACCAGGGAGAACGCTTGCGGCCAATCGTTCGCGATGTTGTTCGGGGTGTTTTCGGCGATCAGAGAGCTGTTGATGTTTGCTCCATCCCCGCTCAAGGTGACCAAACCCGCGGCTCGCACCGCGTCGTTGCCGACGACCGTGTTGCGGGCAAAAACGAGGTCGTCGCGGGTTTGGTTGCGCAGCCAAACCGCCCCCCCGTAGTCGTCCGCCCAGTTGCAGTAGATCAAGTTGTTGACGAGCTCGATGTGCGTGGAGTTGGAGATGTAAATCACGCCGCCGTCGTCGGCGTGATTGTAGAGCATCACGTTGTTCTGGAATCTGATCAAGCCGTCGGGATCGACGAACTCTCCAATCCCGGACTGGTAATTGCCGGCGACGGGCCCGCGGTGCGCCGCGTTGTAACGGAACACCGAGTCGTAAACTTCGAGCCGCTTTGGCCCTTCGATGAGGATCGCTCCGGATTGGTCGCTCGGAGAGACTCCGCCGTCGGAGTTCTCGAACACACACCGCTCGACCACGATCTCGCTCTCGAAGCTGGCCCTGAGCGCCGGTTGCGTCGCGAGCGCGCTCCGCCAATAGGTTGTCCCTCGGGTCGAGCACCGAAACGTGATGCGCTGGCTTTCGACGACCACGTTCGCGGCGAGGTCGCCGGCGGGCAGTTCCAAGACGGCGCCGTCGGGTGCTTCGTCGACCGCGGTTTGAAGATCGCCCTCCACGGTGATCACCAGGGCGTCCGACGAATCGTCGTTGCTGCTACTCGTGACGCCGTCGGGGCTCGAGGTCGTAGAGAACGAGTCTTGCGCGCTGAACGTCGCTGGCGCGGCCGAACTCGTAGCAGCAGGGCCGGTCGCTGCCGCGGACTCGGTGTCGACGGGATTCGAGGGTCCACCTTCGGTGTCGATCTCGGATGAGCGCGTGCTGGCGAGGGTTACCTCTGAGGCGAACGGCTCGAGCTCGGACGTGGTTTCGCGCGGTTCGGACCAAGACGATGCCGACTCCACGCGAGAGCTTCCCGCCGTCTCCGAACGTGTCGAAACTTCGACGCTGCCGTCGAAAGTGACCGCCGGTCGCGACGGGACCTCGTCAGCCGCGTCGCCGAGCTCGTGCCCGCCGCCGGCGTCCAGTCCCGCGTCGAGCGGAGGACCCACGCGCGGCCCTTTACACCCCACCACCGCCAGCAGCGTCGCCGCGAC
>CBINDO010000426.1:0-5594 GCA_966249405.1 uncultured bacterium | reverse complement strand
GCGGAGATGCAGCCGGACGACATGGTGCTCGTGGAAGGCGAACATTGCCCCAAGGTCGAGCAAATCTGTGAACGGTGGGATCCGAGTTCGGCTCCGGGAGCGGAACGCTGTATCCGATTCGCAGAACCAAGCCGCTGCATGTCCGAGTCACGCACGTTGATGCGATTCTGCATCGACCGTTTCGAATGGCCGAACGAGCGCGGCGCGGAACCTCGATTACTCACGTCCTGGCAGGACGCCAAGGGACTGTGCGAAGGCCGCGGCAAGCGGCTTTGCGATGAGCCGGAGTGGCTTTTTGCCTGCGAAGGCCCCGAGATGCTGCCGTACACCTACGGGTTTCGGCGCGACCCGACGGCGTGTGTCGTCGATCGGTTCTACGAGGTGCCGAACGGTCCGTACGCCCCCTGGGACGTTTGCGCGACGCGTCCCGAGTGCGTCGCGGCGATGGCCCTCGTCAACCAAAGCGAACCCGCGGGTTCGTTTCAGCGTTGCGAGTCTCCGTTCGGCGCGTTCGACATGAATGGCAACGCCAACGAATGGGTGAACGTCCCCGGGGCGCGTTATCCGCATCGCTCGGGGTTGAAAGGCGGGTGGTGGGGTCCCGTGCGCTCCCGTTGCCGACCAACCGTGCGGTTTCACAAAGAGGACGACTGGGGCTACGAGGTCGGATTTCGGTGCTGCCAGAACGCGCGGCCTTGAGCACGAAAGGAAAGCCCCCTAATGCTCTGAATGGAAACTGGGTAGAAACATTCTCGGGGCAACATTCGCGGTGAATTCTTTCACTTGATGCCTGGGACCGGTTTGTACACAATGCGCGCGCTGGCTCATGGCCCTTCCAACCGGTGGGGTCGCCCGGGTGTGCCAACAGCGGGTGAAGCTCTGCGACCGTGGTGAATTCAGACGCGGCCCAATACAGTGGGCCTCCCCGGTCCCAAATCCCGCACGCCGAGCGGAGAAGCCTTCGACCATACCCCGACCCCGTGGTCGGCCACCCAACCTACGCCCAACGCTCTGAAACTCTAGGAAAACAGCTCGACCCCAAACTTCGGCACCATTACCAACCGCCCCCCGACGGGCCCGCTTCGCTCCCACCTGGGTCGGAGCTAATCCGGTAGCCGATTCTCCCTCTCTATTTGGAACCCACAGTCTGAAACGCACTGAGGACTAGCCACATGACGTTGCCCCCCCGATCCAAGCTTTACGACCCACAATTCGAGCACGACAACTGCGGGTTCGGCTTCATCGCCAATGTCCATGGACACGCTTCCCACGAGATCGTTCGCAAGGGCATCTCGATCCTGGTCAACCTCGAACATCGTGGTGCGACGGGTTGTGATCCTCGCACGGGCGACGGCGCGGGTTTGTTGCTCCAGATCCCTCACGCGTTCTTCGCCAAGGAAGCGGCGCGTTTGGGCTTCGAACTGCCGGCGGTCGGCAAATACGGTGTCGGCTTCGTGTTCTTGCCGTCAGATGCGGCGGCTCGCCGTCAAGCCGAGCAAATCCTGGAAGACAAGATCCTGAGCAGCGGACAACGCGTGCTCGGCTGGCGCGACGTTCCGATCGACGTCGATCATTGCGGATCCCTGGCGCGCAAGACCCTGCCGTTCATGCGCCAGGTGTTCGTCGGCACCGACATCGCCGACGAAGTGGCGTTCGAACGCAAGCTGTACGTGATCCGCAAGTGGGCGGCACGGACGGTCCGCGAGACGCTAGGCGACCGCAGCGGCTTCTACATCCCGAGCTTCTCCTGTCGCACGATCGTCTACAAGGGCCTGCTGCTGGCGGAACAGCTCGAGGACTTCTACAAAGACTTCAGCGACGAGAGCATGACCAGCGCGATAGCGATGGTCCACCAGCGCTTCAGCACCAACACCTTCCCGACGTGGGAGCTCGCGCAGCCGTTCAACTTCCTTTGCCACAACGGTGAGATCAACACCTTGCGCGGCAACGTCGCGTGGATGCGCGCGCGCGAGCAGCTGTTCGGCAACGAAGTCTACGGCGCCGATGCCGAGCGCATTCGCCCCATCATCGAGCCAAATCTGAGCGACTCCGCATCCCTCAACAACGCCATCGAGGTGCTGGTTCACGGCGGGCGTTCGTTGCCGCACGTGATGATGATGATGGTACCGGAGGCCTGGCAGAACGACGACCTGATGCCAAAGGCCAAGAAGGACTTCTACGAGTACCACTCGTGCCTCATGGAACCGTGGGACGGTCCAGCGGCCCTGGCCTTCACCGACGGCCGTTGCATCGGCGCGATCCTCGACCGCAACGGTCTACGCCCCGCGCGTTGGTCGCTGACCAAGTCGGGCATCGTCGTGATGGCGTCGGAGTCCGGCGTCCTCGACTTCCCAGAGGCCGAGATCGAACGACGCGGCCGACTCGAGCCGGGCAAGATGTTCTTGGTCGACCTCGTCGAAGGCCACATCGTCGAAGACGAACAACTCAAGAGCAACCTCGCCGCGCGCAAGCCCTACGGCGACTGGCTCAAGAGCAACAAGACCAAGTTGTCGGACCTGCCCGTGGCGCCGGTTCCCCAAGAGGAATTGGGTTCACTCAAGCAGCGTCAAAAGGCGTTCGGATACACACTCGAAGACCTGCGCATCCTGCTCGCCCCGATGGCGACCGCCAGCGGCGAAGCCACGGGCTCGATGGGGACCGATACCCCGCCCGCGGTGCTCAGCGACGAGCCGCAGTTGCTCTACAACTACTTCAAACAACACTTCGCGCAGGTCACCAACCCGCCGATCGACGCAATCCGCGAAGAGTCGGTGATGAGTCTCAAGACGTACCTCGGTGCGGAGGGCAATCTGCTCTGCGAGTTGCCCGACCAAGCCAAGATGCTCGAGCTGTCGCAGCCGATCTTGACGACCGAGGACCTGGCGCGCATTCGAGCCGCGAGCTTCGCTCACCAGCGCAAGCCCATCACGCTCTCGATGCTCTACAACGTGAGCGAAGGCGAAGCTGGGCTCAAGTCGGCACTAGACGAACTCTGCCGTCAAGCCAGCGTCGCCATCGACGACAACCACAGCATCCTCATCTTGAGCGACCGCGGCGTCTCCGATACTCGCGCTCCGATCCCGGCTCTGCTCGCGACTTCGGCCGTGCACCATCACTTGGTGCGGTCGGGTACACGCATGAAGGTCGGCATCATCGTCGAGACCGGCGAGGCTCGTGAAGTCCACCACTTCTGTTTGCTCACGGGCTATGGCGCGACCGCGGTCAACCCCTACCTCGCCCTCGAGAGCATCGAAGCGATGATCAAGGATGGCAGCCTCGCCGAGACTCAAGACGTCGACAGCGGCTGCTCCCACTACATCAAGGCGATCGGCAAGGGCATCAAGAAGGTCATGAGCAAGATGGGCATCAGCACGATGCAAAGCTATCGCGCTGCCCAGATCTTCGAGTGCATTGGCCTGTCTCCGGGTCTAGTGGAGCGTTACTTTACGGGCACCGCTTCGCGCATCTCCGGGATCGACCTCGACGTCATCGCCGAGGAAGCGCGACGTCGTCACGTGCGAGCGTTTCCGCGCCAGGGCGCTCTCGGGCGTCTCGACGTCGGCGGCCAGTACCACTACCGCGCCCAGGGTGAACGTCACCTGTGGAGCCCGCGCGTCATCGGCGCCCTGCAACGCGCCGTCCGTCTGGAGGACGCCAAGAGCTACACCGAGTACGCTGACCTGATCAACAATCAGGGCAACCAACTGATCACGTTGCGTGGCATGTGGGGCTTCATCCCGGGTACGACGCCGATATCGATCGACGAGGTCGAGCCGGCGTCCGAGATCGTAAAGCGTTTCGCTTCCGGCGCGATGAGCTTCGGTTCAATCAGCGCCGAAGCCCACGAGACGCTGGCGATGGCGATGAACAGCATCGGCGGGCGCAGCAACACCGGCGAAGGCGGAGAAAAACCGGAACGTTTCACCGACAACCGCCGCAGCTCGATCAAACAGGTTGCGTCCGGACGTTTCGGCGTCTCGGCGCACTACTTGGTCAACGCCGACGAACTGCAAATCAAGATCGCCCAAGGCGCAAAACCGGGTGAAGGTGGCCAATTGCCGGGTCACAAGGTCGACGAGATCATCGCCAAGACGCGCAACTCCACGCCGGGAGTGTCGCTGATCTCGCCACCACCGCACCACGACATCTACTCGATCGAGGACTTGGCGCAGCTGATCTTCGACCTCAAGATGGCAAACCCGAGGGCACGCATCAGCGTGAAGCTGGTGGCTGAAGCGGGTGTTGGCACCGTGGCTGCGGGCGTCGCCAAGGCGCGCGCCGACGTGATCTTGATCTCGGGGTACGACGGTGGGACCGGCGCCTCTCCGCTGACGTCGATCAAACACGCCGGTGTACCTTGGGAGCTCGGCTTGGCCGAAACTCATCAGGTGCTCGTCAAGAACGACCTGCGTAGCCGGGTCATCGTCCAAACCGACGGACAGCTCCGAACGGGCCGCGACGTCGTGATCGCCGCGATGTTGGGCGCCGAGGAGTTCGGCTTTGCCACCGCTCCCTTGGTTGCCACGGGGTGCATCCTGATGCGCAAGTGTCACCTCAACACGTGCCCGGTTGGTATCGCAACCCAAGATCCGGAACTTCGACGCAAGTTCGAGGGCAAACCCGAACACGTGATCCGGTTCATGTTCTACGTCGCCGAAGAGGCACGCACGTTGATGGCGCAACTGGGCGTGCGTAGCCTGCGTGAACTCGTCGGCCGCACCGATCTGCTGCAGGTCGTCAACGGTAAAGATCACTGGAAGGCGTCACGTCTGGACTTCTCGGACATCCTCGACCCCACCGTGCCGGAAGCCGGCGTCGGCATCGTCAAGTCCAAGGAGCAAGACCACGGCGTCGAACGCACGCTAGACGTCGAACTCATCGCGCGCAGCAAAGCCGCCATCGACTCGAAGACGCCGGTGACGTTCACGCAGGGCATCCGCAACGTGAACCGCACCGTGGGTGCCCAGCTGTCGGGCGCGGTAGCGGCCAAGTATGGCGCTGCAGGCCTACCCACTGGGACCATCAAAATTCAGTTCAACGGCATCGCCGGACAGAGCTTCGGAGCGTTCCTCGCGCCGGGCGTCGAGTTCGCGTTGGTCGGGAACGGCAACGACTACGTCGGCAAGGGCTTGTCTGGCGGCACCATCTCCGTTCGCCCCGATCCCAGCGTGACCTACGCACCCGAGCAGAACATCATTGCCGGCAACGTGTTGCTCTACGGTGCGACGGCAGGCCGCGCCTTCTTCAACGGTGTCGTCGGTGAGCGCTTCTGTGTTCGCAACAGCGGTGCGACAGCGGTCGTCGAAGGCGTCGGCGAACACGGATGCGAATACATGACCGGAGGCGTGGCTTTGGTCCTCGGTCCCACGGGCAAGAACTTCGCAGCCGGCATGAGCGGCGGCATCGCGTTCGTGCTGGACAACGAGAAGACGTTCGCCTCGCGCTGCAACCGCTCGTACGTCTGGTGCGAACGCGCCCGGGTCCGTCACGACGAACGCGAAGCGCTCGCGCACGCGCGCGGCGCTGAAATCGCCGCCGGCCTTCCAGTCGTGCCGCCCCCGGACCCCGGACACTGAAGCCTTCGTGTAGACCTC
>CBINDO010000425.1:0-5597 GCA_966249405.1 uncultured bacterium | reverse complement strand
AACCTGCGAACCGTTACGCACAGGGGCACCCTCCCCCCTCCCTCCCTAGCCCCTGTGCACTTACTCCGCGCGGCAGCCGCCCTCCCTCCCCCCTGGCTGCCGCGCTTTTTTTTCCATGCTCTAGCGTTAGGCGGGGCGGCCTCGCTTCGGGAAAGGGGTTGCGCAGGCGCTCGTCAGCCGCGACGCGCCGCTCGGAATCCGAACGCCGCGGCTCGCGCCGCTGCCGTGGACAAGGGTTCGGCGCGGCGATTGACCACGGGAAGCGCGCGGCTGCGTTCGGCATTGACCGAGAGCCACCGTTGTTCGTCGTCGGGGAGTGAACCCTCGTCGTAGATCGCCTCGACGGGACAAACCGGCAGACAGGCGCCGCAGTCGATGCAGGCGTCCGGATCGATGTAGAGCATGTGTTCGTCGCCGTGAAAGCAGTCGACGGGACAAACCACGACACAATCGGTGTACCGGCATCCGTGACAGCTCGAAGTGACGACGAAGGTCATGGGCGCGTTACACCGCTCTCTGAACTGGAGACCTTCACGACTCTAGCAGGTGAGCCATCGAAGGTCTCGAGCAGAGGTGTCCCCAAGCAACTTGGTCACGGCCCCGGAGGCAGAGGCTCGACGTTCGGTGACGCCGGGTCGAACGGCTCAGCGCCAATGCAACACGCGAACACGAAGCCTTCATAGGCGTTCGCCCCCGCGGCTTTGACCTCCCAATACTGCATCTCGTAGGTGCAGCCGGATGCGACGGGTTGCGACACCGCGACTTCCCACTCGTTGACGACGTAAACCTCGCCGTCGTCCGTGCGGGCGCACGACCAAGTGCCGTAGGGAACCGAAATCGAGGGGGTCACTATGGCGCCACACGCGACCTGGATCTCTTCGGTCCACGAGCCTTCCGCGCCCAACGCGTAGGCGTTCAAGTCCGGTCTCACCGTGGACGGCGCTACGTTGAAAGCGCCCGCGGTGACGTCACTCGAAGCGCAACTCGAGCCGCACGCGGCGACTTCATGGCTGACGGTGTCCGTCAGCGCATCGCAACGATCGGTGGTGCAAGGGTCGTCGTCGAATTGGGGCACGGCTCCTGGCACACAACCAACATCGTCCAAGCAATACTCCTGGCCGTTGCAGAAGAAGCCGTCATCACAGTTGCGCGGCCCGCCCGCTTGGCATTCACCAGCGACACAACGTCCGTCGTCGAGGCAGACGTCAGCGCGTGGGCAACGAGCCCCATCGAGCTCGGGAGTGCACTCTTCGGTGTACACCTCCTCCATTTGGCCTTCGAAACAGCAGCCTTGAGCGACGTAGTGACTGGATTCCGCCTCGTTCCAGCCGCCAAAAATATCGTCCATCCAGGTCTGCGAGCAACCTGTCGCGACGGGCGCACCAATGGCCGGACATGTCTGCGGGGGGAGCTGACACTCACGCATCATCACGGCCATCAGCTCGCCTTCGGCCGTGGCGTCACAATATTGTGTTTGCTCGCCGGGACAAATCGTCAGTCGCTCCAAGAGTTCTGCATTTACTTGACCCAAGTCATCGGACGGATTGTTCAGGATCGAGCCAGAACCCTTCACGGCCACTATCGGGATGGGATTGACGCACCAAGCACCGTGGGTCGACATCTGCAACGGAGGGGGCGGCGTCTCCGTCGAACCTGAAACATCCGTGTGCTCGTCGCTCGAGGCAGTGTTGCTCGTCGTCTCGTGCACGACCAATTCGCACGTGTGCTCGAGCGTCGAGGCGTCGCTCGAACTTGCGCTAGCGCTCGTCTGCCGAGTCGACGTCTCACCAATCAGTTCACTCGTCGGCCCACCACCCGTCAGTGCTCCTGTGGTCCCGCTGGACCCTACCGTCCCAGACTCTGACCTCTCAGGCTCTGACGTCGCATCCGACCCGCGCGCGGTAACGAAGGTTGGCCCTGTCTCAGTCACGCTGGATGCCGCAGGGGCTGTGGTGTTCACCCCTGGCGTCGGACCAGAGTCGTCCCCTGCGTCGACCGCGCCGCCATCGCGTTCGACGGTAGACTTGGGCGCCTCGCACCCGACGCAAACCGCCAATACACCAACCCAAAGCCCACCGTGAAATCGCTTGTTCATGTGTCTCCGCTACCCTCACCATTGGATAACACGGTGTCCCGTTCGCTGCATCAGCGTGGACAAAGTGAACCAGCCTGGCCGCGCTTTTTCACGATTGGGCGCCCAGGTGGGCGGGAGCCGCGCGTCTCCGCACGGAGCTGGGCCCAACCCAACCGTCAACCGGCCAGCATCGCAAGCTGCACGCCTACAGCCCGTCGTAGAGCGCGCAGTTCACCGGCCGCGGCACAGGGCGACGCCATCTTGCGCCATTTTGGTCCACGCGTTTACGGCGGGCGTGGCCAAGTTCACCGCACCGCCGCCCGGGCGGCGTGCGACACGCGGTCGTGTTTCAAACTCGCCCTTGCGCCAGCCCGCGAACGCGACGAGTCTGCAGAGATGCACCGACCGTACTCGCGGTGGCAACGATGCTGCCACTACTCGCCCTTGTTGATCGTCGCAGTGCTCTCCAGCTGCAAATCGGACGACGGCGCGGACGCAGTGCGCATCACGGAGTTCATGGCATCGAACGCCAACGGCATCACGGACGACGACGGTGAGACTTCGGATTGGATCGAACTCCACAACTCGGGCGGTGCCGCGATCGATCTCACGAGCTGGCGTCTCACGGATGACGCAAGCGAACCGTCGAAATGGGTGTTTCCGCCGACGTCGCTCGCGTCCGGGCAATACCTAGTGGTGTTTGCCTCCGGCAAGCCAATGACTCCGGACCAGACCGAGCTCCACGCGAGTTTCCGCCTCAAGGCAACTCCCGATTTTCTCGCGCTGCTGCGTCCCAACGGGCGCGCCGTCCAGAGGTTCGATCCGTACCCCGAGCAGCGCAACGACGTCTCGTATGGGGTCGCGAGCGATGGCGTCACGGGTTACCTCGAGAGCCCGACTCCAGGCGCGCCCAACGTGGGGCGCCTCGATGAGACGCGGGCGGGCAAGGGTTCGAAGTCACCGAGCGTCCCCCCAGCAAGCGCTCGCGACGACGACTGAGGATCGTATCTACGGATCGTCTCACCATCACCAGAACCGCGCCTACGTCTGCAGGTGCCCGCGCGGGTTCGCTCGCTTCAGTCACCGCAGCCCCCAGGCTCGTATCTCACCATCATCACGGTCGTCACTTGGTCACCGACCTCGAGCGCGGTGCCGAACGCTCGCTCGTCGCGCAGACCGTTGCCACGGGGGTGACGTTCTGATAACTCGACGCGCACCCGCACAAGCGACGCTCTGCTCCAACGAACATGAAGACCCGAGACCTCACGCGCACACACCTGTGGTACCTGACGTTGCCATCACTGCTGCTCGGCGCTTGCGTCGAAGATTCGATCGAGGGCGATCCGGCAATCGACGCGGGAGGCCGCTCGCTCGACGGATCGCGTGATACCGGCTCATCGACACACGCACTCGGACCAGACCTCGACGCGAGTGCGGCCACGTCCTCGCTCCACCCCAGTTCCACGTCGCCTCGAACGGACGGTTCGTCGAGCGGGTCCAACGTTGGCCCCAGTATAGACAGCAGCTCGAGCCCGCGCGGCGTTGGCCCGCGTGACAGGACGTCAGAAGACTCGCCCATCCAGACGACGGAATTGGTACCCGATGCGAGTTCTCGTCCCGACGTCGACACTTCGGCTACCGGGCCCGGTGACACGCCCAGCGTCACGACGGCGCCCAGCTCGAATACCGAGGGAGCCTTCGACGGCACGACGTTCTCCGAAGGCACCGCTGCGACGTCGAACGAACGCCCTACGTCGACCGAAGTGAACACCGAAACGAGCGGAGGTGAGCTCAACTCGGACTGCGGCGATGGCTTGGTGCGAGCCGGGGAGCAATGTGACGACCACAACGTCGACTCGAATGATGGCTGTACCGCCAATTGCCTCGTTCAATGGGGCTACCAATGTTCCGGGCAGCCCAGCGTCTGTGCGCGGACCACCTGCGGCGACGGCGTTCGCGCCGGAACCGAAGGCTGCGACGACGGCAATACGGATCCCAACGACGGTTGCTCCCCCTTCTGCTCGGTCGAACCGCACTGCAGCGGCGACTCTTGCACGTCGGTGTGCGGCGATGGCCTGGTTTTGGGCGAGGCGTGCGACGATGGGAACACCGACCCGGGAGACGGTTGTTCCTCAACCTGCACCGTAGAGACAGGCTACGAGTGTGCCGAAGGGAGCTGTGAGACAGTCGACGGCCAATGCGTTTTGCGCGTCGGAGTGGTTTATCGAGACTTCTCGGTCTTCGATGCCGACTTCGGCATCTCGGTAGAGGAACAACAATGCGGGATCCCGGAAGACGCGCCGATCGAAGCCGGCCTGGCGGCTCCACACTTGGACGCGGACGGCCGCCCTCGAGCAGGTACGTTGCATCCCGAGGCGTGCGTCGAAAGCGCGGAGTCCTTCGCGCGCTGGTTCCGCGACGGGTATGTCAGTCGCGGCGAACTCACCCTGTTCGATAATGCCGAGGGTAGGTACGTAAACCGGTTCGGCGAGAGAGGTGAGCAGCTGGTTCGAACGCTGCGCACGTCCAACGAACAACAGGTGCCACTGGCGACGAGTAAGGCGACCTGTGAGTACGGTTGCCAAACTCGAGCGCGCGGCGCGCTCCAGTGTGAGAACTACTGTCGTCCGGCCCACGACGCGGTGCTCGCGCTCACGGATCTCGTGGACGAACGGACGACCGAGCGAGACGAGTTGCTCAGTCAACTAGCCATAGCGGAGGCCGCGCAGCCCCCAGATCCGGAGCGAGTAGCCTTGCTCCAACAAGAGCTCGAGGTCGCCTCGGAGCAGCTGCAGGTCGCCATCGAGGGGAGAGCAGCACAGGTCGACGCAGCCGCCGAATGCGAAACCACTTGCAGCGCCGAATTCGACACCCTCGTGAACACGTGCGTCGACGACTGCAAGCCCTGCAGCTTCAATTCTTCAACGTGGTGTACCGGCGGCCTCTACGCGCACTACGACGGCACGCCGTTGTTTTTCCCAGTCGACGGTTTGACCACCGACGAAGACGAGCTGTCCTACGCTGCCCTGCCGCCGCAATACGGCTTCGCTGGTTGGCCGCGGGAAGAGGACGAGTTTGCCGTATCCCAGGACCACAACTTCAACTTCACCGTCGAACTCCAACACTGGTTCCGTTACGACGCCAACCGAAGCCACACCCTCTCGTTTGTGAGCGACGACGACCTCTTCGTCTTCATCAACGGATACCTCGCGCTAGATCTCGGCGGCCTGCACGTCCCGACCGCTGGAACGGTGACACTCGACGCGGCACACGCGGAGTCGTGGGGCCTCCAACACAACGGCGTCTACTTGCTCAGCCTCTTCAAGGCCGAACGCAAGCTCAACGGATCCTCCTTCACCCTCACGCTCCCGCAACCGGCCTTCGGCGCGAGCAAGTGCTTGCCCGCTCCGTGAGTTTGCCCGCTCCGTGGGTTTGCCGCCGGTGACGTCCGCCGCGGTCAATGCCCACCGACAATCGTCGTTCTCGACCAACGGCTCTTCGCTGTGGTCGGATGACAATCTCG
>CBINDO010000424.1:0-5598 GCA_966249405.1 uncultured bacterium | reverse complement strand
GAGCGGTCACGCTCGAAGTCGACGCACCGATCAAGGACAAGGCGAACATCGACGAGACGTGGCTCGAACAGGTGCTCTTGAACCTGCTTCTGAACGCTCAACATGCGCTCGGCGATGCGGCGGGGAAAATTACCGTTCAGGTCCGCCGCTTGGAGCTGTTGACCGCCTACCCGAGCTCGTGCGGCACCTTGAGCGCCGGTGCGTATGCGGTCGTGCGTGTGATCGACACGGGCCCAGGCATCAGCGCCGAGTCCGGCCTCCGAGTGTTCGAGCCATTCTACACGGAATGGGGTCCGTCTCACCTGGGCATCGGGCTGACCACGGTGTTCGAAATGTTGCGCAAAGCCGGGGGGAGCGTCGAGGTCGAGAGGCCCGGTGAAGGAGCGTCGGTTGCGGTCTACATTCCGCTCGCACCCGTCAATCCCGACTCCTCGCCACCCACCGACCCGCCCGCCAACGCGGCGCGCCTGCCGCTATTATGGGAGGGTCGTGCGTTACGAAACGCCGCGAAGTATGCAGCAGCGTGCACTGGTCTCGCCATGATGGCCGCCGAGGTCCAGCGCTGGATGATCACCGGCGGAATGCTTACGCATTTGACGGTTGGGTTGCCCCTGATCGGTGTCTTCACGTTCATAGCTCGCGGCAAGTTACCGCACGACCGAAGCCTCGCCCTGTTCACTGGCTCCGTGATCGTGGCCTCGCTCGTCTTCGTTACGAGCGTGGGCTTCATGGCACCGGCGGGCATCGTCGCGCTTGCGCTGGCGACGTTGCTGACGCGCGCTTTGGGTCCACGACAGGTATGGTTGACCTGCCTCGCGGTAGCCTCCGTCGGCTTGTTGGGTGCCGGCCTCTGGCACACGCGCCTGGCCAGCTCCGCATTGCTGCAGACCAGTCTCGCTGTTGCAAGCAACTGGTACCGTATATCGGTGACCGTACCGAGCATCGTCCTGATCGGCGCGTTTGCGGTGATGCAAGTCGTCGACGCTGCGCGCTCGAGCATCGCCCAATTGGCGAACCTGGAAGCTTCCCTCAAAGCCACCGAGGGCTTGCTGGTTCGAGAGGTACAATCGGTCTCCAACATCGACCGCATCACCTCCCGCGCAAGCGACTTGGAAGCGCTGGGCCGCATCACCGGTGCGGTCGCTCACGACGTCAACAACAGCCTGCAAGCCATCACCGCCTGGGCCAGCACACTTGTCGCATTGGAAGGCGCAGATCTCAACGCTGCACATCACGAGGCGGTGGTAGCCATCGCCGAAGCGGTCGAGCACGCCGAAGCACTACTTTCGGACCTGGACGTCAGCCACTTGGGCCCCGATCAACGTTCGGTCGTCGATCTGGGCTTCGAGACTCGGCGCGTGACGCGCTTGCTGCGGGCGCTGCTCGGAACTCGTCACGAGCTCGAGATCGATGCTCCCGACGGTGCCACGGTTCTGACCAACGTGCACACGCTGCACCGCGCGCTGTTCAACTTGGTTGCCAACGCGCGAGATGCGATGCAGACCCCCGGCACCTGCACGATCACGGTTACCTGCACCGGCGGTCACGTGCAGTTGAGTGTCCAAGACGACGGTGCGGGCATGGACGAAACGACGTTGCAGCGTCTGTTCGAGCCGCAGTTCACGACCAAGGGCACGAGGGGTAATGGCCTCGGGTTATCCTCGGTCGTGAAGTTGCTTGCCGAGAGCGATGGCTCGGCCGACACGTGGAGTAGGCTCAACAGCGGAACCCGCATCACCCTGACGTTCCCCAGAGCGCCGAACAGGTCCAAAACCGAGCATGTACAAGGAGACCGAAGCGAGACGCGCGCCTGAGGAGCGAGCCCCCATCGCTCGTCCGCCAACGGGTAAGCCCGCTGGAGGCCCGCTCGGGCGGGCCTCCTCTTCTATGCTTGGGCCGAGCGTCGGTTCACTCCGCTGCTGCGGCCGACTGCCTCGGAGCCGACGGCTCACCGCGTGCTGCGCCGTTCCAAGCTGGGCCCTGCAATCGAGCCCAACGCTTCGGAAAACGAGCACGCAACAGCATCTGTCCGGGCAACGCGGTCAGCTCGTCCACCACCGCCGCGAGCCCCGCTGGTAGCGCGATGTCCAGCTCCTTCAAGATCTCCACCGCAACCCGCCCTCCGGTCTCGGCTGCGCCCTCCATCCAGCCCTGGAACTCGGGCGACGTGTGTTCACCGCAGAAGTGCAGCTTACCCTCGGGCAACCCCTCGAGCCCCCAGAAAGCCCACTGCCCTGGCTTGTAGCAGGTGTAACTCCCTTTGGTGTGCACCTGAGACGGCCAATGCATGCGCACTGCAGATTCCTCGACGTAAGCAGCTTTTGCGCCTGGGTAGATCTCGTCGAGTTCGTCTAGAATGCTAGTGAACCACGCGTCTTCGGTTCCATCTCCAGATTCGAGGCCGCGCTGACCGCCGACGAAGTTCGTGAGGATCCCCGTCTCACCATCTTGACCGACCGTGCTATCCCAAGTCTGCTGCAGGTCGCTATCCGCCGTGACCGAACCACTGGCGCCGGACTCGAGCCAGACGCGGCTAGAGAACCCTCCCATGATCTTGGCGTTCGTGCCGTAACCCAGCTCTTCGATGATGGTGACCTTCTCTTCGCTCAAGCCTAGCCGTTCGAGGTCTACGTCCCTCAACGTCGAGAACGGCAGCGCGAAAACCACGCGATCACATTCGACGACGATTTCCTCACCTTTCGTTTCGAACACGAGCTCGTATCCGAGATCGAGCGCGGTCGCGCGGATCAGCTTGTGCTCCGTATGGACCGGCGCCTGGAGCTGCTCTGCGATCTTGGTGGCCACGAGATCGTTGCCGCCCCTGACGTGAAAACGCTCGTCCGATTCCCCGAAAATCCGGAACGGGTCCGGGTCGTCCGAGCCGATCAGGTAGATCAGGTTGAGCGCTGATTGCTCGTTTACCTCGAGCCCAAACTCGCCGCGGTAGGCGGCCTTGAGGACCGCGTTCAGTTCGGGATACTGGGACCCCGGAGCGACGTCGTCCAGCCAATCGCCGAGCGGCGTGTTGTCGAGCTCTTCGAAGGCCGCATCGTCTTCGTCCGCTGCCGTCATGGCATCCGCGAAAAGTGAGGCGACCTCTCCAAATTGGCGCGTGATCTCCGACTCCGCTACGACAGTGCCTGCCACGACCCACGTGTCTCTCACCACGTCCGCGTAAGCGCCGGCGAAGCGGTCGACGAGCTCGAGCTCGAGCTCGTCGACGAGCGCGTGCATGTACCGATGGTTGCTGTCGATCAATTCGCCGCCAAGCTCACAGGTCTGATCATTGGCGAACAGTTCACGCCCTGTGTAGGTGCGCCCGCCAACCCGTTTGCTCGACTCGTATACTCGGACGTCGAGGCCCGCCTGCTGCAAACGCCAGGCGGCGTGAAGGCCCGCTAAGCCCGCGCCCACCACGACCATACGTTCGCTCGATGCTGCCGCGTCGGACGCGTCGGGGGGCGCCGCTGCATCGTGCGGGTCCGAACCTTCGTGTCCGCCATGACCCGCGTCTCCGCCCTCTACGGTCGGGTCTGCGTCGTCACTGCAAGCGATCGCGGCCGCACCCAAACCTGCCTGCACCCACTCACGGCGCGTTATCCTGACACCATCTCTAGCAGAGCGCGAAGGCGCGCCTCCCGTCGGGTTCTTGGTGCGTAGTTCCGAGGCGATTCGTCGAAGCAACTGAAAGAGAGGTGTCCTGGCCATGCGGCGAGTTCTACAACCGAACGGCATTTATCGACAGCTCGATCGCGCCGTTCAGACGCGGACCGGTGACTGACGTGAGTTGCCGGCCCGGCGCGCGGTATGTGGGTGCAAGTGCGGCCGGCAGGGCAGCGAAGTTTCGTCTTTGCGTAGCGTCGAGGCTGAATTCAAACTCCCATGACGACTTAGATCGAGGGATCCATGAAGTTGACAAATCGTACTCTTCTCTCCGTTCCGTGTTTCCTCCTCGTTGCAGCATGCGGTAACTCCGACGCCGTCCAGCAGTCCGCCGCCGACGACAGCGGTGACGACTACGACTCCGAGGAACTCGCCGAGTTTCGAGAGGCGATTCCATCCGAGGGTCGCCTGACTGCAGTGACCCCAGGTGAACAACCAGATCCGAACGCCCTGACCGTCGCTGGAACGTCGGAACTCGCGAAACTCGCCATCGGTAGCGCGATAGCCGTGAACGCCCCGGCAAAAGCAGTCGTCCTAACGCTCAGGGCGCTCACCAGCATCAAGCCAACGTTGTACGACTCGGAGAAGCGGCAGTTCGTTTGGGGTCCGTTCGACAACGATGATGGCTACGGCAAGGTGCTCGCCTACATCCAGAAGAACCCCGATGATTCCGACTTCGAGTATGGTTATGCGCTTGTCAGGCTGGAGGGCGAAGACCTGAGCACTGGCGTGCCGGTAATCTGGGGTGGCGCGACTCCACTCGACGAGGCCGATGATGAAGGAGACCGTAGCGGAGCCGGTGTGACGCTCTGGGACTTCGAAGCCAACCGCAAGTTCGCCGAGAAGTACGACCCGGACTTCGATGAAGCAGCCGCTGTCGATCGGGGTCGCTTCGTGATGCTGTTCGGGCGTAACGACGAGGACGGCGCGCGGTTCAAGTTCAACGTAGCGGTGTTTCGTGACTTCGTCGCCAAAGACGCGGAGCGCCCCGACCCCGCAAACGCAGACTACTTCTACGGCCACTACAAGGGCCAGGACGGCATGGTAGTCGATTTCGTCGACTGGTCTCTGCAAGCGGACCTCTGCGACGAGGGAACGGACGCCTGCTTCGAAGACAAATCCGATACCGACAACGCTTCGGAGACCCTCGACTTTCGCGCCGCGTTCCTGAACCGCGGCACCGGGCGTGCGGAAGCGCAAGTCAGTGGCGGCGATCTAACTCAGGCCGTAGACGTCGCGGAGTGTTGGGACGAAGACATCGACCGCACTCACATCGAATTGACCGTAGATGGTGAGCCAATAGCGACGGAAGGCGAATGCGAAGCACCTTTCGCGGAGACCATCGCAGAGCTCGGCGTGCCGACCCTGGATGACGTCGATCCTGCGCTGCTAGCTAGGATGAGTTGCGTTGCCGAGAGCGGCACCGCGTGCGAAGAAAAGTGAGACGCCTGCACTTGCGCACCCACGACGGTGTGACAAGAAGCTAACCTGGCGACCACCCAAAAACACGGCCCAAGTAAACGTTACCGGCCAGAAACCAGCAAACCTTGCGTTGTGCACCGCTTCAGTACGGTGTGGTTTTGTTGAGCTAGCTGCCCGACGGTCGCGGACTGGTTTTCATCGGTTAATTGCCGTAGCCAAGCACGTCGTTTTGGTTCCTAACAGATTTGCGATGAACCGCAGTCAAGTGGCCATGTTAGGTTCGCGGCCCTTGGACTAGTCATGATCCGCGACGCAGGAACACCACTAGCGCCGCACGATTCAGCGGAACTGGTAGACACAGAAATACGGCTTGCACTGCTCGACCTTACGCCGGATGCGCTGCTCGTCGTGGATGAGCGGCGCATCATCCGTTACGCCAACGCACGCGCGGCGGCCTTGTTTCAGTATGAACCAGGCGAGCTTCTCGGACGACCGTTCGATGGCCTATTGTCT
>CBINDO010000423.1:0-5608 GCA_966249405.1 uncultured bacterium | reverse complement strand
CACCTCGTCGCCACTGCCGCCAGCGACGAGCCCACTGCCCGACACCACCGTGCCGTCGAGAGAAACGACCTTGGAACCCGGGAAGCGGCCGTTCAAGGCGAGCGCGGCCTGCGGCGTCTCGGTGACGACGACGTTGCCGAGCAAGGCCTGTACGAGGCCGGCGTCGACGTCTTCGTACAGGACCTCGTCGAGCAAACGCGCGACCACGCTGGGCTCGTCTGCCGGGATCGCGACCGGCAGTGGCGTCTCACGGAGGTCTTTTTGGATCGCGCTGTTGTGAATCGCAATGGTGGCGCGGCCGCGTTGCTGACGCTTGAGTTGGTCCAGCAGTTCGAGTCCGCGCACCGGGTCGGAGACGATGACGCATTGCAGACGTTCGCCGAGCAACGCCGCCAAAGCGTCGGTGAAACGCGGGCTCACTTCCAGACGGTCGGCGAGGATGCCGACGACGGCGGGATCGGCGAACGAGAGCAGGGCTTTGGTCCCCGCGCCGACCCCTTCCAATCGGCGATGCAAGTCTTGCAGCACTTTGAGGCGATTGCGCTTCAACTGGACGTCGCTGCGCAGCTCGTGCGTGCGGCGAGTGAGCTCCACCTTCTGGGGTTTCAGCTCGAGCAAGCGCGCTTGCGTCGCGGCTTGCTCCTGAGCGCTCTGCTCGCGGTGGGCGCGAAGCTGCTCGAGCTCGGCCGCGGCGGCCTCCGACTTCGCTGTGAGACGTTCGATCTCGGCGAGCAGTTCTTCGCGCTCGGTCACGAGGTGCGTGCGCCGTTCGAGGAGCTCGCGGTCACGGAGCTGCGTGGACTCGAGGCGGCCAGTCTGGGTCGCGGCTTCGGTGGCCAACGCCGCGTGTTGGTTACGCAGCGTGGAGAGCTCTTGCTCAGCCTCGGCTGCCCGCGCCGCCAGCGCGCGCAGCTGCTCGTCCTCGAAGGCGGCGTCGCTGCCGGAGCTGGTTTCGTCGGCTTGCAAGTGCGTCAGGCGCTCCTCGAGCTCTGCGCGTTCGGTCACCCATTGCTGCTGCTTCTCGGTCAACGTCGCGAGCTCGGCCTCGAGCGACTGGGCCCGCACCCCGAGGTGCGAAAGTCGGTCGGTGTAGCGTTGGCAGTCGCTGCTGAGCTGCGTCGCGCGACGCTCGAGCTCCGTGGTCTTGGTCGAGGCCTCGTCGTAGCGCTGCTCGATGTTGGTCGCCTCCGTGCGCGCCTTCAGGAGCGTGTCCTCACCGGACTCCAGCTGAGCGGCGATGTCACCGTGGCTCTCCGACAGCTCGGCGAGCGAGTTGGCCGCGGCGTTGCGCACGACGATCATCTCGAGCAAGCGGTGAGACGCATCGTGGAGGTAGAGATCTTCGAGTTCGTTGCGGTACTCGATGTAGCGTTCGGCTTTGGCGGCCTGACGCTTGAGCGAGCCCCGGTTGCGGTCGATTTCGGCGACGATGTCGGTGATCCGCAGCAGATTCTGCCGCGTGAGATCCATCTTCTTTTCGGCCTGCTTGCGGCGCAGCTTGTACTTCGTGATGCCGGCCGCCTCCTCGATGAAGAGCCTTCGATCTTGCGGGCGCGAGCTCACGATTTGCCCGATACGACCCTGCTCGACGATCGAATATGCCTTGGTGCCGACGCCGGTCCCGAGGAACAGGTCGGTCACGTCGCGCAGGCGCACTTGGGTCTTGTTGATCAGGTACTCACTGGTGCCGTCGCGGAACAAGCGGCGCGTGACGGCGATCTCGGGGAAGTCTTTGTACTCGAGCGGCAACGACTCGGCGTAGGTTGGATCCGAGTTGTCGAAGGTGAGAGTGACCTCGGCCATGCCGTGGGGCGGACGGCTCTCGGAGCCATTGAAGATCACATCCTCCATCGCCCGACCGCGCAGGTGCTTCGCGCTCTGCTCGCCCATACACCAGCGGATGGCGTCCACGATGTTGGACTTGCCGCAGCCGTTGGGACCCACGATACCAATCACGTCGTGATCGAAGTGGATCACACTCTTGTCGACGAAGGACTTGAAGCCGCTGATTTCGAGTTTCTTGATGTGCATGGGAGTTTGGAGTTTCGGGGTTGCCGCAGTTCAGCGATAACCGGACATCACCTGACGTATGGTCGCACCGCTGGCATGTGCCGTGGTGCCATATATTGTCATGTAATGCCCTGCGGGGTTGGTGTACCTGATCATCCGGCTCCTGACAAGCGTTCAGTGGTTGGCACCAGCCGCGTCCCCTGCTGCGACGACGAGGCGGGTCCGACCGCGATTCGGACTTTCCAGAAAAAGTCTTTTCCTTACAGTGGCTTCCGGTTCAACTTGCAAGTCGGTTCGAGGTCCACTTCGACAAGGGAGTTGACAGAACGTCGGCGCAGGCACATCTGTGGCCGAACCGCTATGACTTACGAATACGTGTGTACTGCCTGCCACCACGAGTGGGAGGAAAGCCAGTCGATCAGCGCTCCACCTTCGACCGAGTGTCCCAAGTGCCACGCCTCGACCGCCAAGCGTCAAATCTCGGGCGGCACGGGTTTCGTGCTCAAGGGGGGCGGGTGGTATTCCGACCTCTACAGCTCGACCAAGCCCAAGTCGTCTTCCGACAGTTCGAGTGAGTCCAAGAGCGACAGCTCGACGAAGACCGAAAGCTCCAGCTCGAGCTCCACCGCCAGTGCGTCGTGACGAGAGAGTAGGAGCGGGTCGCGCAACCCGCGACTCGCGCGCGGCCTAACGGCAACGCGATTGACGAGTCGGCGATTGACGGATTGCGCGCAAGTGCCGTTTGGGCGCAGGTGCCGTTTGGGCGCAAGCGCCGCGGTTAAGACGAACGCTCCACCGCGGCGGGTTGGGCAAGCCCGTCGCGACCAGCTTCGAGATCCGTTCTCTGCTCGAGGGGTCTGTGACGTGTTCGGCGCCGTTGCTTTGTCGTTGGCGGACGCCGGGTCCGACACTAGTGTGGCCCCCGCATGCAACGCGTGGTTTCTGAAGGAATAGAGCGACTCAAACCCTATGTTCCCGGTAAGCCGGTCGACGAAGTAGCGCGCGAGCTCGGGATTGCCCACGCGACGAAGCTCGCCTCGAACGAGAATCCGTTGGGGGCCAGCCCGAAGGCGCTGGCCGCGGCCGCCAAGGCGCTCGGCGAAACTCATCGTTATCCCGACGCCGCTGCTTACGGACTGCGTCAGGTGTTGGCCGCGAAGTTGAACGTCGCACCGGCAGAGCTGATCTTCGGCAACGGCTCCAACGAGCTACTCGACCTCGTGGTGCGGACGTTCTGTCAGGTGGGGGATCACGTCGTGTTCGCCGACCCGGCGTTCGTCGTTTACGAGATGTCGGCGTTGGCTTCCAACTTGGCATACACGAACGTGCCGCTCGTCGATTTCCGCCATCCCTTGCCGGCGATGGCGGATGCGTGCCGTCCCAATACGCGCGTCGTGTTCATCGCGAACCCGAACAACCCAACGGGCACGTACGTAACTCGCGCTGAAGTCGAAGCGTTCTTGCACGCAGTGCCCAAGGACGCGTTCGTCGTGCTCGACGAAGCTTACTTCGAGTTCGCGACGGCCAAAGATTATCCAGACGGGTTGCAGTTGCGCGACCTACACGAACGGCTGATCGTCTTGCGTACGTTCTCCAAGGCGTACGGCCTCGCGGGGCTGCGCGCGGGTTACGGCGTGCTCGGCGCAAGGTACGCCGACTACATGAACCGCGTGCGCGCGCCGTTCAACCTGAGCTCGGTGGCGCAGGCCGCCGCGATAGCGGCCCTCGAAGACGAGGCGCACTTGAAGCGGGGTGTCGAGCTCAACACCCGCGAACGCGACCGCGTGACCCAAGCGCTCCTCGGTCGCGGACTCCAAGCCGTGCCGAGCCAGGCCAACTTCGTCTACGTTCACGTCCCAGGTCGAGCCAAGGTGCTCGCCGACGCGATCCTGCAACAGGGGGTCATCACGCGCCAGACGTCCGCCGACGGCCTGCGTGTGAGCATCGGCCTGCCCGAGGAGAACGACCGCTTCCTCCAGTGCCTGGAGGTCGCGTTATGACGTGTTTCCCCGGGACGTGGGGGCGGCTCCTGGCGTTTCGCCGCGTCGCCCGGCTCGTCTCACTGGTCGCGGTGGCGCTCGCGCCAGCGTGCAGTAGCGAAGAGATCATCGTCAAGACCGCCGCCGGTACGGAACTCGTCGCTGCCGACATCGACGCCGAGCCGCTGGCCCTGATGCCGCCCAACTCGCTCGCGTTGCTCAACCTGGAGCCCAAACAGCTGTTCCAGTCGAGTTTGGGTCAACGGTTTTTGCAGCTCGCGCAGTCGCAGATGCCGTTGCCCCCGAGCGCGAACTTCGATCCCCAACGCGACTTGGACCGCCTGCTCGTGGGGTTCTACTCCGCTTCCGGAGCGGACTTCTCGGGAGTGGCCGTCGGCAAGTTCGACGTCGAGGCCATCAAAGCCGCCGCGGCGCGCAGCGAGATGACGCCGCTGGGGACGCCGATCGTGGCAGTCAAGTACTCGCAGTGGGAGTTCTACGTATCGGCCAACCTGGGCTTCTGCGTGCTCACTCCGAAGACGCTGCTGTTCGGCAACGAGGTCGGAATCAGGCGCGCCCTCGATCGCCTCGAGCGAGGCGATCTGCGAGTCGAGCAAGTCGCCGAGGTGGAAGCACTGATGCGCAACCCCGGTGCGCCGATCGCGCTGGGAGCGTCCAACGCCGACGCCGCACTCGACGCGCTGATTCAGAAAACCCCGCTCGCCGCCAACCTGCGCTTGGCGCGGGTCGTGGCGAACTTGCAGCCGCCCGGGTTCAACGTCGCTGGGACGTTCACGTTCGGCGACGCGGCGAGCGCTCAGACGGCCAAGGAGCGCTTCGAGCAGACGCTGGTCACGGTCGACAGTCTCGGCGCGGTGGGAGCATGGTTCGGCGCCCAAAAACCAATCCAGAGTCACCAAACGACGTTGGTCGACTTGTCCGTCCAAGTGAGCGTCGCCGCCGAAACACAGGTTGCCGAGAGCCTGCTCGGCGCGCTAAACGGATTGTTACCGAAACGGGCTGCTTCCGCTCCGTGATTGGACGAGCGTCGTTCGCGTTGCTCCTCCGTGAGCGCGGCCCCGGAGAACTGTCATGAGCTCAAGCACACGAAACTGGCCGATTGTGGCGATCGATGGCCCCGCAGGTGCCGGCAAAAGCACCGTGTCGTCGCGTGTGGCGCAGGCGTTGGGTTATCACCTGCTCGATACCGGTGCGATTTACCGCTGCGTGGCATTGTGTGCACTCCGTGAGGGGGTCGTGAACGAACCGCGCGCGGTGGCCAAGATCGGACAAGAGCTAGCCCAGAGCCAGGCCATTCGCTTCGTCGAAGAGCAGCTGCCCGACGGGGCTACCAAGACTCGCGTGTTCATCCGCGACGAAGAGGTGACGGCCGCGATTCGGACGCCGGAGGTGAGCACCGCAGCCAGCGTCACTTCGAGCGTCCCGAACGTGCGCGCTGCGTTGCTCGACGTTCAGCGACAGTTCGGACGCGAGGGCCGAGTGGTGGTCGAGGGGCGGGACATCGGGAGCGTCGTGTTCCCCGATGCCGAGGTGCATCGCTACTCCGCGGCCTATTGGGGCGACGGGCGCTACACGAAGTTCCGGTCGTGGAAGCTCTC
>CBINDO010000422.1:0-5644 GCA_966249405.1 uncultured bacterium | reverse complement strand
GGGCCCTCCATCGCGCGCGGTAACCAACCGCCCAATGGCGCCTGACCACCTTTGCCCAGCGCCGCAAACAGGAGGAAGAGACCGACCAGCGCGAGGTCTGTCGGCACGCTCGGTGTCGGCAGGCCATGAGCACCTGACTCGGGCCCTGCCGAGAAGTCGGTCGTCCCAACCGTGTGGTGAATCCAGACGACGGCGGAGAGCAAACCAACGTCGCACAAACGGTAGGTGAAGAACGCCCGGACCGCATGCTCGACCGGTTTGCGACGTTCGTGGAAGAAGGCGATCAGCAGCGCAGAACACAGGCCGACGAGCTCCCACCCAATGAACACCACGTCGAGACTGCCAGCGAGCACGGTCAATTGAACAGAGAAGGTGAACAGTGTGAGTAGGAAGTAGAATCGCTGGTAACCCGGTTCGCGATGCAGGTAGCGGCGCGAGAAGATACCTATCGTCCCGCACAACACCGCAAACAGGGCGGACAACGGCGCCGAAACCCAGTCAGCGACGAAGCCAATCGTGAAGTGGTAGTGGTCTTGCTGGAACCACGCGAACTCGACCCGCACGGGACCCGACGTCAGAGTCACCGCACACAGCACGGTGCTGAGGGCCGCAAGGCCGACGAAGCTGGCGGTCGCGAAGCGTGCGGTGGACTCTTCCGTGCGCCGAAAATCGAACCAATTGGCGAGTGCTAGCCACACCGTGGCGATGGCCGGCACACCGACCACCGCGTAAATCAGAGACTCGGACATCGTCATGTGGCTGCCTCCGCGAGCGCGGGCCTTTGGAGGCGCACGCACGCCAGGTGGTCGCGGTTGCCTCGGTAAACGGCCAACGACGAAGCAAAAGTGGGAATGTTCGCCTGTTCCGGCACGTAACGTTGGAACCTGCCGTGCTCGAACACAAACAGCTCGGAGGAATCGGGGTCCATGGCAACGAGTAGGATCCACTCGTTTTGCACCAGCGGAGCCAAGACGGGGCGCTTCTCCAACAGACGAAGCAGCGTTTCGCACTTGGCCTCCACGATGGTGAGCAATCTCACCGGCTCGTGGATTTCGACCATCTGCCAGGGCAGGCCCGTGCGTAGATCCGAGGCGTGCCCGTCCATGACCGCAAACAAGCCTACGAGGTTGTGAGGTAACTTCGAGCCGCAACCGTAGTTCTTTGGGTCGACGTAGCTGAAGTAATATTCGAGGTTGATCCCCGCACCTACCGGCCCCACTGCTTGCATCACGTTCCCCAGGATCTCTTCGGTGGGATCAGTTGTTGGGTCATAGGTTACCAAAAATGCCCGTCGATCCAGGAACAACCCTCGGGTTCGTTCGCGCCGACCGACGATGCAGATCGCGTTGGTCGCGTGACCACATTCGGGTCGTGGTTGCCCGATGTCGGCGGCGCGACCTTCGACATGGCACAAGGCCTCGTCGGGAGACATCTGCAAGGGCGCGTGCATGAATCGGCGGCACCGCTCGTGAGCGTCGAGCTCACAGGCGTGTTCCAGCGCCTTCTCGAGCTCCTCGAAATGTGCCAGCGCTCGTTGCGGCATCAGATCGACGTCGTAATAGGTCATCGAGTCGTCGGAAGTGTTGTGAAACCCACCGACGAAGTAGGTATCTCTGGGGATCGGCGTTCCGCGCCGCTCGAGCTCGCGTCTCACCTCGACGTGGTTTCCCATGGCCGCAAAGGCGCGGGCGTTTGGTCCTCCGCGTCCGCCCCCAGTCGCGCCGCAGTCGTACGCAGCCTTGTGCGGGTTGTTCATGCTCGACGAGCCGTGCCCTACAATCAGGACGATTGGGCTCAGGTTGTCCGCAATGCCCAACGTCTTCAGCGCGTTGCCCACGATGTCTGCCATCTCGACGATGGAGAAACCGACGTACAGACCGTTCTCCATCTCGGAATCGCGCGTTCGTTCGATGGCGAGGCGCGTTTTTGGTGGTTCTCGGCGATCGCGCAACAGACGATGGGTAGCCCGCGGAAACAAGCTGCGCCCTACCAGAGGCACCAGAGCCGCTAACCCCACGCCAGCAGACAACAGACCACCGCGTACCAGGGTACGACTACCGACGGTAAAGGCGTGTTCGGTTCTGCCCTTTTGCGCACGACTCTCCGCGTGTTCGGTGTGCTCTTTCGAGTCGAGCGCGACCTCGCGCACGAGGTGCTTCGGAGTCACGACCACCGGACAGAGGGCGCGCGGCCTCACGTCGTGCAGGCCTTGATACTCCATCGCGACGCCGAAGAATCCAGCGAAACCAAACGACTGGACATCGGGGAACGTCTCCTCCAAGTGACGCCGCAGCGACTCCTCCCGGTCATCGATGCAGAACACGGCCTGGTGAGACGCCCGTCTCGGGCTGGGGTGAGGATCCTCGAGGTGCGCATGCAACGCGTCGAGGACCGTGGTTCGATACCGTCGTTCGTATGCCAAGTGCCAAATCCGGCGGCGCTCCAAGTCGTTGAACGCGGCGCATGCGTCGACCCAGGCCTCGGCGTTGCTGCGCTCGAGTAACAGCGCCGGGTCTACGTCGGCCAGCTGCGCGAAGACGAACGCTTCATAGGCGATAGGACTCGACTGGGGTGCTGTGTAAGTCTCGCTCTGCGACAGCGGCGTGAGCCGAGACTCGTTCACGTTCTTCGCGCACACCCAGTCGAGCAGCAGGTGAATCGCGAGGTAGTCCTTAAGGCGGGCAGGGGGCGCGCTGACCGGCGCCCAGTGCGGCCGCAACTCGAACTGCCGGACCATACCCGCCCAGCCACGTAACGAAGCCAGTGTTGCTCGCAGCACCGCGAGCCATTGCTTCCGGGGCACCCCCAGTTGTTCGAGCGCCCAAGAGATGGTCCGATCTGCGTCCCAGTTTTCGGCCTGCTGCTGCCGAAGCGCGGCGTCCAAGCCGTGAAACGCCGCGTCGGGCGGACCTCCCGCTTGCCCGTAGAGAGCGCGGAACGCGGCGAGCATTCCCAGTTCACGATGGGGCATCGTCCAATAGGCGAGCCCTTGATCCAAGAACGACGAGGTGAAGCGAATCAGGAGCGAGTGAGTCGCGAGATCGGTGTCTATGCCGTAGCGGTGCCAAAGCCTGTCACGAGGCCGCGGCGACGTGAATTCCTCGCGCTTCGGCACCTTTGCCGCCGCGCGGTCCAACGTTTGCCACAGTAGCTGCAGGAATTGTCGCAGTGGGCGCGGGCTGCCTACGAAGCGCTCAGTGGCGACCCTCGTCAGAGCGGCACGACGCGTTGGGGCAGTGAGCTCGTGACATGACTCGAGCGCGGCGCCTTCCTCGTGCAACAACCAATCGAGGGCGTTTCCTTTGGGGATGTCGAAGACGACGCGTAAACGTTGGGCGCGCATCGTGCGCAACGTAGGCCCGCCCGGAAAAACAGCCCGATCGAGGTCGCCCTGTTCCAACGTGAGAACGGCATCGACGTCGCGTGGTAAGATGCGGCCCGACTGCAGGTGTGCACCGAAGGCAGCCTCGGTCTGAAAGGGTTGGCTGCCAAGCAGCCGCGAGCCAGCGAGAACCCCCTCGGAGAACGGAAGATGCTCGAAGTGGTGCAGCGTATTGTGGTGGACGAAGGCAGGCAGCGGACCCTGCTCCGGCACCACGACGGCAGCTTCGGCAATGAGCTCGTCGAGGGTGGCGTCCTCGCCAAGGTCGCCGTGGGCGCCGAACTCATGCACGGGAAAAACTCCTGCGACGCACGGAGTGTGGGTGATCGGTGAGCGGGGTGAGTTTCTCAGCGCCGATTAGAGTGAGTTTCGCGTTGGGGAATTCATCCGCCATGCTTTCGATACGGCTGAGGAAGGTGTGATCGACAATGGCGACGTCGGTTAGGTCCAAGATCACTTCACTGACCGTCTCGTCGACGCGATTGAACGCGCGCCTTACCGCGAGGAGGCTCGGAAAAGCCGCCGCGCCGTGCAGCGTCAGTGTAAGCGTGGACCCCGCCCGCGTCTCTTCGATACGGGTGCGGAACAGCGTGTTGGGCGACGCACCGCGCAGGGCGTGAAGGACCACTTTGAGGAACAGCCCGGCGGCCACACCTACCAACAGGTCGGTGGCTAGGGTCGTCATCAAAGTCGTGCAGAAGAGGAGTAGCTGGTCGAAGCCGACGTGTTTGGCGTGGGCGAACTCTTTTGGCGAGGCGAGCCGGGTGCCGGTGAACACCAGCATCGCCGCTAGGGCAGCCAACGGGATGTGGTGGAGGAGCGACGGTATCAACGACACGAAGAGCAACAAGAACACGCCGTGAGCGAAGTTGGCCCAGCGCGAGGTCGCGCCAGCATCGACGTTGGCTTTGCTTCGGACGATTTCGGAGATCATGGGTAGTCCGCCGATCATGGACGCTAGGAGGTTACCCACCGAAACGGCGAACAGATCGCGGTTGAGATCGGAGGCCTTCTTGGCGGGGTCCATCGAGTCGACCGCCAAGACGCTGAGCGTCGATTCGATCGTGCCGACCAGCGTGAACATCACGATGTACTTGATCGAGGTGCCGCTCGTGATCTGCGAGAAGTCGGGGAACGTGATCGCGTCCGCCATGGAGCCCGGGAGGTTCACGAGGAAGGTCGGACCCAACTTGTACTCGTGGTGCAGGAACGAGTACGTGTGGGGGTGGTCGAGATCGAACCAGAGGCCCAAGGGGACGGCCACTGCCAGCACTAGCATCTGCGCTGGGACCATCTTAACCCACTTGGCCTTGACCAGTGGTAAACCGAAGAGGATGACCAACGACAGCGCTCCGATCGCGACCACCTCGGGGTTGGCATTCATGACGCTGTGAGGCAACTCGGCCAACAAATGCAGCGGTTCCTTGGCCTCCGGCTTTACACCGAGCAGGGTGTGCGACTGCTTCGAGATGATGATGACGCCGATGGCGGCCAACATGCCGTGAACCACCGACGGCGACATCGCGATACCTGCCGTTGCCGTCTTCATCAGCGCGAACACGATCTGAATGACCGCAGCGACGACACCGACAGCCAGGGTGCGCTTGTAACCAGTAACCATATCGCCCTGGCCGAGGTCCTGGACCGAGCCGATGGCAATTGCGATCAGTCCGGCGGCTGGCCCTTTGATCGCCAGGCGTGCGCCACCGATGAGAGAGCCAAGTATGCCACCAATGACCGCCGTGAGCACCCCGGCGACGGGAGGAAAGCCGCTGGCGATCGAGATGCCGAGGCACAGCGGCAACGCGATCAGGAAGACGAAGAACCCGGACTTGACGTCTTTGGCGATGTCCGCCTTCGGGGCCGGGGGCACGGAACGAGAAACTGACATGAGTGTTATCCTTCAGGAGCAAACAAGCGAGACCAAACCTCGTCGCCGAAGGAATGCGCGAATCGCGGCGCGGCGTGTGAAGCCGCGTGCACCGCGCGCGACTTGACCGCGCGAGCACAATTCTTCGGGACGCAAACCGAACCAGTCGAAGCGACGAGTGCTCGAAGGCGTCACGTCGCGGAGCGACGTTCACGAGTCATCGAGCGCTGCGCCGCCTCAGACTAACGGCGGTCCACGGGCTGCGTGCTGGTCGCGAAGCCACTCGACGAGTCCGATCGCGAGGTGGCAGTGGTTACCTGAGGTTAACTCTCGAGCTTGAGAGTTCGGGACGGCTGGTGGCCGCGTTCGGTCGGTGACGTACGAGACTTCGG
>CBINDO010000421.1:0-5651 GCA_966249405.1 uncultured bacterium | reverse complement strand
CCCGACGGCGTGGTTGGCGATGATGTGCGAAGCGCCTACGAACAAGCGGCCCGCCATCGAGGTGTTGAACACGAAGTCCGCACCGATCACCTGAAGGCTGCCATCCGGGCTGTCGGCGCGTAGCTGTGGGTACGTCTCGGTTGGGACCTGGATCACGTCGTTCTTACACGCGCCCACCGGAGCTTCGGCGTAACGCGCGAACAACTCGAGGGAATCTTGGCTCGCGTTCGGGTCGTTCTGCAACACCTCGTCGGCGTCGTTGATACACTCGTGGTCTTGCTCTTGGGTCCACGCGTGCATGTAGTGCAGGCCGACGTCCAAGAACTGGTCCCAGTTGAAGCCGACGTGAGCGTGGCCGATCAGGGTGTACTTGATGCTGTGGAACGGCGAAGGATCGGGCTGCTTCGTGCCGAAGCCCTCTTCGAAGAACCACACGAAGTCGTTGTAGTCGTATTCGAGGCGGATGGCCTCGCCGACGGTGTGGGTACGGCCGATGACGAACGTCTCGTACGCGCCGGCGTCGTATTGACCTGCGCCACCATAACGGCTCCAGAAGCTACCGACCTTCGCGTTCATACGCAGGTCTTCCACGATATCGCTCAGGTCCGGCGTGACTTCGACCCACGCCAGGGTCACGCCCGACTGCAGCTCCGGGTCGATGAAGGTCGAGTCCGAAAGGCGGAAGGCCTGAATCGACGTCACACCGCGCACGATGCTGTTACCGTAACTGAAGAACATCTCGGCCGTCGAACGCGGCGCGCTCTGGGTGTACTGCCAGTCGATGTATTGATCGGTCGGGATCTGAGGAATCGACAGCGTGGTGACCGACTGATTGGTCTTGGCGTTGGCGCGTTCACCAATGCCGATGCGCATCGGGGCGCGCATGTAGCCGTGGTAGTCGAACTTCCACTCGTCGTCCGAGTCGGGCACGGGTCCGCCGGCGAGCGCGCTACCCAGGCCTCCGCCCATCGTCTGAACGTGGCTGCCGCCAGCGGGGCCCCCTGCCTTGCCGCTGTCACCCATCTGAACCACGCCGCCACCACCACCGGCGCTCACGCTCGCGCTGGCCTTGGCTTCCGACTTACCTTCGGCAGGAGCGGACGCCGCGGGCTCGGGCGCCGGCGCAGGTTCGGGAGCCGCTGCGGGCTCGGGTGCTGCTGGCGCGGCTTCAGCGGCTGGGGTCGCGGCGGGGTCCGCCGCCGGGTCCGCAGCGGGATCCTCTTGCGCCCACACGGGCGTAGCCACAAACAACGCAGGCAAAGTCAAACAAAGGGGAGAGACAAGAGATAAGGATGGGCGGAGCTTACGCATTGTTTTGGTTTTCTTTCCTCAGTATCAGTCGGCGAGATGGCCTTGGGAGTGGAGCCGTCGACCCGGTCCATTTCGGCGCTCGCCGCGAGGCGGCGGGAGTCAATCACGAAAGGCGACCCCAACCAACTCAAAAACTCACCAGCACGACATTCGCGGCGCGACCTACGACGGCAAAAGTCGAGCTTGCGAAACGAATGCAACTGGAGACGCGCCGTGACTCGTGACCGGGTCAACTCTCGCTACGGTGTCCGCCGATAAGTCGATTCCGCGCTCCAACGTCAGTGCCACCACCGGATCGCGCCCGGCTCGGTCCCTGCCCGTAAATCTTCAGCAGAGCTCCAATGGGCAGATCCCACGTGTCGGGGGCCCGGTTCGCCAAGCTGCCTCGCCCTGACCACTTTCGAGAATGTCCCACGTCTTTACTGCCGCGAGCCCTCACTAGAATCCTTGAGTAACTCGCCACAACCGTGACACAGTGCAATCTGGACGTGCGGTCGTCACTCGACGTCGAATGCGAAAACGCTTCCAGCAAATCAAGACCAACTCTTCGGAGCTCACTTTATGCGAACCCCCCAGTCCTTATCATCCGTATCGGCCCTCTTCGTGGGCGCTTCTTTGCTCCTCGCGGCGGCGGGCTGCGGCGACACGACGACGAAAGAATCTCCCGTTCGCGACCTACCCGGCGTCATCCTGCTCGACACCGGTGACGACGGCAACAACACACCGCTCGAGGACGAAAGTGCACCGGCGGGCTTCAGCTCGTATGGCTTCTGGTACACGTACGACGACAAGCTCGCATGCCGGAACACTGACGAGCCCAACATGGACGATTTCACGGAGGTCGTTCCCGCGGAAGGCAGCACCTTCACGACCACTGCTTATTCCGCGCTGATGATTGCTCCTCCCCCTGAGCAATTGCCGAACGCTCCGGAGAATACGCACGGCATTCGTTTCAGCGGCCGCGACCAGGAGTACTTCGGTGCTGGCCTAGGCTTCAAGTTGGAAGGGGCATACAGTTCCCCGAACAAGGGTATCGACTTTGTCGCTGCCGGAATCGCTGGTTTTCGATTCTGGGCCTACTCACCCCTGCCCGATGCAAGCTTCATATTCAAGGTCCAAGACCTCTACTCGACGCCGGAAGCCGGAATGTGTGTTCCCCGCGGGGCTTACCCCGGGTGCGAGGGGCCACAAAACTGTGAAAACGCCCCCGCTACCGGTAACGAGGTCGCGGACAGTGACCCAGTTTTCCGTGTGCCGAACGTCGTGGCGGGCCCGGCCTGGAAGCTCTTCGAGGTCTACTTGACAGCTCAAGTCGCGGATGATCCCAACACTCCTGCAGTCGAGATGGGCCCACTCCTCCGCTCCAATTGGGATGGCAAAGACACGATGGGTCGCGACATAAAGACGCTACCAGGCGAACCGAGCCACATCTACCAGCTCCAGTTCCAGACAGCGTCGGCACCTGGGCCCGGGATGGGCTTTGACCTGATCATAGACAACTTTGGCTTTATTCTGGCGGGAGGCCCCGAAGACAACAGCGCGCCCTGATCAGCAGCCAAAATCAGACGAGCGGGAGAGTGCTCCACAATCCGTGGGCACTGCTCCCGTTCCAACTTCATCTGCCCTTGTCTCGTACCCCGACTAGACATAACGTCCCCCGTGCACAACCGAGGGGCGTCCAAAGAAGGACGGAGTGTGCCCGCGTTGGGGTCGGCCAGCGCTAAGTTGACAATGCGAAGGCGTTTTCTGCGTGGTTGGGCTGACGCCGGCTTAGGAGATGGCCAACAGCGCCGACACGGGGCAAGCCGGGTCTACGACGCGGGCCACTGGTAGGTCATATGGATGAGCGGTGAGTGCGCGGTTGTGCGCGTGTGATGCCTCCGGCGACTCGCTACCTGATGACTCGCTCCGTGAAGCAAGACTCACCTGTCCGCCGAACATGGGTAGGCGGGAACTACCGTTGGCCCCCGGCGACGAGACCGGGGGCCAACGGTCAGACGTCAATGCACACTGGTGAAGTTGTTGAACGTGGCACCATTGTTGAAATCGCTAAACACGCCGATACGCCCGCCGTAGGGGCCATCGCCATTAATGTAGCTAAATGAAGTCGTTCCGTTGATTCCTCCACCGCTAAATCTGCAGCCAGTGGATCGTCCCTGACCATCGGTCATGTAAGCTTGTACCACGAGGTTGGAGAATAGACCGTTCCACGGGGCTGAATCTTGGACGGTATCGACGCCAAAGCGACGAGTCACGATCTCCAGGACGTTGTCCTGGTCGTTAGCTCGACACAATACATAGTTGTCCGGATCGTTGTAGTGGAACACGATGCCAGCACTGTCGTCATCGACGCTGTTGATCGTCACCTGAGCAGTAAAGTTGACGCGGTGGAACTCCAGGGCAGCTCTTCCGGTAGTGCCCGTCTTAATCAGCGCGAAGCTACGTCCTGTGTTGGTGTTCTGCTTGAGTTTCCCTCCGGCAATTACCCATGCCGGCGCCGCCCCAGGTGCGGCCTCGAAGTCCACTTGGTTCAGGCTCGAAAGCGCTGCGTTCACGTTCTCCCTCTCAGCCGCGCTATCGAGAACGTCCTCAATAAAGTCCATGTTCGAGATCAGGCTTGCATCGACGTTCGTGCCGGCACACGCGCCGCCCACAGTGGAGTGCACACCGATCTGGGGGAAACCAGCAAGCTGTGCCCACGTCGGTCCGCCGTTGTCGCCGGGCGCAACGTCCTGGCCGCCGGCGATTTCGACGAGGTTAATCGTACCGTTGCCTGAGTCAGCTTGCATAGTGCCCCAAGATAGGGACAGCGCGCCTCCTCCGCACGATGTCTGACCCCAACCCGAAACTAGCACGGTATCGTTGTCCACGTCGCTGTTATTGATGAACTCGGCCAGCACCGGCGTAAACGGAACCTTCATGCTGGCATGGCTGATGGGATTCGCCAAACGCACCAAAGCTAGGTTGGTAGCAGCTGACTCCGCCACGATGGTGGCGCCCACGGCACAGTCTGGCTGTCGATTGGCCCCTGTGCAGATGTCGTTCGCGCCAGGCGCTGGCGCTAGATTACCGGTGCGAACACGGATGTTCGACGGCGTGTTGAGAGGCCCGTTCGCGACGCCATTGGTTGTCACCAAGTACCGGGCCGTGAGTAGCAAGTCTGGCTTGAGCAGTGTGCCTGAACCGACGAAGCTACCACCCGCATTGTGGTCGTAGATGCTAACAGTGCGGAACCGGATTTGATTTTTTCCAGTCCAGTTCGTCCCGCCGCTGATGACGTCCTCTTCGAGCTGCCCAAGTTCGATACTGGGCTCGCCTTCGGCACGAACGTCAGTTGCGTCTGAACCACAGGCGTTAGCCCCCAACGATGCCACCAAAAGCAGCATTGATTTCTTATGCTTCATATATTCCCTTTCTGTGGCGCATATCCTCGAGGACGTGCGCGCTGCCTCCTCTGCAGCCCAACGAAGATACAATCTCATCGCGAATCGGGTCAAGCCCAACGCGTTCAATGTTGCGCGCGGGCAGTTCTGGTGGTGAAAACTTCGCACCTGAACTTGGCCCCCATTGTTTCTTGGCGGCCACAGGTGGACATGCATCCGATCTCCATCACGCCGACCCAACATGGAACTGTCACATGAGTGCGTGTGACTAATTTGCTCGGGGCAGCCCATCGACTGCGGCACGGTCGACTCCCACTCAGGGCATCACGAAGGGTCGACCGCCCCTCGACGTACGGAGTCGACGCGAGATCGCGAAGCGGCGTCGTCACGGCCCGCGAAATGTGCGCCGCCCCCCGGCGCCTAGATGCGCCTCATCGACTGGGACAGGTCCTGCTTGCCTTTGTGGGCCTCGGAGAATTTGAACGAATTCCAGGCCCCTCCGGACACGTATGCAGCGGCGCGTGTTGCGCGTTCCGCAAAAGGGCGAGCAGTGAACGTGCGTTGCCGTCAGGCGCGACAGTTACACTCGCGGTCGCCTCGCGGAAGCTCGTGATCTGCCGCCGTATGCGTGTGCATTCGGCTCACAAAACCTCTGGAGTCGTTCCCTGGGATTGAAGTAGGGTGAAAGTCTGTCATGAGTGAAGAACGTAACCAGGAGTCTGCTCCGACCGACGGAGCGGCGACGAACCTAGCGTCCACCTCGGCGCCGTCCGTGGGCAAGATCAGCGCCCCGTTGCCGCCGCCGCGGACGATGCCGTTCGGTCCCGGCATTCCTGCGCCCACTCCGCCGTCGCGCAGCTCTGGTATCCCGTCGGCCGCACCACCGCCGCCGTCGCGCCGCGGTGGGACGAATCCTGCACCGGCAACGATTCCACGAGCCGTCGCGGATGACCTCGA
>CBINDO010000420.1:0-5693 GCA_966249405.1 uncultured bacterium | reverse complement strand
GCTGCCGTGAAGACGCGCTGCCGTGAAGACGCGCTGCCGTGAAGACGCGCTGCCGTGAAGACGCGCTGCCGCGAAGGCGCGCTGCCGTGAAGGTGCGCTGCCGTGAAGGTGCGGCACCACGATTCGAAGTCGTGCGAACGCTCACCTAACGCAGTCACAGCCGCATACCTCTCGCCACCACGACGCTGGAGCTCCGGTGAGCCGGAGCATAGCCCTCGTGCAGCTGTATTTGGTTCGACGCAGCGTGTTTTCATCGGCAACGACGGTAGCGCGAGCCCGCGATTGGCGTTCGGAGGCTCGAGCAACACATCCGAAGCACGTGTTTCACCGCGTGAACCAAGGCTCCGCCCCTTCGCACCGGGCGGGCGCGGGTCACGGTCGACTGAGGTACTACATCTAGGCTTGGACCCCGCCCGCGTCGTAGTCGCAGCGCTCTGACTCGTCGAAAGTTGCGAAATTCTTTTCGGCTAGGCGCGACGAACGCCTGCGCTAGTTTGCTGGACATGGATGTCCGCTTGCTCACAGACACGATCGTACGCCAGACCACGGTCCTTCTGGCTCAAATCGCCACGGCTGCGGGAGTACGCGCACCGTTAGCCCACCTCGCCAACCAAGTGTTCCTCGACTTGGCTCGCGAACTCGAGGGCCAAGGCGTCCGCCGCACCGTCGTCGCCGACATGTTCGGCCTCGCGCTGCGGTCGTACGAGGTCAAGATGCGGCGCCTCGAAGAGACGACCGAAATACAGCGTTCGGCTTGGCGTGCGGTGTATTCCAAGCTGGAACAGCAGAGCCAAACGCGACTGCAGCTGACGAAGGTGCTGCCCAACGTCGCCCAGCGCGACCTGTCTGCGATCCTGAACGACCTCGTCGATAGCGGCCTGGTGTATCGAAGCGGCTCGGGCGCACGCGCCGTTTACGGGGTCACGTCCGATGTCGATTGGTCTCGGCGCGAGGCCGACGAAGAAGTGCAGACCTTGGCGAATCTCGTCTGGCTCACGTTGGCCACGCAGGGGGACCAAACGCGGGACGTCCTGGAGGCCAAGTTCCGCGCCGACGGCAGCGTCTTTGCTGCAGCCATCGACGACCTCGTCGGCAGTGGTCGGATCCAAACGCGGACGCACGACGGCGACACGATCTACGAGGCGCAGAGTTTTCACATCCCGGTGGGAGCCGAACACGGTTGGGAAGCCGCGGTGTGCGATCACTTCGGAGCCGTTGCCACCGCGATTGCTTCCAAACTCGGCTCACCGCAGGCCCGAAGAGATGACTCGATCGGGGGCTCGACGCTGCGCTTCTCTGTTTACCCAGGCCACCCATTAGAGACCGAAGTGCGGACGTTGCTACCGCGTGTTCGCGGCGAGGTGGAAGCACTATGGCAGCGGGTTTGGGCTCACAATCAGACGGTCACCCCACCGCCCGACGCGGACAAGGTCACGTTCTACTACGGTCAAAGTATCACGCGAAGTGAATGAGTTAGCTTGGAGGAATGTCATGTCAGTTTTCGATAGTTCTTGGTTACCGTTGTCACTATTGTTGCTCAGCGCCTGTGGCGCATCCACTGCAGACCCCACCGATACCAACACGAGTTGGCTCATCGCTTGCGGTGAAGACTCCGACTGCACCGATGGGTTCAGCTGCTTGTGCGGAGTGTGTACCGTGGCGTGCGAAGACGACACCACGTGCCGCGACATCTCGCGGAGCGGCGTTTGCCACGCCGTGGAGAGCGCGTGCGCCGACGCGGAGCAGACGTGTCAACGGGCGTCCGCGGCCGATGTTTCACCTACTACCGGCGAGTCGGGGGAAGAGGCAGGTCGCACAGAAACCCGAGCGACGGACGGGGGAACGCCCGTGGTTACCACCGACGTAGCCACCACGGAGCCCCCCGCGCTCACCAGTGCCCCCCCCTCGGACGGAGTGGAAAGCACCGAAGCCCGGGACGCCGGGGGACAGGTGACGGGTGAACCTGCACAGGGTCCCTCGTGCGGGGATCTGCAGTGCGCCTTCGGCGACCTTTGTTGCGATGAAGCGAGTGGCTCGTGCGTGGGCGACCTTTCGCAATGTCCCGCGGTCTTGCAGCCCCCAGACGAGTGTCTCTCATTCGAGGACGTGGGCGCGTCGATTGCTTCCAACGAGTACGCGGGATACGTGACGTTCACTCAGACGTTTGGCGGCGAAACCAAGGTCGCGGAGCTGACGTTCACGGTCGACGACGAGGCCGCCCCGTTCACTCGGTACGGCCTTCCAGGCCAATTCCTGACGGCGCTCGGATACTTTGGTGTCTGGAGCACGGCTTCGGATGACTTTACGGGAGTTTATCCGGAACGGCCTCTCGACCCGCTCTTCGCCGCGGGTGGCACGGGCACCGTGTGGGCCCACAACATCCGGGAAGCAGACGGCCCGCCCAACGAAATCACCGTCGAAGACAGTTGCGTGAGCGGAACGGCCACGCAGGTGACGTGGTCCTACCAGGCCCGGTTCGCGTTCGCGGACCTGGTCGACTACACGACGTACGCGTACACCGAGCCCGACGCGCCGATCGTCACGTTGGACGCCGTTGAACACTTCGGCCACTACCGCGGCGACACCTCGATTGACGTGAGCACCGTCGCCACGGGGCTAGTGGACGGAGAACTGCTCGAGCTCACGGTCGTAGGAACACTGCTGCGCGTGAACGTCGATCCGGAATGAGTGTTGCCTTTGGAAGGTGCCTCGTCTCGGGGCACCTTCGAAGCAACGTACCGCCGAACGCAGACGGAACATAGCCACGCCAGGCGGCCCATTCACTCGTTGATGTTGGGTTCCACGACGTCCGCGAGCTTGCGGAGTGATTGCTGCCAGCCGAGGTAACAGCCTTCAACCGGGATCTCGGGAGGGATGCCTTCTTGAACTATGTTGATCTCGGTACCACAAAACACCGCCTTCAGCGTCACCGTGGTCTTCATCTCCCCTGGCAGATTGGGGTCGTCGAACTTGCTGGTGTACACCAGTGCTTCGCCCGGAACGAGTTGGAGATACGTTCCTCCGAACGAATGGCTGTTGCCCGTCGTGAAGTTGCGGAAAGACATGCGGTGTTTGCCGCCTTCCCGGGCATCGAGCTCGTGGACGGTGCACGTGAAGCCAAACGGCGGCAGCCAGCTGGCTATTGCGTCGGCTTCGACGAAGGCCCGGTATACCTTGTTTGGATCGGTGGTCAGGACTCGGTGTAACTTGACGGTATTGGACATGTTTGTCTCTCCTAGCTTCAGAGGTCGAGGCAGCCGGTCTCGTCGACGCGGCCAAGTTGGGGATACAGGTGGGTGTTCTCGCGCTGCGTCTACTTCCGAGCGACCGCCGCTTCGAGCTTGGCGATGTCGATCTTGCGCATCGTCATCATCGAATCGAACGCGAGTTTGGCTTCGCGCGAATCCGAACTGGTGATGAGCTCGAGCAGGCGCCGCGGAGTGATCTGCCAGGAGAATCCCCACCGGTCCGTACACCAGCCGCAGGCACTCTCCGCCCCGGCGTTGCCGACGATGGCGTTCCAATAGCGGTCGGTCTCTTCCTGCGTCTCCGTCACCACGACGAAGCTCACGGCCTCGTTCGCTTTGAAGTTGGGCCCGCCGTTGAGGCCCATGAAGCGCCGCCCGAGGACGGTGAACTCGACCGTCAGCTCCTGCCCTTGCTTCCCTCCCGGAAAATCCCCAGGCGCGACGTTGATCCGCTCCACCTTGCTGTTGGGAAACGTGGTCGCATAGAAATCAGCGGCCTTGGCCGCTTCGCCGTGGTCGAACCAAAGGCATGTTAGTAGGTCTGTCATCGGGCTTCTCCTGGTTGGTCGCCTTCGTCGAGCGAGGGCCTGTGTTGGGTGGTGGATCGAACAGTGAAGTGATGTAGCGGCTCAGGTGATCGAGGCTGTCTGCGGCCAATGCGGCATCGCCGCTGGCCTTGGCCAGAATGAACGCCCCCTGAATGACCGCCTGCGTGTGGAGCGCGAGCGATCTCGGGGTCCAATCTGGCTGCATGTTGCGCTCTCTCAGCGCGATTTCGATATCGGCCTCGAGCGTCGCGGCGTGGCTCGTGATGCACCGTTCACAAGCGAGACGAATCGGCGGCGCTGTGTCGTAGACCTCTTGAACCATCGTCCCTACGAGGCAAGTAAACTCCGCCACGGCACCTTGCATCAATTGCTTGCGAAAGGCGACGTACGCGATCAACCGCTCCAACGCGGACTCGGGCGAGTGGTACGGGGCGTTCTCGAACAACGTCCCCGTCATCTGGGACCAGTAATCTGCCGCGGCTACGGCCAGCTCTTCCTTGCTCTTGAAGTGATGGAAGAAGGCCCCCTTGGTAACGCCAGCGGCAGAACACAACTCGTCCACCGAGGTGGCCGCGTAACCCTTTGCTCGAATGACGGTCAGTGCGGCAGCAAGCAACTTGGACTTGGCGTCTCGTTTGAGCTGGGCGTCAGGCACCCAAGACACATACCAACCGGTTGGTATGTCGTCAAGCTACAAAAGGAACGCGCGTTTCCGACGGGTGGTCCAGCGGCGCAATTCGCCCCGCTACACCACCAACTGGCTCGGCTAGAGCTGCCGATACTAGGGCTCGGCGATGGGCGGACGCCGATGTTCATCTTTGGCAGGTAGGGCGTTACCAAGCCTCACCCCACGCGCTTGGCGAGCTCCATCTGCAGCGCCCGATCCGTAATCTTGAGGAGTTTGGCCGCCTCGTGCACGTTCTGTTCGGTTTCGGTGAGCGCGGAGCGGATGGCCGAGTGGCGCACGCGGCGCAGGAGCTCTTTGAGCCCTACCCCCGCGAGCACCGACGAACTGAAAGTGGGTTCCACGCTCGGCCACGCGCCGGCGCCTGGCGTGACCTCCAGATCCAATTCCGAGACGTGGTTGACGGAGAGCGGGCCAGCCGGACCATGGCGACTACACAGTCTGGTCACTAGTTGCTGCAACTCCCGCACATTTCCCGTGTACGAACGGTCTACCAGGAACTCTGAAAGTCCCGCATCGATGCCCTGGAACGCACCACCAAGCAGGCGTGACGCGAAGTGACTGGCGAGCGGCAGGATGTCGTCACGGCGCTCACGCAACGCGGGTACGTGGAATGTCCAAGTTCCGATTCGCTGCAAGAAGTCGAAACGAAAGGTCTGCCTTTCCACTTCGCCGTTCAGATCCCGATTGGTCGCGCTGACCAGGCGAAAGTTCGACTCGAACCAGTTGTTACTGCCCAGTCGCTTGTACGTCTTCTCTTGCACGACGCGCAGCAGCTGCGCCTGCAGCACCGGGGGCAGCTCGCCGACTTCGTCCAAGAACAAGGTGCCTTCGTCGGCTTGCGCAAACGCTCCGTCGCGACTGGCTACCGCGCCCGTAAAAGCCCCCTTGTCGTGCCCAAAGAATTCGCTTCCCGATAACTCGGGCGCCACCGTGGTGCAGTCGAGGATGACGAGTCGACCTCGCCGACTCCCGGACGACAGGGTGTGCACGAGTTTAGCCAACTGCTCCTTACCGGTTCCGCTTTCCCCGAGGAACAACACAGGCCCGTTGGAATGCATCGCAGCCTCGGCAACGCGCCGCTTCAACCGCTTCCACACGGCGCTGTGTCCCACTGTGCACTCGGCGATGGCAGGCTGCCTCAACGCGACTTCAATCGCGCGCCAGCGCGCCGCGCGATGCACGAGGCGTCGCAAGACCTCGTCCATCCCC
>CBINDO010000419.1:0-5698 GCA_966249405.1 uncultured bacterium | reverse complement strand
CGGCGAGTTCGCGAGCGACATGGTCGCTACGGCCACCGATGGCCGGCACTACTGGGAGCCGGGAACCACGCCGATCACGCTGGGCTTCACCGAACGCCGCGTCGCCGCCATCATCGAGCGCGGCAACCGGATCGTCCCAGAATTGGTGCAGCGCGCCTGCCGACAAGTGGGGATCCAACCTCGCGATCTCGCATTGCTGGTTACCAATCAACCGAACCCCATCTTCCTGCGCAATTGGCGGGAAGCGCTCGAAATGGCGCCCGAACGTCATCACGACACGTTCGATTCGCTTGGGAACTTGTTCGGCGCTGCGATCCCCATCAACTTGGAGGACGCCATCGCGCACGGCAAATTGCAGCGCGGAGATTTCGTTGGTTTCGGTGGCTTCTCCCACGCTGGAGACTACGCCGCTGCGGCCGTCGTGAAGTGGGGTGGAAACGACTGGAAGCAAGGTAACGCATGACCTCACTCGCCCGTCTCCGGCCCGACGTGGTCTCCAGCTCGGCGGCCTTCACCTTCGACTATCGGAGCGCGCCCCCCGGCCTCGCACGTCTGGACTGCAACGAGTGTCACCTGGAGCCGGACGAAGAAGAGCGGGCTTACCTCGCTCGAGCCTTCGCGGGGGCCGTGTTGAACCGTTATCCCGACGTCTCTGCGGCCCCGCTGCGCAGCGCCTACGCGCGGTACCTCGAGGTCGAGCCCGACGAGGTGCTCGTCACGAACGGTTCGGTGGAAGCAATCGGGATCCTCATCGAAGGCTTCTGCGTCGGGGCGCCGAACGCGGGCCCCATCGTGATCGCTGAGCCCACGTTCCCGTTGTTCCGGATCATCGCCAGCCACCACGGAGTTGCGTGTGCCGGAGTGCCACTGCGAAGCGATTTTTCGCTCGACGCACCGCGCATGCTCGAGGTGCTGCACGCCGAGCGCCCCAGTCTCACCGTTGTCGTCTCACCGAACAACCCCACCGGAAACCGACTCGACGAGCGGGTGATCGAACGGCTGATCGAAAGTACCGACGGCGCGTTGGTCGTCGACGAGGCCTATGCCGAGTTCGATCGCCGCACGTTCGTACAACGGGCGCGCGCGACGCCAGGCTTGTTCGTGATGCGCACCCTCTCGAAGGTGGGATTTGCGGGTTTACGGGTCGGCGCCCTGGTGGGACACGCCAGCGCGATCGCGGAGCTGGACAAGGTCCGGATCCCTTGGAACGTCGACGCGGTAGCCGTCGCGCTCGGGACATGTGTCCTGGACCATCCAGCCAAGCTCCGCGCTCGAGCGCAGGCAGTCGTGCGCGCCAGGGACCAACTGGCGACCGCGCTTTCGTCCATCAACGGGGTGACCGTCTACCCTAGTGACGCCAACTTCTTGCTGGTGCGGGTAGCGACCGATGCCGGGCGTGTGGCTCGCGAGATGCTCGCCCAAGGTGTCCTGATCCGCAACGTCGCGGCGCCTGGTCTGCTCGCCAGTTGCCTTCGCATCTCCGTTGGGTCGCCGCATGAAAACGAACGTTGCGCGAGCGCGCTGCGCCGAGCCATGGCGGCCAGGTGAGGTCAACGCGCCGTGTTTGGGATCAGCTCAACGACCCACTGTGCCGGCGAAGCCAGCGCCGGTGGCGGCGCGGACAGCGCCGATAGAGCGCCGAACCAGCTTCGAGGATGCGTGCGACCAGTCGTGCTCGCCGTTCTTTGACGGCACCGAGCACCGAGGACGACTCCTGTGCGGTGAGCTGCGCGCCTAACGTCGCCTGAAGCCACAGCTCCAGGTCAACGAGATCTTGGTGTGCTCCGAGATCTCGAGCCAAGCGTCCCGAGCGCTTCAGCCGTTTCCGGATCCGGTCGTCGCCGCGCAGCAACGACAGTTGGTTCACGTGAGACTTCACTTGCTTGCGAAAGTCGTGGAGTAGCTCAGCGGACGAGCTCGTGTCGGCAGCGCGTTTCAGGGCTTTGCGGCCCCGCCCGTAGGTCTTCTGCAGCGCACGCAACGCGAGACGGTGTTGTCCGTTCGAGGGGAGCTCGACGTCTGGCAACGGCAGGAGAGGGGGCGCCGCGTCGGAGTCCAAGGCGGTCGCGCTTCGTGCGTCAGCCTCGACGTGTGACTGCAGGTGAGCCATGACTCGCTGGGCGACGGCCGGGCTGATCGCGGCGCGCCGTGCTAACGTCTCGAAGGTTTCGATGCGCACTGCGCCTTCACGTTGGGATGCCAGCCGCCGCGCGGACGCCGCCAGCCGGTCATCGGTTCGTCGAAAGGCCACTTCGGGCGTGGCGGCACGCAGCAGCCGCCAATGCGCCCGCGCGACTTTGGTTTGGCTCCGCACGCGATGCACCTCCGTGTCGGTCAAGGGCCTGTGCGCGCCTCGGGCAATCAGCGATTGGATGTCGGCAACCTCGCGTCTCACGAGGCGCAGCACCCCCGTCAACGGCGGCTCTCCTCGATGTAACTTTGCGGCAGTGTTCGTCATCGGTGTCTGCTTTCGTATCTAATACGCCAGTCGTGTTTAGCACGCGAGGCGACGGCTTCAAAGCGACGCCCCACGTCGCCGAGCTACCGTGGCGCGTCGGGCTCGTCCGCGGTGAAACGCGGCGCGCCGAAGCGAACGCCGGCGGCAGTGATCGCGCCGTTGGCCGGCTTGGGATCGATAACCACCGGCACTAATCGAGGCAGATCTGCCTCGATTGGTGGCCGCGGCCGGGTCGTGACACGATCGTGATACGACATTGTGTGGCGTGACCGGTATACTGCAGACAATTGTCACTGCGCGAATTACGCGCTGTACCCGACGACCGGGTGACGCCTACAGCGTCGATGGGAAGGTTTTGTCCGATGGCAGGCAAAGAGATACTGTTTGGGCGCAAGGCTCAGACGAGGTTGGGCACCGGTGTGCACTTGGTGGCTGATACAGTTGGGTTAACGTTGGGGCCGGCCGGACGCAATGTCGGCATCGAAGCGCGGCGCGGGGCGCCGACGATCACCAAAGACGGCGCCAGTGTCGCCCAGGAGCTCGAGTTCGCCGATCGCTTCAGTAATCTGGGGGCGCAACTCATCAAGGAGGCGGCGCAGGCGACAGCCACCTCTGCAGGGGACGGCACGACGACCGCAACGATCTTGGGTCGCGCCATCTATCGAGAGGGGGCCAAGTTGGTCGCGGCGGGTGTGGATCCCATGGCGCTCAAGCGCGGCATCGACGTTGCCGTTGGGCGTGTGGTCGCTGATTTGAAGCGCCAATCGACGCCAGTTCGCACCGAGAGCGAGCTCGAGCAAGTGGCCACCGTCAGCTCCAATGGCGACGCGGCGATGGGACGCTTGATCGCCGGCGCGATCACGCGCGTCGGCCCAAGCGGCGCGGTCGTCGTCGGAGTAGGCTCCTCGACGCAGACGACGATGGAGTACTCGTTGGGCATCAAGCTCGACAAGGGGTACACGTCGCCGTACTTCGCGCACGGCGAAGAGCAGACCAGCGTCAACGTGAAAGACCCCTACGTCCTCGTCCACGACGAGCGCATCACGACCGCCGACGTGTTGATGCCGTTGCTCGAGAAGGTCGCGGCCGCGAAGAGGCCCCTGTTCATTTTGGCCGACGTCGAAGGTGAAGCACTGGCGCTGTTGGTCGTGAATCACGTTCGTGGCTTCGTCAAGGTGTGCGCGGTCAAGCCACCTGGCTTTGGTGACAACCGGCTCGAATATCTGGCGGACGTCGCGGCGCTCGTCGGCACCACGCTGCACGACGCGGCCTCCGGTAAGCGGCTGCACGACGTCGAGCTTCGCGACTTGGGGCAAGCGGAGCTCGTCACCGTCGACTTGACGAGCAGCATCATCATCGGCGGCAAGGGCGATAACGAGCAGGTGCGCCGGAGGATCGCGGTCATCACGCACGAACTCGAAGAAGCCACCTCGGATCCCATGCGGACCGTCTTGCGCACGCGCGTCGCCCAGCTTTCGGGCGGCGTCGCGACGATCAAGGTCGGTGCGTTTTCGGAGCTCGAAATGGAGGAGAAGCGCGCGCGCATCGAAGACGCGCTGCACGCCACCCGAGCAGCCTCCGAGGAGGGGATCCTGCCCGGCGGTGGACTTGCGTTGATCCGCGCGCTCGACGCCGTCGACGCCGCTAGCCTGCCGGAACCCGAGCGCTTCGGTGCCGAGGTGGTGTGGAAGGCACTTCAACAACCGCTGTTCCAGATTGCCAGCAATGGTGGACAGGAAGGGGCGGTCGTGGTGGGCAAGGTCCGCGAGTCGAAGCAAGCCGTTGGCTACAACGCGCGCACGAGGCAGTACGAAGACCTGGTCGTCGCTGGCGTCATCGATCCGACCAAGGTGGTTCGGCTCGGTTTGATCAACGCCGCGTCGGTGGCGGGCATGCTCCTGACGGTTGCGGTCTGCGTCGCGGAGAATGGCCTGCGTCGGAGCGCCGCGCGCAACGAGGTGGACTTTGGCTGAACGAATTCGCATCATTCCGCGATACGACGTGGAGGCGGACACGCTGCGGGGGCTTCACAACGACGAGACCACGGCGCTCCGCAGCGTCGCGTTCGTGAGCACCTATCTGCCGCGTCAGTGTGGCATCGCCACGTTCACGTCGGCGTTGAACGGCGCGCTCCGCGGTGCCGACCAAACGTTGGATACGTTCGTGGTGGCGCTCAACGAGCCCGCCAGGCAGTACGCCTACGGCAAGGACGTGAGATACCAGCTGTCCGCCTCGAGTTTATCCTCGTATCGCCGAGCTGCGGAGTTCGTCAACACCAGCAGCGCCGACGTCGTTTCGCTGCAGCACGAATACGGCATCTTCGGTGGCAAAGACGGTGACCAGATCCTGACCTTCCTCAGGTTCGTGAAGGTGCCCGTGGTGACAACCTTGCACACCGTCTTACCAAACCCGAGTCCGTCGCAGCGCGCGGTCATGGAAGACATTTGTGCGTTGTCCAGGCGAGTGGTCGTGATGAGCGCCTCGGGCGCCGAACTCCTGCACACCGTTCACGAAGTGCCGACGCACAAGATCGACTTCATCCCCCATGGGATCCAGTCTCTGCCACCGGGCACTGGTGACAAGCGCCAGCTGGGCTTGGCAGGGAAACAGGTGCTACTGACGTTTGGTCTGCTCTCACCCGACAAGGGGATCGAGACGGTGATTGACGCGCTCCCCGACGTGGTCGCGCGGCACCCCGACGTGGTTTACGTCATCCTCGGCGCCACTCATCCGCACGTTCGAGAACGCGAGGGTGAGACGTACCGGTTCATGTTGGAAGCGCGCGCCCGGCAGCGCGGAGTGCAAGATCACGTCGTGTTTCACGACGCGTTCGTCACCGACCTCGAGTTGGCGCAGTTCTTGGCGGCTACGGACATCTACATCACCCCGTACCTGAACATGGACCAGTCTTCCTCGGGTACGCTCGCGTACGCGGTCGGTTCAGGCAAGGTGGTGATTTCCACGGCATTTCGATATGCGAGGGACCTCCTGGCGGACGGCAGGGGGATCTTGATCGCGCCACGAAGCAGCCCGGCTCTTGCGGCCGAGGTCATCGACATCCTGGACAACCCCACGCGAAAGGTCGAACTCGAGCGTCGCGCGTCGGAGCTGGCGGATTCGATGAACTGGAGCACCGTCGCCTCGCGCTACCGGACGGCGTTCGAGCTCGGTCGCATCAACAAGGAGCCCGAGGCTACGCTGTTCCTGTTGAAGCCGCCGAGACACCAGGCGGTCGTCGTG
>CBINDO010000418.1:0-5758 GCA_966249405.1 uncultured bacterium | reverse complement strand
GCGATCGCCGCTCGGGCCTCGACGAACTGCAAATCAACGCCGGCATGGGCTACATGCTTTGACGCCGGCGGCTGCTCCCGTACGCAATGGGCGGCACGCCGCGATCCCGGCGCTTCGCCGCTGCACGTCACTTCGCGTGCCCTCGACGGCAGTGACGCTGGCGCTCCTCGTCAACCGCTGAACCCGGCCTGCGTCGGGGTCTGGCCTGCCGGGGGTCGTTCATCTCCCGCATTGTCTCGACGTCGCGTTCTCGGCGCGACGCGCCTCGCCTCGGGCCGGAGCCGAGAACGCTCGGCGCCCTCGCTGGGCTTTGCGGCTTTGGCCTCACGGCGGCACCGCTTCGTCGGGGCACAGCTCAGCGGCGCAAAACCTCGCTGCAGGTTCAGCGGCGGGCTCGCCCCGCTGACAACCCAACGGCCCGAGGCCCATGCGCGCCCAGCGCTCCGTAGCGACACGGCTTGCCCCGGGTGAGACATTGTCTCACCTGAGCGACCCCCGGCAGGCCAGACAATGACGCAGGCCGGGTTCGCGCCACCTAGCTGGGTAACGTCAACGTGGTTGCGGCCGAATCGGTGGTTGCTCGCTGGCAACCCCGCAGCACCCCAGAAAAGCAAAACGCCGCTCTTGCGAGCGGCGTTTCGTTCTCCGATTGCTCGTGCCGTCACCCAGCGGTGCCGGCACGAGGGGTTGTCTCAGAGCATGTACGCGGTGAAGCGCACGCCGTATTGGCGGGGGGTGTTGAAGAACCGCAGGTTGAGGTCCGGGTTGTTGATGATCGCCGTCATCCACGACGCGTCAGTCAAGTTGCTGACGAAGGCGTCGAGACGGAAAGCACCACTTTGCGGAGCGTAACCAGCAGCAGCGTCCACCTTGGTGTAGGAGGGCACTACGTCGCTGAACGCGGGGTTGACGCGCCCCAAGGTGTCCACGCCTTCACCGTTGAACGGCAACATGTATTGCTTGGTCTTGGTCGTCGCGCGGAGCATCCAGTCGAAGTAACCCACCTCGGTCGGGATGATCTGCTCGATGCCGTAGCTGATGCTGAGCACCGGTGCCTTGGGCAGGTAGTTGCCGGAAGCGTCGAAGTTGTCGCCGATGTCACCAGCGCCCCAACCGAGACGCGTATCGGCCATGCTCGCGCGCACGAAACGTGCGTCGAGCAAGGTACCCGACAACTTGCCGGTGAAGCCCGCAGGCAAACGACCTACCAAGTCCGCGTCCAAACCGAGGATGCGTGAACGACCCGCGTTGAAGCGCATGAGCGACAGCGCGTTCTGGTTCTCTTGGAGGTTCGCCGGATCGACGAGGCCCACGAGGCTCGAGAACTGCTGATCCCAGTATTCGTACCAGTAAGCCGAAGCGTTGACCGTCAACTTCTTGTCGAAGAGCTGGTTCTTGCTTCCGATTTCCGTCGAGATCAACTTCTCGTTGGCGAACGTGGCTGCGATCGAGCTGCCGTCGGCAAACGTGAAGTTGTCGTTGAAGCCGCCGGACTTGTGACCCGAGGAGACCTTACCGTAGACCATCGACGTCTCGTTGATGTCGAAGTCCAAACCAGCGCGGAAGTCGGGGTAGTTGGTGGCGATGCGACCGTTTTGCGGGGTCATGTTGCCGCCCCACTGCGAGACGCCGGGCTGCAGGATTGCGTCCTGCAACGTGTCGCGTACACCCCAGTTCTGGACGCCGTTGGAGAAGTCCGTGAACGGTGCGGGGGGCGCATCACGATTGTCGATCGTGAAGTCCGAGCGGTTGTCCGCGGCGAACTGGAAGCCCGAGGTACCGTAGCGGAAGTCGCCCGTGCCGCCGAAGCCGTAGACGTTACCGATACCGCCCTTACGAGACTTCATCTCCCAGGTGTAACGAACACCGAGGATACCACGCAGCGCCTTGGTGATGTCGAACGTCGCGTCGGCGAACACACCGTAGGAGTAGCTGATGATCTCGGGCATGTTGTACTCGACGCCCACGAAGCCGTTGGACACGTCTTGGGAAGAACCCAAGAACGCGTACTGGTCTTCGTAGAAGTAGTTCGCGCCTGCCGACCAACGGATCGCCGAGGTGTCGGGAGCGAAGAACCGCAGCTCTTGCACGGTCGAGTCGGACTCGGTGTGCCAGTAGTTACGATCCCAATCGTCGTAGTTGACGCCCTGTTGACCCGGGAACGCTACGCCGGCGCTGCCGGAGTTGCTCTGCTTGAAGCGCATGGCGCGGTAACCGCTCAAGAGCTCCATGTTCACGGCGCCGAAGTCGACGTTGATGGTGCCGCTCACGCCGTAGTTGTACAAGCGGCTGTAACCCTGAGGGTCACGCAGCTGGAGACGACGGGGATCGGGGACCTCTTCCGGCAAGATGCCGGCCCGGAGCGCAGCCTGGTAGTTCGAACCAATCGTGCCCACGCCCTTTTCTTGGGTGTAGTCGTGACGGATCACGACGGACACATTGTTGGTCGGCTGCCACTTGGCGCTCACGCGGTAGGCCAAAGTGTCGGCGTTTTCGGGGGGCGTCAGGTTTTCGATCGGACCGGCGTTGCTGTAGAACGACTCACGGTCTTCGGTGAAGGTTGCCACACGCAGGGCGAGGGTCTCACCGAGCGGAATGTTCAACATTGCCTTCGTCAACTTCTGGGAGTAGTTGCCGAACTGCACCGATGCCATCGTGTCCCACTTCTTCAGTTCGGGCGCGTGGCTGATGATGTTCAAGCTACCGGCCGTGGCGTTACGGCCACGGAGCGTACCCTGGGGACCACGGTTTACCTCGACGCGCTCGATGTCGAAGAACATCGAACCGACGCCGCGTGGACGCGGAACGTAGGCACCGTCGAAGTGGACGGCAGCTGCCGGGTCACCGAGCTCGGTGCCGTAGTCGGTACCGACGCCGCGGATGTACACCTGCAGGTTACCTTCTTGGTTACCGATCTCCATGTACGGGGTGGCGTTGGCGAGATCTCTCACCGAGTTGACGCCCGTACGCTCCAGGTCCTGCTGCGAAAATGCTTGCGCACTACCCGCGTACTTCTGGATGTCTTGCTTACGACGATCGACCGTCACGGTGATTGCGTCGTCTTCGCCGAGCTGGACCGGACCTTTGGCCTCTGCATCCCATACCGACTCGTCGAACTCCTCTTCGCCACCGACAGCTGCGGCCGCGTCTCCGGCTGGCGCTTCGGCCGACACCGTGGCAGACGCCGACGCGTCTACGGCCGGTGTCTCACTGGGTGCTGCGGCGCCGTCAGCGGGTGCTGCTGGAGCTGCCGGAGCTGCAGGTGCTGCTGCTTCGGGAGCTGCAGGTGCTGCTGCTTCGGGGGCTGGAGCGGGAGCTGCTGGAGCCGGAGCTGCGGGAGCAGCTGGAGCCGCAGCGGGTGCTGCTGGGGCAGGAGCTGCGGGAGCGGCCGGAGCGGCCGGAGCCGTGCCAGTTGCTTGCGCATAGACAGTCGCTGGCAACAGCGTTCCAAACATTAGCGCTGAGTGCGCAACCCAAACTCTTCTTCGAAACCTCAAAGTCGATTCCATTTTGTTAACAGCCTCCTAATAGCGCCGATTTTATGGTCGAGCGCACTCTACTCTGCGGGCCCTATAACACACCCGAGTTTGGTCCTGTGAAGCTCAAGTAACCGAGCGGTCTATTTATGTAGGACCCGCCGTTCCAGGAGGACCAGATAAATGTGGGCGCTGCTTAAGCTGTCCCAGCAACCTAACTTCAGACACCTGCACAGGACTGTTGCGCTTCGCGAAAAGCGAATCTACCCTGGCCCCATGACTCAACTTCGGTGCACCTTAATCGCGCTGCTTGGTCTCACGCTAGCAGCATGTGGCGACGACAAGACGGTCGTCTCTGTCAACTATTCATACGGGACTGGGATCGAGGGGATGGAATCGGTTCACGTCTTGATAACTCAGGGCGGTCAGAAGTTCGAAACCACCTTCGAAACCCCGCTCGTTCCCGGTACGATCACCTCTACGCTCCCCGACGGTGGCCAAGACACCATGGCCGGCGAAGTCCCCGACACTTCGTTCTTCCAGCGCTACGACCTCGAGGGGTTCAAGGATGGTGAGGCAGCTTTGAAGGTCGACCTGCTCAGCCCGTCCGGTGACGTCCTCTTCACTGAAGAAACCACCTTCGACGTTCGTGAAAACGGCGCCGTTGCGGCTTACGCCGAGTTCGAGATCGAGCCCCCGCCAGCAGAGACGTCTGGTTCCACGTCGGACACCGCAGCGGCCAGCTCGGCTGCCCCCACGGACGCGGGCTCGGACAGCGGCACCGCACCGACCAGCGCACCCGACGCATCCACGTCGGCTCCCGACGCTGCTACGTCTGCAACGGACAGCGGCACGACCGTCGAGGCCGGTACGACTGGCGCAACTGGCGCGTCTGACGCTGCGACCAGCGCCAGCGACGCTTCGGCCACCGATGGTGGTTGATTGCAGGTTGACGTGACTGTGTCTCGTCGGTCTCCAGATTGACGAACAATCCGCCCAGCACCTGCAAATGCAGTGCGGGCAAACGCGAAAAGGCGAGCCTCCCGATGTAGGGATGTTCGCCTTTTTCGTTCTGGGCCGTCGACCCAGGGTCGCGCTTGCCTTGCCAAGTCATCGAAGATAAGCCGTGAGTGCGGCCGTTCGGTAACGTTTCCGAAAACAGTGGGACAGGCTCGTCGGGCCTGCCCGCGCGATTGCTTCGAGGAGACTGTACACTCGGCCCTCATCGAAAGACTTCTTCACATGGCAACCAAGATTCATCAGGGACTGGCGTTGGCGGTATTGGGCGGCGGTGCTGCGTTCGTGGCTTGTGGACCAAGCGCGAGCGATGACCCAAATCCCCCTGCGCCGACCGTAACGACCCCCGCAACGACCACCGCACCCTCGACCACGACGGCGCCCACCCCACCGCCCGCGACGCCCAACGCGTGTGACGGCCCCGGTGATGCCTATCAGCCGCAGGAGCTGAACAACGGGACGTGCACCACGACCGCGCCGCCCAATTGCCTCGTGAACGAGCTGGCCGCCAACTTCGCTTGCCAAAAGGGCGTAACCGGCCCGGGTGTGGGCGAATGCAGCGATTGCTGCTGGGGCGACGAGACTTCGTTGAGCGGCGGTTCGTTTACTTACGACGATGGAGCCGGCGGATCCATCGACTACACGAAGGGCGATGGCTCCATTACGCTGACGGGCACCGCAGTCGACTACGCAGGCTTCGGGATGTGGTTTGGCCCGTGCACCGACGCGTCCACGTGGGATGGTCTCGAAATCCAGGTTCGCGGCGATCTTGGCGGCGGTCAACTCTTCGTCCAGCTGCAGACGGACCAAAACTACCCGATAGGGGACGGCAAGGGCTCTTGCGATTGGGAAGCAGCCGGGAAAACTGACAGCGAAAAGTGGAACTACTGCGTCAACCCGCAGGTCGAGGTGACTGGCGTGACGGCCGATAACCTGATGCCCTTCCGCTTCAAGTGGGCGGAGTTCACCGGGGGCGCACCTAACAACGCAACGGTGGATCCGATGCAGCTGCTCGGCGTTCAGATCCAGATTGGCTGCCCGCCCCCCGCCACAGAAGGCGACAGCAGCGGCGACACCTCTGGTACCGACACGGGCGCGTCCTCGGCTCCTGCGGTTCCGTGCGCCTATAACCTCGAACTCCTCGACATACGCTGGTACAAGGACGAAGCCGTTCAGTAAGCGCGTCGGATGAACAGGCCTGTCGACCGGGATCGGCATAGGGGCGTTGGGAGAATCCCCAACGACCCCTGCCACACCACCCGGCA
>CBINDO010000417.1:0-5792 GCA_966249405.1 uncultured bacterium | reverse complement strand
CAACGTGGGCCGAGTTGACAGGTGCCGGTGCAGAAGCCGTACCCCATGCCGTTGTTGGCGCCATCGTCGCACTGCTCGTCGCCGGCCACGATCCCGTCACCGCACACTGACTGGCAGCTCGAAGAGACTTGGTTGAAGCCGGTGAGGGTGAGCTTGTAGTTCGACTGACACGTGTGACGCTCGGCTTGGAACACCGCGACCTCGTAGACTTTGCCGACCTGCAGGTTCAGCTTGTTGCCCGCGACGTCTTCGGTTGCGGCCGATAGGCCCGCGCAGTTTGGCGGTTCGGCTTCGGTTGCCTCGTCGCCATCGACCTCGATGAGTGGCCAAGTGTTGCCGCACACGTCACCGCCGTACGGCTCGTGTAGGCCGCCGAGATCCACCACCAGACGTCCGTCGATGAACACCCAAACGTCGTCGTCACCCTGGAACACCAGCTCTTCGCCGCCTTCGTAGGCGAACCAGTAACGCACCTCGCTGGTGAACGAGTAGTTGTGCCACTGCACGCAGTCTTCGTCGTCGCCGCGGGCGTCGCACTTTTCCCAGATGGCGTCCTCGCGCCAGTCGCACGCGGGCGTATCCTCGCGATCATCCATGTCGCAGATGTGCCCGTTGAGGACCGGATCCCAGCAGCCGTTCTCGAGCCAATCTTTGGGCCGCGGTTCCTCGAGCCCCGCGGCAACCAAACCGGCGTCGTCGAGCGGATAGAAGTTGGGGTCCTCGAACACGTAGGCGCCGCCCTCCTCTTCGAGGTCCAGCGTGTCGAGCACAGTCATGTTCACGCCGTCGACGTCGTTGAACCACTGGTTGAAGTTGGCTTCCGTCGACACCGGCATGTCGTTTTCGCTCGGTGAATTCCACTTGGGCTTCTTGGTGGTCGCATCCAAAACGTTCTGGACGATCCCGGGGAAACCGGTGGCGGAGAACGGGTTTGGCTCAGCGTTGTCGGCTTGGATCTCCGCGTACGGATCGTCACCGAGGTACGAATAGTCCTTGTGTTCGAAGTCGGGGTGGCCATCCGGGTCGTAACCGTCGTGATCTTCCCAACCTTCACCTCGGAAGTCGCGGTAGATGATCGGTAACGTCAGCACGTTCGACTGCGCCGACTCCACCGGATCACAGACGAAACCGGGCTCTATCTTGCAGGCGGAAGAACAGCCATCGCCGTCTTTCTTGTTGCTGTCGTCGCACTCTTCCGCGTCGCCCGGTAACATGAGGCCGTCACCACAGGTCGAGGTACAACCGAGACCCGGCATGCAAACGGGTTCGGACTTACAACCCGGCGAGCAACCATCGCCGAGGTTGTTGTTTTGGTCGTCGCACCCTTCGCCGCCGTTGGCGATACCGTCGCCGCACACCGACTTCTGGCACGCGGCTGCGGCCGTCGGGCAGAACCATCCGTTCTCGCTCGTGCACGTCGCCGAACACCCGTCGCCGCTCACGGGGTTACCGTCGTCGCAGTCTTCGCGGCCAACCACCTTACCGTCGCCGCAAATCGTCGTGCACTTGGCGCCGGCCGTGGAACACGCGAATCCGTCCTCGAGTTGACACGTCTCGGAGCAGCCATCACCCGCGGTGACGTTTGCGTCGTCACACTGCTCGGCGCCGACCACCGTACCGTCGCCGCAAACCTGGATGTTCTCGCACGGCTGACCCGGATTGGGACACGCGTACCCCGATTCGCGCTGACAAGCTTCGGAACAACCATCTCCGGCAGTCGTATTGCCATCATCGCAGGTTTCCGTCGTGCTCACCCGGCTATCACCGCACAGGTCGAGCCGGTAACACGCCTCGCCGGTCGGCGGACAAACCCAGTTGTCCTCCACTTGGCACGTGGGGTCACAACCGTCGCCGGCCACCGTGTTGGCGTCGTCGCAGGCTTCCGTGTCGAGCAGCTTGCCGTTGCCACAGTCGACGCCGGGCTCGAAGGTGATGATGCCTGGATCGCCCGACGTGCCCGGCGGAATGATGGTCCCGGGCGCCACGGGTGGCTGAGGGTTCGAGCCGCCTGGAACGATGATCGTACCATCATCGGGCTTTTCCGTCGCAGCCGAGCATGCAAGCATCAACGGGATCACCAAGGACGTCGCGCCAGCGACGCGCCAGCGACGTGCTTTTGGAACGCCGGCGGCGGCTTGACGGTTAACTTTGGATCCGAGCGAGTCAAAAGCGGTCATGAATTCTCTTGGCGGTCAGTAGGAGCGTTCTAAGTCGAAGGAGAGTCCGTAGCCGACGGTCGACGCCGGCCGTGGGCGCGCCGAAGCATGACTACGGCGCCCCGAGTGCATACCCGTTTCGGTCGAGCGTGCGCCCCAGGGCCGCGCAGCCGGACCCTGGCGCCATTGTGGCGTGTAGTGGATTGCGGATCGAGTGCGAAGATGATGAGCAAAAGCTCGCCATCGCACTTGTACACTGGCAATCGATTGAAACACTGTCACTGCGATCACTTTCGAGGGCCCACGCGACGTTCGCTTGGCGGACGTCGCAGGTGAGCGGCGAAGTTGATTGTGAGCAGCTGCCGGGTTCCTTCACAACGATTGAACGATCGCCGGAGCGCGTTGCCCGGGGCGGACGCCGCGGGCCGGGGGAAGGGCTCTCGCGGCCTGGCCCACGGTTCGCGCGGCGGGGGAAGCGCGTTTTTTACCCCGCAGAAGCATCAACTGCGTGTGACCACGCTTCAACTTTTTGTATAGGGTCCCTCCCGGTCGCCCGCGGCGGCGACGGCGGAAGACACGGTCGAGGTACCATGAGCGAACAAGCAAAGAAGAAGTCGATGGATGACATCATGGCCCTGTGCAAGCGCCGGGGCTTCATCTTCCAAGCCTCTGAGATCTACGGCGGCATCAACGGTTTCTGGGACTACGGTCCGCTCGGTACCCAGCTCAAGAAGAACCTCAAGGACGCGTGGTGGCAAGACACCGTCATCACGCCGCCAGTGGGGCCGGACGGCAATCCCGTGCGGATGGTCGGGCTCGACAGCTGCATCATCCAGAACCCGCGCCTATGGGTAGCCTCGGGTCACGTCGGGGGCTTCAGCGATCCGATGGTCGACTGCAAAGAATCCAAGCGGCGTTACCGCGCCGATCACTTGTTGGCATTGGGAGTCGCCGATGCGGCGCGTCTCTACGTCTTCATCGATGGGGACGACGAAGGGCGCGACAAGGCACTCAAGACGCTCTCCAAGTACGCCAAGCGCGCCATCGAGCCTGACCAGGTGAACATCCGCCCGTTCCCCAGCCTGACGGACGCCGAACGCGCCGTCGCCGTCGGTCCCGATGCCAAGGAGCCAGGGACCTTGACTGCGCCGCGCGCCTTCAATCTGATGTTCAAGACGTACGTCGGCGCGATGGCGACCGAAGACGACGTGGCGTATCTGCGTCCCGAAACGGCGCAAGGCATCTTCGCCAACTTCAAGAACGTGATCGACACGAGCCGTGTCAAAGTGCCGTTCGGCATCGCGCAGATCGGTAAGGCCTTCCGCAACGAGGTCACGCCGCGCAACTTCACCTTTCGCTCGCGCGAGTTCGAGCAGATGGAGATCGAGTTCTTCTGCCACCCGGACTCGACGGGGCAGTGGTACAAGTATTGGCGCGACTTCCGCATGGCTTGGTGGAAGGGCGTTGGCCTCGCTGGCGAGAATCTCGTGCTGCGCGAGCACGACCGCGACGAGCTGGCTCACTACGCCAAGACCGGCGCCGGCACCAGCGACGTCGAGTACCGGTTTCCGTTCTCTTACCCCGGCTACGGCGAGCTCGAAGGCATCGCGGACCGCAGCAACTTCGATCTCACTCAGCACACGGAGCACTCCAAGGTGAAGCTCGAGTACTTCGATGCCGAGACGAACCAGAAGTACGTTCCGCACGTGATCGAGCCGTCGGCGGGCGCGGACCGCGGTGTGCTCGCGATCCTGTGCGAGGCTTACACCGAGGACGCGTCGCGCCCGAGCGGCGTGTTCATGCGCTTCACTCCGCGCATGGCGCCGATCAAAGCCGCGGTCTTCCCGCTCGTCGCCAAGGACGGAATGCCGGAAATCGCCGACAAACTGTACGGCGAACTCAAGCCGCAGTTTGGTTGCGTGGAAATGGACGTAAAGCAAACCATCGGCAAGCGCTATGCCCGCATGGATGAGGCGGGCTGCCCCTTCTGTTTCACCATCGACGGCGACACCGCCAAGGATCAGGCGGTCACGGTCCGCGATCGCGACACGTTGACCCAAGAGCGCGTCGCGCTCGACAAAGTTGCTGGCTGGTTGAGTCAGCGACTCAAAGGGTGATGGAGTGAACGAAACCAACGAGACGCTCGGCATGATCGGGTTGGGCGTCATGGGCAGGAACCTGGCGCTCAACTTCCGCGACCACGGCTACCACATGGTCGCGTGGGATGTCAGTGACGCAGCGCGCGCGGCGTTCAGCGCGCGCGCCGAGCCCAACGTCGAAGTGAAGGAAAGTATCGAGCAGTTGGTCGCGGCCATCCCCGCGCCGCGCCGTTTGATGTTGATGGTGCCGGCGGGTACGCCCGTGGACACGGTCATTGGGCTGCTCCGGCCGCAACTCACCGCCGGGGACGCCATCGTCGATGGCGGCAACAGTCGTTATCAGGACACCCAACGGCGCGAAGCGGACCTGCGCAAAGACGGCATCCTATTCGTCGGTATGGGGGTATCCGGCGGCGAAATCGGGGCTCGTCGCGGTCCCAGCCTGATGCCGGGAGGCAGCGATGAAGCGTGGCAACTCCTGAAGGCACCGTTCGAAGCCGTTGCCGCTCGCTCCGAGTTGGGCCCCTGCGTGACGCACGTCGGGGCAGACGGCGCCGGGCACTTCGTCAAGACCGTGCACAACGGCATCGAATACGGCGACATGCAGTTGCTGGCCGAAGGTTATGACGTGTTGCGGCGCGGTTGCGGCAAAAGCGCGCTCGCCATCAGCGAAGACTTCGCCCGCTTCGGTCGAGGACCGTTGGCGTCGTTTCTCGTCGAGCTCACGCAGGTGGTGCTCCAAAAACGGGACGAGGAGACGGGAGGCATGCTGGTCGACGTCGTGCTCGATCAGGCAGAGCAGAAGGGGACGGGCAAGTGGACGGTCGAAGCCGCCCTCGGACTCGGGGTTTCCATTCCAACCATCGGCGCCGCTTTGGACGCGCGTGTGTTGTCCGGTCACGCCCTCGAACGCGCGCACATGGCGTCCGTACTGAGCGTGAATCCGGAGCGCGTGCCCGAGCCGCCGCCGAGCCTTCCAGACTTGGAAGACGCGCTGTTGCTCGCGAAGGTGGCCTGTTACGCGCAGGGGTTTGCGCTGCTCGATGCCGCTGCCGCGCAGCAGCGATGGCAGATCGACAACGCCGAGATCGCCAGGATTTGGAAGGCTGGATGCATCCTGCGCGGGCGTTTGCTGGATCGGATCGTCGCGGCCTACCAAGCCAGCGCAAACTTGCGGCACCTGTTCCTCGATCCCACGCTCGCGAGTGAGGCGGGTCGCTGCGCACCAGCTTTGCGTCGCGTAGTGGCGTGGTGCGCGCGGGCCGGCATCGCGACGCCAGCGTTGAGCGCTTCGCTCAACTACGTCGACACCGTGGCTCGTACGGACTTGCCCCAGAACCTGATGCAGGCACAACGCGACGCGTTCGGTGGTCACACGTACTTGCGGCGAGACAAACCTTCGGCTGGGCCTCGCCACAGCGATTGGGGCAACGACCATGGTTGACGAAGAGAGTTGCGACGTTCTTCGTGCCCCGTGTTTGGTCGTCATGGGGGTGGCTGGTGCTGGCATGTCGACGCTGGCGTCCGCGTTGGGCAC
>CBINDO010000416.1:0-5811 GCA_966249405.1 uncultured bacterium | reverse complement strand
CGTCATCGCTGTATTCACGGTACGACGGCGAGACGCGCGCATGCGCCAAGTCCGCACGGCGTTGGTTGATCGCCGGAACACCCAGCACCGCGCCGCTTTCACTGGCGCCAGTCGACGTGGTACCAAGCGTGCTCGCGTTGCTGGACGTTGCGCTCGTCTCGCTCATGGTGTTCGACGTAGTAACTGACACTTCACGCGACGAAATATTGCCTAACTCTGCCTTCTTCGACATGTTGACCCTCTATCCCCTAGATGTTCACGGGCTACCGTTACCGGAGCGCCGATGTGGTTACGTGTCCAACATTGACGAGCGCAAAACCGGCGCGCCAGGAGGAAGTGAACGGTCTCCGAATTTTCTCCATCTCACCGCCAGTCAGATCTCCGCTGTTGCAACTGAACACACGGTGAGACTTGAGCAACTTCTCTTGTGTTGTTACTGGGATAACGCAGCTCCGGGCGCAACGAGCCGCCATCCCGCATAGGAGTTTCGTCCGCGAGTGACTCCGACGAGGCGGAAAGTTCTGCCAACGCGTTGCGCCGTGACGACGTCGTGGCTTCGGCCGGCTCGAACGTCGTCGATGACGCACGTCAATGGTCGGCTGTTCGATAATGCTGGTTGCCCACGCTAGCGGCCGAAGAATCTGTGGCTTCGCAGAGGGCACCGGGATAACGTCTGGCTCCGAATCAGCCAGTTTTGGCTGGGAAAGCTAATGTTAGCTCCTAAGAGGGGTGGAGCGTTCAGAAAAGCAAACGTTTGCCTTTTGGCGGGTGTTGGACGGTCGAAAACGCAAACGTTTGCTATTCGCCGAGCGCTGGAGGGTCCAGGAAAGCAAACGTTTGCCTTCTGCCGGCGGATTTTCGGACTCAGGGAGCAAACGTTAGCTTTTCTCCAGCGTCGCTGTGCGGCGAGAAAGCTAACGTTTGCTTTCGTGGAGGGTCGGACACTGGGGGAGAGCAAACGTTAGCTTTTCGTGTGGAATGACTGCTCGCGGAAAGCAAACCTTTGCTTCTGGCGAGCGTCGGACGCTCCCCAGAAGGCACCGACACGGCTACCTATTGCCACCCTAAAAGAACGTGAAAAACCTGGCACATAGGTAACAGATCAAACCGGTCACATAGCTGACAGGTTCGTCAGCAGCGAAGGCAAGCGACCGACCGAAGCCAATCGGTCGTGCGAGGGGCCGCTAAGCTCGTCCAAGAGCGCCCGACAGGATTCACTGACGCCTACGGCGTCCGCCGAGCTTACGCTCGTCGCCGTGGTCCTCCGTGGAAAGCTCCACTTCGTGGACCTTGTCCACTTCGGCTCGCTCAACGGAGCGAGCCTCGTAGAGGCAAGCGACTGACCGAAGCCCGATAGGATTCACTGACGCCTACGGCGTCCGCCGAGCTTACGCTCGTCGCCGTGGTCCTCCGTGGAAAGCTCCACTTCGTGGACCTTGTCCACTTCGGCTCGCTCAACGGAGCGAGCGCGCGTCGCGCGACCGACAGCCGGAATCCTATCGTAAGCGCCCCAGCCAAGCTGCGCTGGCTCTGCGCGCCCGATAGGATTCGCTCAACGGAGCGAGCCTCGTAGAGGCAAGCGACTGACCGAAGCCAAGCGGTCGCGCGGGGGGCCGCTGAAGCGGCCCAAGCGCGCCCGATAGGATTCGAACCTATGACCTACGGCTCCGGAGGCCGTCGCTCTATCCAGCTGAGCTACGGGCGCTTACCCCGAAAAATCGGGGAGGCCGTTTTTAACCGACTCGCCGAGGATTGCAACCACGAGACCTTTGGGGGCGAGAGCCTGGCTCACGAAGCGGCTTAGGGGCCGGAGCGGGCGGGGTCGAGGCCCTGGTCCGATTGGCGCGGGGCGCGAGATCCGGCGCGCCGTGGTAGGCGACGCGGCATGGGTTTTACGGTGGATCGCACCATTCCTCGGCCGGTGGAAGACGTCTGGCGGATCATGACCGACTGGAAGATCGCCGAGTACTGGCTGGGGGTGAACCGGCTGCGCCTGGCCAATCCCGAGCGCGCGCCGGAGGCGGGCGCGAAGCTGACGTATTTGGTGCGAGGCCAGCCGCAGGTGATGGAGCTCACGAAGTGGCGGCAGGGTGAGTTACTCGGGCTCGCGGCGCGCCAGGGCGGCATCGTCGTCAACTACGAATACGAATTTTCGACGGTCGAGGTGGGCACGCGGATCCAGCTGACTTCTTCGTGTGTGGGAGACAATTGGTTCTGGCGTGCCCTTGCCCCGCTCTTGGAGTGGACTATGCGTGTGGCTGATCGCAAGCAACTGCAGGCCCTCGAGAACCTGGTGCGAGCGACGACTGGTAGCGGCAAATGAACCCTCCTTCGCACCGTTTGTGGCGGTCGACGCTCGTCTGCGGCGTCGGGTGCGCCATTGCGGGTTGCGGAGGTTCGGTGCCGCAACGCTTGGAGTACGGGCTGTATCCGAGCCCCGCGATGCAGCGCGATATGTCGTATTCGGTGTACACGCCGCCCGGTTGGAGCGCGACTGAACGTCTGCCGTTGGTCGTGTTGTTGCACGGCGCCTCGGACGATCCGAAGACGCCGGACAAAAGCGGCGTGGGCCAGGTGCTCGACGAGCGGATCCAACGCGGAGACGTACCGCGCGTCGTGGTGGTCGCGCCGCAAGGTGATCTGGGGTTTTGGGAGAATTGGGCCAACGGCGAGCGTCACTACCGCGACTGGGTCACCGAGGAGCTCGTACCGCACGTGCAGCGTCGCTACAGCACGCAGCCGTGCCCGGCGGGCTGTCACGTCGTGGGCGTCAGCATGGGCGGCGCTGGCGCGTTGTCGTTCGCCTTGGCGGAACCCGATCGATGGGCTTCGGTGAGCGTGCTCAGCGCTCCCATCTTCGGGATCGATGACGTGCGCGCCCTGTACGACAGCTTCTGGATCAACTTGTTCATCCCGGTCGAAGACATCTGGGGACCCTTCGATCCTGCCAAGGCGCCGTCGCGCAACGTCTACACACGCTGGCAGCGCCCCAGTGACATGGGCGAGTTTTCGTTGCTGGTCGCGTGGGCGTCGCGGGACTCGGACGAGATCCGTGAGACGAATCAGAGGTTCGAAGCCCACCTGAAGCAGCACCACATCGCGGCGCGCAGCTTCGAGTTCGACGGCGATCACAGTTGGCAGAGCTGGCGCGAGGTGTTTCCAGTCGTGTTGCGCGAGCAAGTGAAGTAGTGACGTCAATCGCCCCGGGAGCGCCGGGGTGGGAGGGAGGCGTAACGCGACGCTGCGGCGCTGGGCCCAACCCCAACAAACTCTGCGAGAGCGCGCTCTGCACTATTAATCCCCCCGGGGGTGACGCCCATCTCATTTCGTCGCGTGAGCGTGAAGGCGCCAGCAAAAAGCACGCCCGAGGAGCGAGCACGCCATTGCGAGCGGGACTCGCGGCTCCATGCGAAGAGCGCAGTGACGAGGGCGTAGTTTTGCCGCGGCCGATTTCGGCCTCGCAGCAGGAAAGAAATGGGAGGCACACCTCCAGTAATGGGTTAGAAGCAGGGTTGGATATGGTGGACGTCGGCCAGGTCATCAACGGTAAATATCGCATCGTGCGCCTCATCGGTGACGGTGGCATGGGCAGCGTCTACGAGGCGCACCACCAGGTGCTCGGGGTCAACGTTGCGCTGAAGTTTCTGCATCCCGAGTTGTCCGAAGAGTTCAATCTCAAGGAGCGATTTCTGCAGGAGGCGCGCGTCAGCGCGACGATTCACAACCCGCACATCGTGCGCGTGCTCGACGTAGATGTGTTCGATGAACGGCCGTATCTGGTGATGGATCTGCTCAAGGGCGAGCCGCTGCAGCGTCGTATGGCGCATCACGGGCGGCTGTCGGTGGCGCAGACGCTCGACTACGCCAATCAGATCTTGGCGGGCCTGCAGGAAGCGCACGACAAGAACATCGTGCACCGCGATCTCAAGCCCGACAACGTGTTCATCACCAAGGGCCAACACGGCGAGGAGCTCTTGAAGATCCTCGACTTCGGCATCGCCAAGTTGCGGCAAGACGCCGGCGCCAAAGCCAACCTCACGCAACCCGGCGCGGTCATGGGTACGCCCGAATACATGGCGCCCGAACAGGCTTATTCGGCCGACCAGGTCGACGCGCGCAGCGACGTGTATTCGGTGGGCGTGATCTTGTTCGAGATGCTGAGCGGTAAACGACCCGCGGAAGGTGAGACGCCGCAGGAGATCGCCCACAAGATTTTGATGGGGCAGGTGCTGCGCCTCGATCAGATCGCGCCGGACGTGCCGGCGGGTTTGGTGCGCGTGATTCACACCGCGATGGAAGCGCGCCCCGAAGATCGCTGGGCGGACGCGCGGGCGTTGCGCGAGGCGCTGATGCCGTTTGCGCCGGTCAATCCGTTCGCGTCGACGGGCGTGGGGCGGCCACCCACCGGGCAACCCATGACCGGACAAGGCGTCCCGTTCGTGCAGGTGAGCAAGACGCCGCGCCTCGACGGGGTGCGCGGGGCTTCGGCTTCCGACCGTCCGCCGACGCGCGTGGACGCGCGCGACTCGCGCCCCGCTGCCGCGAGTGCACCCGGACCACGCACGCCGAACACGGTATCGCTCAACATCCCGGTGGTCGTGGCGAGTGAACAAGTGCCGGCAACGGTGCCACCTTCGGCCGGGCCGCCGCGTGCTTCGGCGTTACCGCCCGAGCCGCTGGCGGACGCGTGGGCTGCGAGCGAGGCCGATCCGGCGACCGCGGCTACCGTTCACCAGACGGCCGATATGAAGGCCGCGCCCGACCAACGTCGCGCAGGCGCCGGTGCCACCGTTAATCTACCGAATGTGCCAGGCAACGCGCCTGGCTCGCAAGTGCGCACCGATCCGATGGCGCGCAGCACCGGTGAGCTGCGAGGGCCGACCGTGGTGCGACGTAAGTCGGGGCCCAATTGGGGCCTGATTGGCGCCATGGGCGTCGTGTTGCTGGGAGCCGGCGGTTGGCTCGGCTATTACTTCTACGAGGGCCAATACGACGCCCTCGTGCCCCCGCCGCGGCCGGTGCGACGTACACCTGCCGCGACTGTGGGTGAGACAAACCCCGCCCCGAGCGCCAGCGCCAAGCCGACCGGGCCCACGGAGATCGCCCCACTCGATCCGGCGGCCCTCGAAGACGACCCGGACCAGGGGCGCTGGCAGAACGCACCCGCCACGCCAGCGCCTGCGCCTCGTACGCCTGGCGCAGGCGCAGCTACACCTGGAGCCAGCGCGCCGGCGACCACGACGCCAGCGGGTCCCGTATTTTCTCTGCCCACGGCGATCCCGTTGCCCACGGGAGCCATCCAGATCCCGACGGCGCTACCTACCGCGTTGCCTCAGTTGCCGCTGCCTACGGGCTTTTCGATCCCAGGTTTGACGCCACCACCAGCGCCCGCGCCCAGCTCGAAGTAGGCATATCCGAAGATTCGCCCCTGGATACTTTTCAGCCGGCGGGTGCGAAGTTTTCGATGCCGACATGCTCGCGCAACAAAATGCGTGGGAACTTTGCGCAAACGCTTGCTATCCAGTGCCCGGGCGGGCAACTCAGCGGCGCTCGTCCAAAGTTCAAGCAGGCAATGAAACCAACTCCCAAACAACTGGCGCAATTCGTGGACTCCATGGGCCCGGAGTACTCGAATACTTATCCTGCGTCCGTCATCGAGGCGCACGCGAGGATTGCGCTGCGTCGCACCGAGTTGGTGGAGATTGGGGTCTTCGAACGCCAACCGAAGTTGACCGGTCTCTTGATTGTCGGCGCCGACCGTCCGGGCGACGCGCGGGCGCCAGCTCGGGGCGAGCGCGTGTGACCCCGGCG
>CBINDO010000415.1:0-5913 GCA_966249405.1 uncultured bacterium | reverse complement strand
CGTGACAGCTCCGCCCATGGCCAGCGTCGTTCCGAACACTGAGAGCCTAGAGTCTGCCCCCCGGCATCTTGTAGGATGCCGGACGTGGCGGTAGCTCGCACCAAAACCCAAGACAGCGTAGGCGATTACCACTTGTTCGTGGAAATCGCCGCAGGTGGCATGGCGACCGTTCACCTGGGGTACAAACAGGGCGACCCGCAGTGTATGCCGGTCGCAATCAAGCGGCTGCATCCCCAATTCACCCACGACCCTGAATTTCTCACCATGTTCGCCGACGAAGTGCGGGTGGTGACTCACATTCAGCACCCGAACGTCGTGGCGACGCTGGACATCGTCCAAGACCGACGAGATCTGTCGCTGGTCATGCAGTACGTTCACGGCGAGTCGTTTTCGAAGCTGCTCGGTGCATCCTATCGGAACGGACACCCGGCATCGCCAGCGATCGTACGCACCGTGATGGTGGACGTGCTCCGGGGGCTGCACGCAGCACACGAGGCGCGCGACGTCCACGGCATGCCGCTCGAGATCGTTCATCGCGACGTCTCGCCGCAAAACATCATCGTGAGCGGCGAAGGCGTCGCCCGCATTCTGGATTTCGGGATCGCCAAGGCCATCGGCCGCGCCACCGTCACACGTGACAACGAAGTTCGCGGCAAGGTGGCCTACATGGCGCCCGAACAGCTCCAACGCGGTCAGGTCGATCGAAGGACGGACATCTACGCCGCAGCCATCATCTTGTGGGAAGCGCTCACCTGTAAACGGCTCTTTCACAGCGACAGCGACGCTCGCACCTTGGCACGCGTGCTGACCTTGGAGGTCACTCCACCAAGTCACCATCGTTCGGGCCTCACGCCAGAGCTCGACCATGCGGTGTTGCGCGGACTAGCCAGAGATCCGGCACAACGCTTCCCCACGGCCCTCGAGTTCGCCAACGCCATTGCCGCCAGCGGACCGTGCGCCAGCCGTCAGGAGCTCGGGTACTGGGCTCAGTCGATTGCCGCCGACAAGCTCAATGAGCGCCTGCGGTGGATCTCGATGATGCAAAACGAAGCCGCGCGCAAAGCGAACCCAGGCTTCTACTCGCCCTCGAGCTTGCCGCCATCGCGCAGCGAGAACAGCGGCGTCCGCACCGCCCCCGAACCGTTTGCGGCAGCGCTTTTGGCAGACTCCAAACCCCGTACTTGGGCGCGCAAGCTCGGGCTGGCAACCGCCACCGTAGCTTTGAGCGTCGGCCTCGGTGCCTGGCTTGCGAGCTACTTCCCTGAATCGACGGCATCCCCCGCAGCTGCCCCCGCAAGCTCATCCGTCTTCTCCCTGTCGCCGAGCGCGACGGCCGCCGTGCCCAGCGCCACATCTGCTCCCGCTGCATCGCACTAGTCGCTCCGACTGACCGAGCGCGCAGCGCGAGGGACCGAACGACTCTTTCCGGACGCAAAAAAAGCCAGCGTCGCTGGCCCTCTGGCGCGCCACCAAGATTCGCTCGACCGAACGACTCTTTCCGGATGCAAGAACGCCAGCGTCGCTTGCCTTCTGGCGCGCCCAAGATTCGCTCGACGGACCGAGCGCGCAGCGCGAGGGACCGAACGACTCTTTCCGGACGCAAAAAAAGCCAGCGTCGCTGGCTTTTGGCGCGCCCGGAAAGATTCGAACTTCCGACTTTCGGTTCCGTAGACCGACGCTCTATCCAGCTGAGCTACGGGCGCGTGGAGGCGGATTGATATCACAGCTTTCCCTGGCGTCACCTCAAAACGACACCAAATGCACGCAGGCCGGCCGCACACCCACTGCTCCGGGTAGGCACACTATGCAAATACTTCAGAGTGGTAGCGAGGGTACGACTCCATTGCCGCCCTCTGAGCCAACAAAGCCAGAGGCACCCGCCAATTTCGACGGCTAGAAGGCGCTGTTGTCCTACCTCGCGAGACTTGGCACGTCCCCTGCAGTATGCCCAGCGTCACTTACCTTAAACTCCGCCCGCGAATTGGGTGGCTTACTTAGCTTAGAACTTAACCTTAGCCTTTCTGCTTCCTTATCACTCGGCCTCTTCTTTCTTAATCACCGAGTGTTTTTGCTTACTTGGCTTAGTGTGTTGTTTCCTCCCCTCTGAATGCAGAGCGGAGCTAGCTGGGAGAATGGGCGTTACTCGTCGATTCTCACGCCAGCTCCGCAAAGCATCCGCGCCAGACCGTCGACGCAACAGACCATCAACGCGGAGGTCGACGAGTCCGGGCAGCTGGGTGAGGATGTTCCTTCAAAGGGAACGTATGCTCTTCGCTTCGGGAGCAACGGGGCCATGATGAGTCGCCGTTGCTCCCGTTCCTTATTTTGTTCCCCGAGCCTAGCCACCCGACGGGTGACGCCGCGTTAGTGCCAAGCGCGGGCACGCTCGCCAGGAGTGAGCACGCTGCCACGCCCCTGTGCGCCCAAAACGGAGACATTCTCGCTGGTGGCTACGGTGAAGCCCTTCACGAACAGCCGTGCTTCGAGGAGTAGCGCTCTACGCTCGCCCGCGGGCGGGCGGTGGGCGGGAGCCGCACCACGGAGGGAAGGAGCTGGGCCCAACCCCAACCCACGCGGGCATTCACCTACAGGCCGTTGCGCGGAACGCACGAAATAATGGATCTGGCCGGCCCTGTTCATGACACGCGGCACACAGCGGGCCGCCGGAAATCGTCTCACCGTCTTCGTGAATCGAGTATCGCCATCGCCCGTCGGCGCCGAGCTCAATGACGTAGTGGAGGCTCCTTTCGTTGAGATTCATGGTTTGCGCGATGCCGAACGGCGCGAGGGCGTCGGCGAGCGGTCCGTTGCAGTAGTAACCTCGCGCGCGCTCGTCGCTCGCTGTGACCGAAACGGACAGCTCTTCAACACCGGGCAACGCGTGCCCATTCCCAACGCCGCGTGCGATTTCCGTCCACTCGCCGTAGGGGTTCGGTGGAGCTGGCTCGGGCGGCGCTGACGAAGTGGCAACGCTAGCGGCAGTGGTGGTCTCTGGATTTGGAACGTGAATGCCCGGCGCAGGTGGTGGTAGCGAACAACTCCACGAGAGGGCGCCCAACCCGAGCCACGAGCACGAATGCGACGTTGTCATTCGCCGGCAGAGGAGCCATAACAACTGCTGTTCGGTCAAGCTCAGACTCCCGTGACTGCCCATCGTACAAGACCCCTCGCGGCTCCGGCCGACTGCGATGGCCGCCGGCCGGAGCGAGCGCAGCGCTGGATTGCGGCGAGGACGCTAGCAGCCCGACGAGGCTTGCTAGCGTCGCTGGCCCTGCTTGCTCCACTGGCGTGTGCACCAGTGCCGGCCGCCCACTCGCCGACGCGACAACCTGCAACCCACCCTGCCTCGAGCGCGCCCTCGCCAGGAACGGAGCAAAGTGCTACGCCTGTCCCAACGGCGTCTCCGTCGGCCGCGGACGCGCCGGTGGCCGCAGGTGCTCCGCAACAGAGCCGTGAAAATGCTCCTGCGAGCGATCCATCCGTGGGCTGGATCGGCATAAGCATGAAGCAAGCGGCCGAGGGCGTGATCGTCGCCGGAGTGCTGCGCAACAGTCCGGCGTCGCTCGCAGGACTGACTGTCGGGGATCGCTTGCTGCGCATCAACGGCACCGAGATGAGCACGCCCGCGGACGTGGGGGCCCTCGTGCAGACGTTGTCTCCGGGTGCACGGGTGACCTTCGACGTCCGGCGCGACGACGCGACGCGGTTGCTCCACGGCACCGTAGAAGCAAAACCCGACCGTGAAACGTTGCTGCGCCGAGAGTTGGTGGGACACCCAGCGCCATCAATCAGCGAGCTGCGGACCGTTCGCGGGAGCGTGGTGCCGGCTTGGAGTCAGCTGAACGGCCGCGTCGTGGTGCTCGAGTTCTGGGCGTCGTGGTGTGTCGCCTGTCGCGCGTTGGCGCCCACCCTCAACGATTGGCACGAAGAGTTCAGCCCATTGGGCATACATATACTCGGAATCTCGTCCGACCCGTTCGAAGAGGCCGTCCGAGCCAGCGAAGACTTGGCCTTCCCGACGTATTCGGACGAGGAGGGCGAAGTCACCCTGCGATATCAAGGCACTGCCTTGCCAACGCTGGTACTGGTCGATGGTCGTGGAATCGTTGTCGATGTAATGGTTGGGCTCGACCTCGAACGCTTGCCGAAGTTCAAGGCCCACGCGCTGTCTCTCGCCGGCGCGGGGGGATAGTGGAGTTCTGGATGAAGCTCCGTGAGTGTGTGGTCAGACGTCGCAAGCTCGGCGTCGTAGCGGCGCTCGGCGTATCGTGCTCGCTGCTCGCGGTGCAGGCGCGCGAGGCACGGGCGCAATTGCCTGTCGACCTGCTCGTACGTGAGCATCCGCGCTTCGCCGCGCGCGTGTTGTCGCCCTCGCGCAACGCCGGCAAACCGGCGCGCTTCATCGTGCCGAGCCGCCAGGCGCGTGCCTCGCTAGCCAGCGTCGGTGTGGAGGGGGAGTTTTTGGTGGTTCCCAACCGCGATCGGGGACACTACCAGGGAGTCTTGTGGAGCCCGCCGAAGCGGCTCCTCCTCGACCAAGTGAACGAATGGGTAGACACGGCAGGTTACCGGCAGCTGCTGCTCGAACGGACGCTCGAGGGGGCTCCCGGAGGTGTGGGCAACGGCGTCACAATCGGCATCGTGGACGGCGGTATCGACCTGCGGCATCCCGACTTGCGCAATGCCGATGGCTCGACGCGCGCGGCGTGGTTGCTCGACTTTTCGAGCGGGCCTCGCGGGTTCCATTCCGAGCTCGAAGAGCAATACGGTTGCACCGACGCCGAGACCCCGTGTGCGATCCTAGGCGCGGAGCAGATCAACCAAGCGTTGCTCGACGCGTCTGCTGCAGTGACCTTGCCCCGTGATCGACTCGGACATGGCACGCACGTCGCTTCGATCGCTGCCGGGGGCGGACAGGCTGAAGCCCAGCTTCGAGGCATAGCGCCCGAGGCTTCACTGGTCGTGGCTTTGCTTGCTGTCGACAGCGTCGAAGTTCAAGACGCCGACGTGCTGCTCGCTTCGAAGTTCGTCTTCGATCGCGCCGAAGAGGCGGGGCAACCGGCGGTCGTCAACTTGAGTCTGGGGGGTGATTTCGGTCCTCACGACGGATCGACCTTGCTCGAGCGAGCGCTCGTAGCATTGTTGGACCGTCCCGGGCGAACCATGATCGTCGCCGCTGGTAATAGCGGTGGCGTATTTACGGATGGTCCGGACGACCTCGATGGTCCGTTCGGCATCCATCGCGATGTCCGGGTCCGCGGCGAAAGCGTCGTGGAGTTGGCGATCCCCAGCGATCAGTCGAGCTTCGAGGGAGACGTTTTGGTCTGGGTCGACACCAAGCCCGGTGAGTCACTCTCGGTGGGCGTAGAAACTGCGGGCGACGTCGTGGTGCCGCCGGTCGGCGGCGGGGACTCGGCAGAAGGAACTGGTGACGGCTGGGATGCGTTGGTGTCTAATCAGGCGTCGCTCGAAGACCCGAGTCTGTCCGACTACGAGTCCGGCGCATTGCTGCTACTGACGGGGACGTTTACCCGCGACGAGGTGATTCGCCTTCGGCTCGTCGGCGACGCCAACGCTGGCTTGTGGGTCCAAGGCACGGGCGAGTTGTCCTCTGCGACGGGCACACGCGGTCCCCTGTTCGCTCTGGCACGCGTGGGAGGTACGATCACCGTTCCCGCAACAGCCCCCGAACTCATCGCGGTCGGGGCTACGTTGAACAGGGACAGCTGGCAAAGCCGAAGCGGCGGCGCGACGAACCTCGCCCTGTTCACCGAGCAGCTCGACGATACGATAGGTAGCGTCGGCTTCTTCAGCTCGGTAGGCCCCAATCAAGTTGGCCACTTCAAACCCAACATCCTCGCACCGGGTGCTGCCGTGGTCGCGGCGATGGCCCCCTCTGCGGACCCGATGCCC
>CBINDO010000414.1:0-5974 GCA_966249405.1 uncultured bacterium | reverse complement strand
GGACACGCGGCAAAGGCGTTGTCTACGCGCGGCAATACCTCGCGCAGTTTGTCGCCGCTCGTGGCTTGGTTATCCGTGAGCAGAAACCACGTCAGCGAGATCAAGTTGCCGAGCTGGATGCACGGCAATGCGTCGGCGGAGTCGGCCACGAGCTGCTCTTGCATCGTCGTGGCTTGGGAGTGTCGGCCCAGGCCGTGAAAGATGGCCGCGAGCTGCTTTTTCGCGGCGAGTGCGTCATCGCGCAAGCTCAGTCGTTCCGCTCGCAACAGCGCTTCGCGGAGTTGGAGCAACGCGGCTTGTGGTTCACCCATTTGGACCGCGAGCACGGCCTTGTAATACGGCAATAACGCACGCGCCTCGGGCAGTCGCTCGAAGTCGAGCGTTGCGCGTTCGAGCACCGAGCGCGCCGCGGTGAAATCGTGCAGGTGGTTGGTGAGCACGAAGGCCAACGCCAGAGTGTCGTAGGCCGCCTCGGACGTAAGCCCATCGCGCAGCGCCGCTGTCGCCGTCTCTTTCAGGATGGGCACTGCGGCCATGAAGTTCCCTTGTGCCAAATCCAAGCGCGCCAGCAGTGCGCGACCCCGCATGGCCTCGGCTGGTGTCAGCTCCGATAGGCGGGCGCTAAGGAGTTCGCGAGCCGGTGCCCACTGGCCTCTGCCGCGCAGCACTTGCGCTTGCACCAGAAGGTCGGGCTCCGAGTTGGCGCGCAACGTGAGTGTCGCACGGCTCCCGGCGCTTTCGAGCACGACCTCCGAAGCTGCCTCGGGGATCGCGTAGCGAGCGCTGAAACCGCCCCCCACGAGCCGCGACTCCAACGCTCTCACCTCTCGGTTGGCCACCAAGACTAGCGGCGCCGTGTTACCCGGAACCCAAAACGTCAACGTGCGAGTCGTGTCGAGCTCGCACACGGCGTCGAACCAGACGCGCTTGCAGCCTGCGAACTCGAACGTCAGCAGCGGCAGTGGTGCCGTCTCGGATTGTCGCGCACGTTTGGCGCAGCCGCTCACCAAACACACCCAAAGGATGAGGAGAGTCAGCGACCTCGATGACAAGATGGAGAAGAAACGCACGCCGACCGCTTGGGAGTATCATGTGCCGCGCTGGCGTGGGCAAGCATTGCGGGCGGGCATCGATGGCGCGGCGCGGTTCCGAGGTCGGCAGGTGAGGGCAGAGGTGTGGACGACCAGTCTCGAGCATTGGCTTCGGCCATTTCGCGTCAGTATTTGCGTGCCAGTGCCACGCGCAAACCGGAACCGGCCATTCGGGGCAGAGACAACTCCTACGTTCGACCGTGGGCTGACGCTTGCCAGAGCCGTTGCACTGCGTCACTATCGCCCGGCTCGGGGGAGTTTTGTCTCAAGTGAACGAGCGCGATAGGAGACGACGGCATGCCCAATAGTCCGATGATCTACGAAGCAATGGGGAACTCGACGCTCGTCGTGTGGGCGTTGGTCGGAGACGGACAGTTGGCGAGCGTCGCGCTCGACGGAAAACTCGGGTGTGCGGACGGTCACGGCAACTACCACTGGCCGCTCGGCATGGGTGCCGATTGCATTGGCAAGACGATGACGGTCGACGCGACGATTCAAGACGTAAACCCGCTCACCAATCGCGGCAGCCTCACCTTCGTTTTGTACCAGGTCGCAGCCGGTCTCCCCGACGTCCCCATGAATCGAAGAAACTTGGAGATCTTTCCGAAGCAAGTCTTCGACCTACCCCCCGACGGGAGCCAGGTCTTCCAAACCTTACTGAAGGTCATATGACGATGCGCGCATTCGCGTGGCGCGGAGCGGCGCTGATGGTAGGCAGCTTACTGTTTTCGCCGTTGGGTCGAGCGCAACCCGTTGCGCCCGTCACCGAAATCGCCCCCACAGCAGGGCCACCGGTGGCCGCTCCGGTGGCTAGTGCACCCGCTCCGGTAGCGACGGCTGCGGCAGCGCCGTCGGCTTCCCTTTCAGCTCCCGAGACCCCGTTGACTGCTCCAGAGCTGCCCGCGGTGCCCAACGTCGATGCGAGCTCTTGCTCGGCGGCTTCGCCAGAGCTCGGTGATGCGGACGTTGGCTGTCTGAAGCGACCGGCCATCAACAGCGACGAGGTGCCAGATGTGGCAGGGTTGAAGACCCCCGAGTCTCCTGCGTTCATGATGCTCGGCTCGGCACCTTCCGAAATCCAGCGCCCGTCGACGCCGACCGGAGTCGCCGTATCTCTGGCCAATGGTTTCGCCAACGGTCGCGGATTATCACCCTTTCGCAACTTCGCGTTGGTTTTTGCGCCGTATTGGCTCGTTGGTCACCCGACGGTGGCGTTCGAACGACTGCAGGCCGAGCCCGAGTGGGCGTGGTTGCGCAACCTCTCCCTTTCCCTCGCCAGCGGTGACGAGTCCGTGGTGAGCGAGACCGACGGCGAAGCCACTCTCGAGACCCGACTCGCCAAAGCGTCGGCTGGGCTTCGCGTAACGGTGTGGCCAGGGCATCCATCGCGGGGCGCACAACAGTGTCTCACCTACTTGCAGTCGCGGTTGGACGAAGTGACGTTGAATGCGTCCACGAAACACCGCGACTTCCTCGAGGAATACGTGCTCACGCATCCTGAGCCTCAGCCGCCGCCGCGACGTCCGGACCCTGTCGACCCCAACGACGCGGCGCAGGTCGCGGAGTGGAAACGCGCTGGCGCAGCCGACCGAGCGGAGTTCGAACGCCGATACGCGACGTGGTTTGCGAAATACGAGCTGGCTCGTGCCCAGGCGACCGAGGAGGGGACGGATTCCCTGAGCGCCGATCCGCGCTACGCGTCGTGTCTGGAGACGATGCATGCCAAGTCGGGGTTCATGGCGGAGCTGGCGGTTGCAGGGCTGCTCGCGCTTCCCGACGCAGACTTGAAGTTGCTCGATGACGGTGGGACGCGAAGTGTCGCCAGCTGGCTCACGTTCGGTTACGTTGCCGAGAGCATGCTGGGGCGACGTTCCGAGGGCAGCGTGTTTTGGGTGCTGCGCGGCGAACACGGGCAGGGATCGGTGACGGCACCGGACCGCACCAGCCAACGGCTCGACGCCGGCATGCGTTTGGCGACGGCGCTGCACCGCACCGGCATCGCGGTCGAGGGGACGGTGCGACATCAGAGATACTCGGACCGAGACGAAGAATGGTTGTACCGAGCCGCTCTTTCGGTCGACTATCACTTGCAGGGGGGGATGTGGCTATCGGCTACGTTCGGCAAAGACTTCGGAGACACGAAAGAGCAGACTCCGTTGCTGGCGCTGGCGAACCTGCAATGGAGTTTTGGTTTGGACCGCAATGTCGAGATCGACCGAAAGGCGACGCAATGACCCGCCTCAATCGAAGGCAATGGCTCGGCGGTGTGGCCACTACCTTGACGGCGTGTAGCGACGGGATCATCGAGCCGCGCTTCCCCCAAGCGCAAGCGTGTGACGAGACCTGCACCACCGTTGACATCCATTGTCACGTCTTCAACGGGTCGGACTTGCCGGTTGCCGCGTTCTTGTCCCACGTGGCGCCCGCGCCGAAAGCCTGGACGCGCGAAGCGGCAGGTAGATTCCACGCCCTCATCGACGCCCGCGCGCCTTCCGGAGCGGAGGAGCTGAGCGCGTTGGCCGAACTCGAGAAAGCCGGCGGCGTGCTCACCTACGACGAGGAGATGCTCGATCACGCCGCGGCCGATGGCGCGGCCACGGCGTTGCTCGCCGGCGGGGCGTTGCAGAGCGGCGTCATCGACGTTGGACACGTGGCCGCCGTGGCTCGCCTCGTGAGCCACCCTCGTCATCAGGTCGCAGCCAAGCTCGTGAACACCTACCCGACGGTCGACTTGTTCACCCCGCTGCTGGTCGACTACGCGTACTTTGCCGGTGACGATTGCGTCGAACGAGCTGGCGTGGACAACGCATGTCAAGAGACGCCACTACACGAGCAATTGACCGTTCACTCCGCCATCTCCGTGTTGTCGATGAAGGGTCTGATCGGTCGAGAGACGGCGCGCTTGCACCCCTTCGCGCCGTTCAACCCGCTGCGCGAGGTGCGCGAGGTGATGACCCGAGCCACGCCCTATGCCCCGTTTGGTGAGAGGTTCGAGCCGGGAGCAACGTACGGCTGCACGGGAGTTCCGCTGCCGGAGCTCGGCGCAGGTATCGGCGCGCTGGCGGCGTTTCGCCATGCGATCGAGAACCTGGGATTCTTGGGTGCCAAGCTGTACCCGCCGGTTGGATATCTGCCGTTGGGTAACGCCGAGCGTGGTCTCCGCTCCCCGGCCGACGCGCGCAACCTCGACCAGGCACTACACGCCTTTTACGCGTATTGTGAGGCCGAACAAGTGCCAATAACGTCTCACACCTCGAACGCCAACGGCTATCAATTGGGATACGGAATGTTGTGTGAGCCCAAGAATTGGGAGCCCGTACTAGCGCGTTACCCTTCGTTGCGTCTGAACCTTGGCCACTTCGGTCACCTCGAGGGGTTGCAGGAGGGAGACGAACGCGGGCTGCTCGCTTGTGAAGCGTGGATGCGTCAGGCCGCCGTCTTGGTGCAGCGATACCCGAACGTATACGTCGACGTCGCCAATTCGCCGGTGCCTTGGCGCGCCGGGTATGCCGACCGCTTCATGGCCTTTCTGAACGACGTGTTCACGCGATTTCCGCGCACCCGAGAGCGCCTCATGTACGGAAGTGACTGGTGGTTGAACAACCTCGACCACAACGTCGGCGCCTTCGTCGACGCGTTTAACGATCACTTCGCAAACCAGTTCCCCGAGCAGCGCAAAGCGTTGATGGGCAATAACGCGCTTACGTTCCTCGGCTTGACGAAGCTGGACGGTAGCCCGGACGCTGAAAACCGAAATCGCCAACGACTGGTCGCATTCTACCAGCGTAACGGCGTGGCCCTGCCGCGGTGGCTGCAGCCTACGAACTGACTGCTTCGGCTCAGGCTGCCGAGCAGCGCGCCTCGTGGGCGCCCCGCGCGCGCAGTGAGACGCGACGCACGAGCGGGCCGCTCGCGGGTTCGAGTTTGGCCCAAGGACAACGGCGGATTGCCCGCAACAGGGTGCGGAGTTTCGGGCTCGATTGGTCCGAGGCGAGCACCACCAACACCGGCAGGGCTTCTCCCTCGAGCATGGCTTTGGCCAGTGCCAAGGTCTCGGCGTCGGCGTTCTCCAGACCGTCCAACCACAACACGACGGGCTGGCGATCGCTGAGCCGCGAGAGCAATTCGGACAACGCCGCGTAACTACGCGACGTAGGGTCGCCGCTGAACGCCAACCGCGCTGGGAACTCGGCCACGACGTCGACGCGATTGAGCACGGGGAACATGTGAGCCAACGTCGTCACGTCGCGCGGTAACAGCGCGGCCGCTCGTTCGCGCGGGAGTTTTGCGAGGTGGTGAGACAAATCGTCCACGACGCCGTCGAGGCCGTTGAACGGGATCGATTCGTCCCGGCGGTGACAACCGCGCAGCACCAACGCTGCGCCGCGGTGCTCGAGCTCCTGGAGCTGGGTCGCTACTCGCGCGCGCCGTGAACTGTCGGACACCACGAGCACACGCATGTCACCACCGCGGGTGGCTCGAAGTGCACGCTCGAGCATCGAGGTGCCGTTGCCCGGTTGAGCCTGCGGTTGCGCTGGGGTTTGCACCGAGGGCGGCTGCGTCGAGGCATTGATGAAGCTGCCACCGAGGGTAGCGGCGATCTCCGAGAACCCGGGGCGCTTCGCCGGATCGGTGGACAACAGGCGTTGGCACAGTTCGACGAGTTCTGGTGAGACAGCTGACCGGGGTTCGCCTCCGGCGGGTGCGGGGACGCCTTCGACTTTGGACCAAGCGCGGGGCCTGGGAAAGGGAAGCTCGCCGGTTAGTGCCTGGTGGAGCATCACTCCGAAAGCGTACCAATCGCCCGCCTGTGACGCTGCCCCGCCGTACGCTTGCTCCGGCGCGAGGTAAAGGATCTTACACATCACCGCACCGCAGCTCGT
>CBINDO010000413.1:0-5978 GCA_966249405.1 uncultured bacterium | reverse complement strand
GATGAAGTCGTCCATGCCGCTAGCCATACAGCGTTCCTTCTCACTCTCGAGGGCGCTCGCCGTCATCGCGATGATGGGGCGTCGACGTTGGACGAGCCCCTCCCACTGTCGAATGTTCTCGGTCGCAGCGTAACCGTCCATGACGGGCATTTGGCAGTCCATCAAAATCGCGTCGTAAGCTTCGCGTTGCGCGAGCTCGACGCCCACCGCGCCGTTGGCCGCGACGAACGTGGTGAGCCCCAGCTTCTCCAGCATCTTTATGGCGATCTTCTGATTGACGGCGTTGTCCTCTATCAAAAGGATGCGGCCGCTCAGATCTCCCTGAGGTGAAGCGTTCGGCGGCTCCTCCGTGGCGGCTTTGCAGGTCGGCGCCTCCACGCTGAAACTGAACGTCGAGCCCTTACCCAACGTGCTTTCGACGCTGACTTGCCCATTCATCAGCTCCACGAGTTTCTTGGTGATGGCCAGGCCCAGCCCCGTCCCACCAAATCGACGTGTAGTGCTCGCGTCCGCTTGAGAGAACTCTTGGAACAGATGACCCAGCGCCTCGGGGGGTATCCCGATGCCGGTGTCTTGAACGCTGACTTCCAACTTGCCGGCTCCGTAACGCGCGGTGACGGTCACCGTCCCCTTCTTGGTGAATTTTACGGCGTTTCCTGCCAGATTGATGAGCACCTGCCGCAGCCGAGTGGGATCGAGCAGCACGGCATCCGGGATATTGTGCGGAAGATTAACGCGGAACTCGGTTCCGTGCTCCTCGAACTTCGGCCGCAGCACTTCCGTCAGCTCTGCGAAAAGTGGGCGCAGCCGGGTAGGCGCGGGGGCGATGTTCATCTTACCCGCCTCAATCTTCGAGAAGTCCAAGATGTCGTTGATGATCGCCAGCAGCGACTCCCCGGACGTCTTGATCGTCTCGGTGAGGTCGCGTTGTTCGGGGTTGAGCGCCGTGTCCAGCAACAGGCTGCTGGTCGCGATCACGCCGTTCATCGGTGTTCGGATCTCGTGGCTCATCGTCGCCAAGAACTGGCTTTTGGCGCGCGTCGCCTCTTGTGCGGCGAGCATCGCCTTGCGCATGGCCTGCTCGGCGCGATAACTCGAGATGAGCTCCGAGAGCGCGTTCGCAGCCGCGTTCAAGTAGTCGACCGTTGCTTGATTGGGCTCGAGGCCTTCGTCCGAATAGACCACGAGCACGCCGAGCAAGTCGGTCCCGCGCAGCAGGGGCACGCTGTAGTGCCCACACACGACGCCCTTCGAGCAAGGTTGCGTGTGACGCGGATCTTCCGTGGTTCCGTGCAGGAGCAGCCGCGTCTGGGCTGCGAGACCGCACATACACTGAGCCATCTGTATCCGCGCACACTGCTGCTGTTGCGCCACCGGCAAGTGCGTCTTCGCGCTCAGTTCGAGGTGGTTCTCGTCTGCCAAGAAGATGCCTGCACGGGCATTGCCGAGCCAAGATGGTCCGGCGATCAGTTGGCACGCCTCCTCCAGCAGCAGCGTCAGACTCTCCTTGCGGAAGGATAACGCGAGAACCCGCAGCAGGACGGTGTGCATTGCCGTCACGCGCTCCAAAGATTCCCGCAGCTCCACCCACTGCGAAATGTCTTGAAACACCAGGACGTTCCCAGGTCGATCCCCTTCCAACCGAACCGCGTGTTGTGCGATCTCCGCGGTGAACGTTCGTCCCCGTCGGTGACACATCGTCACTTGTCCGCGCAGCTTGCCTTGCCGGAGGCTCTGAAACGACGCATCGGGCAGCAGGTGTTCCGCGGCGCGCCCGATCAGCTCCGGCTCGGAGTAACCCAGGAGCCGCTGAGCGGTGCGATTGGCGCTGACGACGACCCACTCTGCGTCGACGAGCAGCAGCCCCTCTTGCACCCGATCCAGGGTCAATGCGCTAATCTCGGCGGGCCACGACGTGCTCCAGCGGGCGCTCGAGTCGGCGCGGCTCAGAGGCGGGATTGGACCGGGGTCGTTCACACCCACCGGAACGGCGCAATTGCCACAGAATGAAGGGAGCCACCTCGGACCGAGCCCAAAAACGAGAAAGCTCCGAGGGTTTTAGCCCTTCGGAGCTCCTCTCTACTCGGCACTGTAGTCTGATTAGACTAGCGCACCTTCAGCGCGGACTTCAGCTCGTCGACGCGCGTCGTTTGCTCCCAACTGAACTCGGGGCGGCCGAAGTGGCCGTAGGCTGCCGTCGGACGGTAGATCGGGCGCAGTAGGTCGAGCTCTTCGATCAACGCGCGGGGGCGCATGTCGAATAGGTCGTTGACGACCTTGCTCAGTTTGGCGTCGTCTGCCATGCCGGTGCCGAACGTGTTGACGTACACGCCCACCGGTTTCGCGACACCGATTGCGTACGCGACCTGGACTTCGACTTTGCGGGCCAGTTTCGCAGCTACGATGTTCTTCGCCACGTAACGGGCGTAATACGCCGCCGAGCGGTCGACCTTCGAGGGGTCCTTACCGCTGAACGCGCCGCCACCGTGGCGACCAGCGCCACCGTAGGTGTCCACGATGATCTTGCGCCCGGTGAGACCCGCGTCGCCGCACGGGCCACCGACCACGAAGCGTCCGGTCGGATTGATGAAGTACTTGGTCTTCGGGGTGAGGAGCTTGGCCGGAAGCGCTTTCTTGATCACCAGGTCGGTGACCGCCTCGCGCAGTTCCTTGTTTTTGACCGAGGGGCTGTGCTGGGTCGACAACACGACCGTGTCGATGCGCACGGGTTTGTCGTCCTCGTAGACCATGGTGATCTGGCTCTTGGCGTCGGGGCGCAAGAAGTCGACCTTGCCCGCTTTGCGCACCTTGCTGAGCTCGAGCATCAACTTATGGGCGTACATGATCGGGGCGGGCATCAACTCGGGCGTCTCGTCGCACGCGTAGCCGAACATCAAGCCCTGGTCACCTGCGCCCTGCTCCTTGTATTGCCCCTGACCCTCGGTCACGCCCTGCGAAATGTCCGGCGACTGCTCGGCGATCGCGGTGAGCACGCCGCAGGTTTCCGCGTCGAAGCCCATCTCGGAGCTCGTGTAGCCAATCTCGCGTACCGCCTGACGGACGAGGCTCTGGTAGTCGACGTTGGCCTTGGTGGTGATTTCACCACCAATTACCACGAAGCCCGTCTTGCAGAATGTCTCACATGCGACGCGACTCTTCGGATCTTGCGCGAGCAGGGCGTCGAGAATGGTATCGGAAACTGCGTCACACAACTTGTCTGGATGGCCTTCGCCGACGGATTCAGAGGTAAAGAGATAGCTGCTCATAGCGATTCGATCGTTCCTTGAGGAAAGGGGCCCAAAGCGGCGGGCGGCACCCTACTTGGCTTGCCTGCAGTTGGCTACGAAAAGTCGCGGGCCCATTGCAAAACTCGTAGCCACGAGTTCTGGCGATCCCCAGCCTCGGAATCACCAATGATTACGTGCTCGGGAGCTGGCTTACCGGCGCTTGATTCGGGCGCGGCCGCAAGTACACCGCTGGACCATGGCCACCCAAACTGCCGACCAAGTGATTCGAGCCCTCGACCTCGCTCCCCATCCGGAGGGCGGGTACTACAAGGAGACGTACCGAGATGCCTCGGCCGAGGGAAGGGGCCACGGCACTGCCATCCACTTCTTGCTCCGGGCTGGCCAAGTGTCTCACTGGCACCGGATCGACGCGGTCGAAATCTTCCACTACTATGCGGGATTGCCCGTCGAGTTGCGGTTGTGGAAGCGCGGCGCCAAACTCGAGCGCTACGTGCTTGGCCCGGACGTCACCGCGGGTCAGAGTCCGACCGTGATCGTCGCGCCGTATACCTGGCAGACCGCGAAACCGCTCGACGCGACCGAGACGGCCCCAGACTTCAGTCTGGTGGGCTGCACCGTAACGCCGGCTTTCGAGTTCTCGGGGTTCGAGCTGGCTGCACCCGGCTGGGAACCTCCTGCCGACGCTGGAGCGTGACCGACGCTGCGGTGTTCACAACGCCTCGAGCGCGGATAGCACGTCACGTTTGAGGTCGCTGAGGTGCTCGAGTCCGACGCTCATCCGAATCAACCCCGGTGACACGCCGATCCGCGCGAGTTCCTCGGGGGGGACGTCCGAGTGCGTCATCGTCATCGGATGTTCCACGAGGCTTTCGGTTCCGCCCAACGAGACGGCGAGGCGCGCGACCTCGAAGTTGTTGAGCACGCGTTGTGCGCCCTCGATCCCTCCATCGACCTCGAAGGCGATGAGTGAACCGGCTCCGGTGCATTGTTTGGCGTAGATCGCGTGCTCCGGAGTGCCGGGCGCGAGCAGCCCCGGGTAATGCACCTTCTTGACCTTCGGGTGTTCGGAGAGGAGGACGGCGAGTTTTTGCGCGCTCTTGGCTTGGCGGCGCATCCTCACGGACACCGTCTCCAACGAGCGCAACAACAGCCACCCAGTGAATGGATTGGCCATCGTTCCGAGAATGGTGCGGTACAGCTTGATCACCTCCATCGTTCCCACACGCCCTGTGACCACGCCGGCGATGAGATCCGAGTGACCGCCGAGAAACTTCGTCGCCGAATAGATGACGAAGTCGGCCCCGAATTGTGCGGGCTTCTGGAACACTGGCCCCAAAAACGTGTTGTCGACAGCCAAATGGCAAGCTGCGCGGCCAGCGACGCGGATTTCTTTGACGACCTCTGCGACCGCCTCCAAATCTACCAAGACGTTGGACGGATTGGCTGGCGTCTCGATGAACACCAGACGTACCCTCTCTGCGCCGAACTCGGCAACGGCTTCGCGCATCGCCGCCGGCACGTCACCACTCGCCGGGACGAAGCGATTGGTGATTTGGAAGGCGGGGAGGATGTGTTCGAAGAAGTAGTGTGTCCCACCGTAGATGGGCTGGGTACTCAAGATTACGTCGCCGGGCTTGAGCAGCGCCCACACCAAGGTGGTGATGGCGGCCATCCCGGACGCGAACGTGGCCCCATCTTCGGTGCCGTCCCAGGCGGCCACCCGACGCTCGAAGATCTCGAGATTCGGATTGTTCAGACGGCTGTAAATCAGTCCCGGTGCCTCGGACGCCCGCGGTGGCCTCAGCTTGTACGCCAGCTCGAAGTATCGCTGTCCCTCCTCCGCGTTTTTGAATTGGAACGTGGAGGTGAGGAACACGGGCGGCTTCACCGCGCCCTCCGAGAGGAACGGATCGTAGCCGTAACCCAGCGCCAGCGTTTCCGGGTTGAACTCTTTGCCCGACTTCTTGTGCTTTCTGTCCACGCTGACCTCCTGAGGGGCGCAGGATGAACACCCCATCGCTGTACTATGGGATGCTTTTATCATCCCTAGCAAGGCGAATTTCTTGGGTTTTTAGCGGGCACCGACGGCGCTGGGGCCTTCTGGTGGCCCGGGTGTGGGCTAGTGGTTGTGTATTGTGTCTCACCGCGACCGGATGAACCACGGCTTGCGATCGGCGGCTCACGAAATCACCGACTTACGAGCCCGTCGAATTGGTGCATTTGTTCGTATCAAATTGGTGCGTTGGGGCTGTGAGGCCATTGATGGGGATGTGGGGTGGCGGTGAGCGTCATGCCACCAAAATTGTCGTTTCCCGGAAGACTACTGTGACTGTTTCGTTCAGGCTTGGGGGGCGTCTAGCAAAGTAGGGAGTCCGTTGAAGGGCATCGCCGTCGTGTCGTTCCCCCGTTTCAAGTTCCCCGCTGTGGTGGAGTTCATATGTGGCAAGTCATGAACGAAGGGCGCTCGTCGATTCGAGCAAAAGTTGGGTCAGCACAGTCATCCGGCCGGTGGAGATCGCGAGTTAGCTGGATCCCGATATGGACTCTGGCCGCTGCACTCGCTGGCTGCAGCGGTGGCGTCACGGACGACACCGAGGGAAAGCCGGGCGGGAACAAGGGTGACGACGACGACGGTGAAGACACGGACAACGTCGTTCTGGTGGATGGAGGGGTCGTCGCCGGGGGTGACGGCGGCGTGGAAGATCTCGTTCTGGCTGGCGTCGAACTGGC
>CBINDO010000412.1:0-5982 GCA_966249405.1 uncultured bacterium | reverse complement strand
CCAAGGGCGGCCCGGTAGAGGAAGGCGAGATGCTGCGCACCTTCAACCTCGGCATCGGTCTCGTGATGTGCGTCAAAGCGGGCAGCGGCGCGAAGGTGGCGACGCACCTGAACTCGGTGGGCGAACGCGCGTGGGTCACCGGCGTAGTAGAAGCGTGCCCCGACGCGACGCCCATCGTCGTCATCAACAAGTAACCACCCGCCGCTGCTCGGCACCAACCGGATTTCCCGTGGCCAACTCCTCCAAGACCAAAGTCGCAGTCCTCGTTTCGGGCAATGGCTCCAACTTGCAGGCGCTCATCGACGCCACACGACGCGGGGCCCTGGATGCCGAGATCGTGGTGGTGATCTCGAACAAGGCAGACGCGTTCGCGCTCGAGCGCGCGTCCAACGCCAACATCCCAGCGGTGTGCCTGCCCCACCGGCAGTTTGCGTCGCGGCAAGCCTTCGATGCGGCGGTGGTAGGGGAGCTGCGTAGACACGGCGCCGAATGGGTCGTGTTCGCTGGCTTCATGCGACTCGTCACGGACGTACTGCTAGAGGCTTATCCCGAGCGGATCATCAACATTCACCCATCGCTGTTGCCGGCGTTCCCAGGCACCGACGCCATCGCGCAAGCGCTCGACTACGGCGTGAAGGTGACGGGGTGTTCGGTGCATCTCGTCACCGCGGACATGGACGCGGGTCCCATCATTGGGCAAAGCGTCGTCGCCGTTGCTCCCAACGACACCGCCGAAAGCCTGGGGACGCGGATCCACGCCGCCGAACATGCGCTGCTCGTGCGGTGCGTCCAGCAAGCGGTCACCGGCCGCTTGCAGCTCGAGACGCGCGGCGCGCGGCGCGTCGTGAGCACGGGCATCTGTTCGGGAGTGAGCGCAGAACCGTCATGACGACGCGCCACTACGACGTGGTCCTTCTGGGACGGTCGTTGGGCACCCTCGCCTGCGCGGTGTTGCTCGCGCGCCGCGACTTCAGCGTCCTGTTGCTCGGCCAGAATCAGCCCTCTCCGAGTTACCAGTACGAGCGCTTCCGCTTGCGGCGACGCTGCTTCTCGATGTTGTTCCACAACACACCCGTGTGGAAGCGCATCTTGCACGAGCTCGCGCAGACGCAGACCTTCAGACGCCGCGTCGAGCCGCTCGATCCGATGTTCAGCGTCCTCGGCGAGACTCGCCGAGTCGAAGTGTGCGCCAACAGCGAGGACTTCCAGAACGAGATCGAGCGCGAGTTCCCCGAGGTCCGACAGCTCGTGGACGAGTTCTACAACCAGCTGGGCAGCGCCAACCGAGACATCGACGACGCGTTCAATCGCGACATGGTGTGGCCGCCCCAGGGCCTGCGCGACCGGCTCGACGCGGCGCGCGTTTCAGCAGCGTTACCTTACGACAGCGCCCGCGAGAGCGACGACGCGCTCGCCAAATTTCCTGGCAATCATCCGTATCGCGAGCTGGCCACGCTGCCCGCCGTGTTCTCCACCGACCTGGACTACGCGTACATGGGGCTGCCGGCGCTGGCGTTCGCGCGCTTGCACGGCTCGTGGACCCGCGGCTTGATGGGTTCCAGCGGTGGCGAGGACGAAATCGAAGCGTTCCTGCTGGAGCGTCTGACGTCTCACGGGGGCGTCGCGGTGCTCGACCGCGCCGCTGAAGCGATCCAGGTGCGCGGCGGAAAGGTGACGGGCATCATCGAAGAGGGTTCGGACGTCGTCATCGGGACCGACGCCGTGATCACCAACTTGTCGGGCGAAGCTGTGGCTTCACTGACCGGTGGCGCCGGGGTGACCAAGCGCGCACAGAACGAATGGCCCCAGGTGAGCCCGACCGCGGGTCGCTTTACGGTCAGTTTGGTCGTGCGCAATGACGGGCTACCGGTGAGCTTGGGCGCCGAATCGTTCCTGCTACCGCCCGAGAGCAAATATCCGGACCCGCGTCGCCCCGTCGTACACCTACAGCGCTACCCAGTGGAGCGGCGCGACGGCGGCAAGCCGACCGAGTCGCTACTCGTCGCAGAAGCGTTGCTCCCAGCGGACGGCGCGTTGACCCTGCTCGAAGCGCGGGCAGCCGTGATCGGGACGATCCGGACGCACTTTCCGTTCATCGGTCATCACTTGTTGGTCGTGGACTCGACCCACGACGGTTTGCCGCTCGAAGATTACACGACGGGCACTCGCCGAGAGATCGACCGCATCCACATCCCCCAAACGGCGACCAAGCCTGAGTTCATGGAGTACCAGTGGACGGTCGAACCCACGAGCCACCATGGCTTGGCAGGTGAGCCGCTCACCGGACCGGTCGCAGGCACGTACCTGGTCGGCAGGACGACGTTGCCGGCGTTGGGCCAAGAGGGTGAGCTGATGTCCGCGTGGAGCGTCGCGCGCCTACTCACCCGCCGCGACAGCGTTCGTCAGAAGCGCCGCCGTCAAATGTGGACGAAGGTGGAGACGACCTGAACTCTGCGCGGGTCGCGCCGCCGGGAAGCTGACGAGAGCGCCGCGTCGCCATCCGCGCAAAACCGCAACCGAAAGAAGACATCGTGCGAATCATCGCTGGAACCCACCGCAGTCGGCGCCTTCAGGCCCCAAAAGGCATGGCGACGCGCCCGACCACCGATCGCGTGCGCGAAGCCTTGTTCTCGATCCTGGGACCGCTCCACGGCGCCAGGGCCGTCGACTTCTACGCAGGCTCGGGCGCACTCGGGTTCGAAGCGTTGTCGCGCGGCGCAGAGCACGTTTGGTTCGTCGAGTCCGGCAAAGACGCGTGCAAGGTGCTGCGTGACAACGCGGAGCACTTACAGTTCGGCGACCGCTGCACCCTCGTCTCACGGGAGGTCCAACGCTGCACGGGTTTGCTCACCAACTTGGATTTGGTTCTGAGCGACCCTCCGTGGCCAATCTCGCTCGAAGCCAGCGAAGTGGTCGCCAAGGTGTTGCACGGGGCGCTGGCACCAGGTGCGCGCGTCGTGCTGGGACATCCGTTTCGCTTGAGCCTGCCGGACGAGCTGCCTGGGCTCGTCAAAGACGACACGCGTCACTGGGGTGACTCGGCGATGAGTTTCTACAGAGCTCGAGGGCCCGTCACCGCAGAGCCAGACGCTACGTCGCCGGTGACGGACGATTGACTTGGTTTTCACCGGTATCACGCGCCAAAACTCGGTGACCTCACCGACCCGGCGACCAATTCCTTTTCCCTCGGAGCGAGGATTTGTGCCATGACCGGTTTCGACGGTCGTCTGGTTGCTCGTAGGAGCTAGAAGTATGTCCGAATCCAGCCTTCCCCCCACCCCGCCCACAACCAGCAGCAACGGCCTCTTGCTCGGAGGGGCGTTGGTCGTCGCGCTCGTAGCCGGTGGCGCCGCTTTTTTTGCGCTGCGCGGGAACCAAGAGACGACCGAAAAGGCCGCGCCCACCGCGACTGCGGTCCAGAGTCCGCCGCCGCGTTCACCGGCCCCGCCGCCACCGCCTCCGCCTCCGCCTCCACCCGAGGAGGAGACGGCCAAGACCGCGTCCACACCGTCCACGTCGGCGCCCCGCGCGAACAACGGCGTGGCCGCCCCGCAAGAGAACAAGGGGCCCGCGGGCTGCAGCGGTGGATGCACCGGCAGCGCGGACGCCGGCTTGCGCGACGCTCTGCGCCTGCGCGGGGCCTCCGCCAAGACTTGCTACAACAAGGCGTTGCTCTCCAACTCCACCCTCCAAGGCAAAATGACGGTGGCCGTACGTGTTAGCCCGTCAGGTGCTGCGTGCTCCGCGACGGTGGCTTCTGATTCGTTGGGCGATGCCGCCGTCTCGAGCTGCATTCTGCAGAAGTTCCGGTCCGGCTCTTACCCCAAACCGAAGGGCGGCTGCGTCGACGTGCAAGTACCGCTCAACTTCGTCCCTGGCTCCAACTGACGGTCCCCAGCGCCATCGATCGCGTTCGAAATGCTCCCCGACAACCCGCGTTACAAGTACGGAATCCTGCTGAAGGTCGCCTATGATGGTAGCCGCTACTCGGGGCTCGCCATTCAAGACAACGCGCACACGATCGCGGGCGAGCTGCTGCGGGCGATCCGCACGCTCGCGCCCGATGCCTCGTCGTTGCGCGTGTGTAGCCGGACGGATGCTGGCGTGCACGCGCGTGGACAATACGTCGTCTTCGACACTGACCAGTTCATCGGTAACCGCGGTTGGGTGCTTGGCCTGAGTGGACTGTTGCCACCGGACATCGCGGTGCTGAGCGCCGCGTGTGTCCCACCGGCCTTTTTGCCGAGCAATCATGCAATCTCCAAGACCTACTCGTACTGGGTGCTTCAAGGCACGATTCGAGATCCGTTCCTCGAGAGCCGGTCGTGGCGGATGTTCGACCCGCTGAGCCACGCCAGGATGCGGCGTGAAGCGCAAGATTTGCTGGGGACTCACGACTTTCGCGCGTTTCGCGGGAGCGCGGACTTCCGCACCAATACCATCCGCACGATTTCGAAGGTCGAGCTGATCGCTCACCCAGCACCGTCACGAGTGCTCCAGATCAGCGTTACCGGCAACGCGTTCATGTATCACATGGTCCGCATCATCGCGGGCACCCTCGTGGACGTTGGGCGCGGCCGTTGTGCACCCGGGGCATTTCGCCGCGCAATTGCCAGTGGTAACCGTCTAGACCTCGGCATGACCGCGCCCGCCGAGGGCTTGTACCTCGACCTCATCGAGCTCGACGACCACGGCACGCGCCTGTGGCCACACCACGAGGACGGCGAGCCCGCACCGGACGAGCCAGAGACGTCGGCGGCGGACTCGCGTGCGACACGGCCCTCGCCATCTTGCTCGACGCCTGCCGAGTAACCTTACATCTGCAGGTGAACACACGAGCGGGAGCGCGAGAGGTTAAACCTCTCTCCGCCGAGTTGCGCCGGCGCAAAGAGGTTTAACCACTTTGCACGGGTTTGCGGTTGCCGATCTCCAGCCTTAATAACGATCCAACGGATCGCAAAGTGAGAACGCGGCAAATTCGTCCCGCGAGCTGTTCTTGGTTCGAAGTGTCGTCGATCTCCCACGAATTCCAGGTGGCCATACCAATTGGGTGGCGAACCGAAACGGTGAAGTTGTGCCAATTCCGTGTCCGGCGAATTGACCTCGCTCGAACGCGCCTGTATCACCCGCATCGATAGACTGCTCGCCTAGTGCGTACCTTGTTTCGCACCCAGACGTCCAGAGTGTCTCACCGAACACCTCCCACGGAAGTTCTTAAAATGGAAAAGCAAGGCTTGCGACGACGACTGCTCAACCGAGGCAAAGAGATCATCCTCTCTCCTCAAGTAATGCGAATCATGAGCGACGACCGCGTCATGAAGACCGCAGAAGGTCTGCTCGACGCGCGCAGCCGAATCAAAGCAGCGTGGGGGATCCTCAAGGACGGCTACGAACTCCCCCCGATCGACCCCGCGCTCGACGAAAACTTGGGCGAACACGCTGGCGAGACGAAAACCAACGGCAAATCGGTCAACGGCAAGTCGGTCAACGGCAAAGTCAACGGCCTCAACGGTCACGGTCTGAACGGCCACGCGACGGCAAAGGCCGACGCGCACGACCACGCTGCAAACGGTCTCAACGGTACCTCGGCCAAGAGCGCCTCGGACGAGCCAACCGCTCGCTCGGCGAAACGTTCGGAGACATCCACGGCCGACTCCGACGAGCAGAACATGGAGACGTCGCTCAACGAACGCGCCAACTTGGCGTCGATCGGTGGCAAAGACGTGTTCGAGAAGGCTTATGCCTTCAAGACGGCAGACAATGCCCGCAAGATGGGCATGTACCCGTTCTTTCGACCGCTCGACCTCAACGATGGTCCGGAGGCGGTCATCAACGGCAAACGCGTCGTCATGTTCGGCTCCAACAACTACCTCGGGCTCACGACGCATCCCAAGGTTCGCGAAGCTGCCAAGTCGGCGATCGATCGATTCGGCACCAGCATGACCGGCTCGCGCCTGGTCAACGGCTCGATGAAGCTGCACA
>CBINDO010000411.1:0-5992 GCA_966249405.1 uncultured bacterium | reverse complement strand
CAAGATAACGGGAACGCATCCGGGCAAGTTCAAATCGTTCACCGGCGAGGCGACGGTCGTGGGCAACAAGCCAACTCAACTGAACTTCACGGTCCAGATGGATTCGCTCGAATCCGACAGCGAGAAGCTGACTGGGCACCTCAAGAACGCGGACTTCTTCGACGTCGAGAAGTTCCCGACGTCGACGTTCCAGAGCACCTCTATCGTCGAAAAAGCGGCTGGCGACTCGACTCACGAGGTCACGGGCAACTTGACGTTGCACGGCGTGACGAAAGCGATCACCTTTCCAGTCAAGGTGACTGCGGCTGACGATGGTGTGACCGGCAAAGCGTCGTTCACGATCAACCGCAAAGACTTTGGAATCGTCTATCCCGGCAAGCCCGACGATCTGATCAAGGATGACGTGTTGCTCGAGCTCACGTTGGTGTTCCCCAAGCCTTGAGCCCGGGGATGGACGTCTCAGGCAAAAGTCTCTCCCGCATCAGCGAGGCGGAGGCCAGCGCACCTTGCATCGTCGCAGCGCACCTTGCATCGTCGCCTCACCTAGCAAATAGCGGTAGGATCCTCGGCCTTCGCTCCAGCCCTTGGTCGAGGTCAGACGCGGTCGGTGGTCGACTGTAGCCCGCGCAAAAACGCCACCGCGTCGGACAACCGCGCGGTGCGTTTGGCGGGCGGCAATGCGCCCAAGATGCGCTGGCCGTAACCGCGTCGATGTAGCCGTGAGTCGAGGAGCGCTACCACACCGCGGTCCGTCGCGCTGCGGATCAAGCGCCCGAAGCCCTGCTTGAGCGCCATCTGGGCGCTCGGGATGTACAGCTCGTTGAAGGGGTTTTGGTGAGACTCTTCGAGATGTTGGACACGCGCGGCGACGAGGGGATCCGTCGGCACGCTGAACGGGATCTTGTCGATGATTACCAGCCGCAGGGCGTCGCCAGGCACGTCGACGCCTTCCCAGAAGCTCATCGTGGCGACGAGCACGGCATTGCCCGCTTGTTTGAACGTATGTAGCAGCTGCGTCTTCGGCGCCGAACCTTGCACCAGCAGCAGCGGCGGTTCTCCACTCCACGGCATCGCCTCCCACGTCGCTCGCAGCCGCTCGTGAAGCGTCTTCAACACGCGAAAGGACGTGGTAAGTACGAACGCGCCACCGTTGGCCGCGAGCAACAGTTCACTCACCACCGGGAGCGCCTGTTCCGAGAAACCTTCCTCTCGCGGCTCGGGCAGGTCTTTGGCCACGAACAGCAACGCGTTGTTGCGGAAGTCGAACGGAGATTCGACCACCAGCTCGTCCACGGGTTGGATGATGCCAATCGCGCCGAGTCGCCTGCGTGCGTAGCCGAAGCGCGAGAGCTCGGCCTTGGGCGGCGCGGCGAGGTACTCCTCCGTGGGGTTCGTCAAAGACGGCAGGGGTGCTTCGGGGGTCGCCAACGTCGCGCTCGTGAACACCACACAGCGCCCGGATTCGAACAGGCGCCGCTGCAGGATCGGCGCGACGTCGACCGGCGTCGCCGACAACGCGGTGCCGCTCGAGCTGCGATCGAGCCACGTCACGTGTTTACTGTCGCCGTCGACCACGAACGCGAGCGCGTTGCGCAGATCTTGGCTGCGCCGGGTGATGGCGTCGAGCCCTTCCCAGGTTTCGCGTTCGTCTTCGACCCCCACCTTGGCGGCATTGGCGGCGTGCCCCAGCCCGTCGAGCACCTCATCGAGTTCGAGGTATGCGCGGTGGGTCTGACCAACCCACACGTCTTCGGCGAGTCGCGTTCGTGCATCGCTGGCCGTGCCTTCACAAACCTTGGCGAACAAGGCCAACGCCGATTGCTCCACCTGCGTCGGTAGGTTCGACGTGGAACGCGCTTGGTTCAGCAGCGAGTTCGCGTCCTTGACGAGGTTCGTCAGTTGTCGTTGCGAAACCCGCGTGCCGAAGAACAGCGCGGCGGTGTCTTCGATTTGGTGTGCCTCGTCGAGGATCACCGCGTCGTACTCGGGGATGACGAGCCCGGGGTGTGGTCCCTTGAGCGCCAGGTCGGCGAAGAACAGGTGGTGATTGACGATCAAGAGCTGCGAGGCTTCCGCCTGACGTCGCATGCGCGTCACGAAGCAGCGATCGAAGTAGGGACAGCGGCTGCCGAGACGGGTGTCACTCGAGGACTGCACCAGCGCCAGCGCCGGGTCGCGTTCGCTGACGTTGGTGAGCTCGGCGAAGTCTCCACTCTCCGTGGAGTGTTGCCACTCCTCGATGGCCCGCAGCGCCGAACGCGTCGCGAGGTTGGCTTCGTTGTAGGCCAGCTCGGCGCGTCGCAAGCACAAGTAGTTGCTGAGCCCCTTCATCAGCGTCGCCGAGATGGGACGGCCCAGCGCTTTTTCGAGCAAGGGCAAGTCGGAGTTCCAGATCTGATCTTGCAGCGCCCGGGTGGCCGTCGATATCACCACGCGACGCCCGGTCAGGAGTGCCGGTACCAGGTAAGCGAACGTCTTTCCGGTACCGGTGCCCGCCTCGCAGAACAACACCCGCTCAGCGTCGAGGGCGCGCTCGACCGCCTCGGCCATCTGCAATTGACCAGCGCGCGGCTCGTAGCGCTCCCAGATCTGGGCAAACCGCCCGTTGGGGCCAAGCCACGAATAGGCGCTCTCGGTCATCCGCGCCGTAGGTACCGCGCCGCCCACAATTTTCAAAGCGGTCTCGAACGCTGGGCAGCGCGTGCCGTGTGCCACGGCGGCCTCGACCGCGATTGCCGGCCCTCTCGGCACCGAAACCGACGAGTTTCCCTCGGCGAGTTCGGCGTTGGCGAGCCGCCGTGAGAGTTCGGTTCAAATGAACCGCTCTCTTGGGTTAAGCTGTCGAGTGTCGCATGAAGTGGAGGCCCACGAGCAAGAAGCGGCCGCGAAACGTGAATGCCATCGCGTCTCGCGGCGCGTCCGCGCCGTTAACTGCGCGCAGCTATGACGGTAAGGTGCGGCTGGTCCTCTACCAGGAGTCGAGCGGTGCCAGCGCGTGGAGGTTGACTGCACCGCTCTTCGAACACCCTTGGCAGGACGTTCTGGCCGAATCGGTGATCAACATCACCGCGCGTCGCTTCGAACCCGAGCCGGGGTACGAACGTGCGATCGAGCTCGCCGGCGAAGCGCTCGACGCTTTTTCGGGCCTTTGTCGAGGCTGGCTCAGCCGTGGCGGGCACGGCGAGGTCGCCTGTCGCTCCGGTTGTAGCCACTGCTGTCATCAGAGCGTCGGCATCACCCCGCTCGAAGGCTTCGCGATCGTCGAGCATCTACGCCACACCCGCAGCCCGGAGGACCTCGCCGCAATCACGTCCCAGCTCGAGCGGCGTGTTGCCGAGACGGCGGGGCTCCGCCCGAGCGAGCAGTATTCTCCTCGCTTCCCTTGTGTATTTTTGGCCGATGGTGCCTGTTCGATTTACCCGGTGCGCCCTCTGGTGTGCCGCGGCATGAACTCCCTGGATGCGGAGGCTTGTCGAAAACGCATGTTCGACGAGGTCGCGCGGACCCGGTTCCTGACGGAGGGCAAAGACGGCCAGTGCTACCTGGAGCCAATCCAAGGTGCCAAAGCCGTGAGTGCCGGTCTGCAGTTCGCTCTCACCGACTTGTTTGGACTGGAAATGAATCCAGGTGAGATGCACGTGATCGTTTACCATCTACTCGTGGATACAATCTCAGACGGGGCAAAGCTGTCGCGACGTTGGATCGCAGGAGAGCGAGGTGCATTCAAAAGTGCGTGGGGAAGGTAATCGGGTGTGGCGAGCTGTTGCGGGTTGGATGTAGGCGCCTCGCCTACGGACACCCCGTGTTTCTTCGCGAAACAGCTCTCTGTTTAACCCTTGCGATGACGGTGCGACGAAACTTTAATGGGGGAAATCTTCCCCCTCTCACCAGGCTTGGTTCGAGTTGACACCCAGAGAGCTCAAACAAGAACTCGTGGCAGCAGGCTTCCAAGTGTACCGAAGCGAGCCCACGCAGTTGCAACTTGCAGTCCGCGTCCGTGAAAATCTGATCATGGACAGCGGGGTGTCGGTCATTTTCAATCCCGATCAACCGCTCGGGCAGGCTGACACGCAGTTTGGCGTGCGTTGCGTTTTTCGAAGCCAGCAGTCCGACTACTCCGCCGATGGAGACGACGAAGCCTTCGCCCGCGCTCGTGGCTTGGCCCAAGCGCTCGAGCCGATCGGCTACATCGAACGCGAAACCCGGGTGGTAACCGTGGAGAATCCGAGCTCCCCGGGCCAGGTGCTCGACACCTGGCGCGAAGTCGTGGTCGAGAAGCTGGCGCTCGGTTGGGAGGACCTCGTGGCCGAACTCAAGGCCGCCCTCCAGACGAGTAAAGTCGCGTAACTTCAACAAAAACAGTCTGGCGCTCGGCGTCGAGAGCCTCCCCGGTTTACCCGCCCGGTGTGGTGTGTTACGAGCACCGCTCGCTGAGCCCCAGGGGCTCTTGGAGACTTCTCAATGCTGAATTTGTTCCGTCAGGGCGGCTTCATGAAAGCCTTCTTGGGGGGGATTGTCCTCCTCATCATGGCCGCGTTTGCGTTCGACTATCGCCAGGGTTCTTCTGGCTTCAAACAGGAGTGCGTCGTGACCGTCGACGGCTCGTGTGTCGAACCAAAAGACTTTCACCTGATCTCGCGGCTCGTCGGGGTGCCCGGCATGACGAACAAGGCGTTGCAGAAGACCGGCTTCACGCAACACGCGCTCAACGCGTTGGTGGAGCGTGAACTGCTGTTGAAAGAGGCTCGGCGTCTGGGTGTCGGCGTCAGCGAAGACGACATCGACGCGGAACTTGCGCTCGGCCGCGTGCACTTCTCGTGGCCCGTCGATGCGCCGGTGCCGCAGGCCGTGTTCCAGGGCATGCCCTTCCCCAAGGCCGGGGCGCAGGAGACGCTCACTTACATTCCGGTGCGCAACTCGAAGACCAACGAGTTCGACTTCAAGCTCTACCGCCGTCAGCTCCAGAACCTGATGCGCATGAGCCCGAAGGAATTCAAGAAGCACCAGAGCGACGAACTGCGCGCTTGGCGTGTTCGTCAGAGCCTGGTTGCGCCGGTACGCGTTTCCGAAGACGAGGCATTCGTCACCTACGAGCAGCAGCAGAGCAAGGTCACGGCACGCTTCGCCGAGGCGCGTTACGGGTGGTTCGAGCGCTTCGGCGTCGCACTCGACGCGGCCGCGGTCGACGCGTACGCCAAAGCTCACGAAGCCGACGTGAACGCGGCGTGGGACAAAGTCAAAGATCAGTGGAAAGAGGGTTGCCCGCTGGTCAGCGAGATCGTGTTCAACTACCCGGCAGGCGCCGACGCCGAGCAGCGCGCCACCACGTCGGAAGCCGCGCAGCGCGCACAAACGTTGCTCAAGGCCGGTTCAAGCTTCGAGACCGTCGCGCGCGCGACCAGTGAAGGGGCCGAAGCCGGCATCGGCGGAAACCTCGGCTGTTTGAACGAGAGCAGCAACCCGGTGGCCAAAGACCTGTTGGCGGCGGTCGCCAACCTCGAGGTCGGCAAGACCAGCGCTCTCGTCGAGACGCCCAAGGGCCTGCACCTCTTGCGACTCGACGGCAAGGTGGCCGCGGACGCTGCCGCCGCGGGCCGTTCGTACGTCGCGCTGGGCCTAGCTGCAAAAGACAAGTCCAAAGAACGCGCCAACGCCTTCGCTACCCAGGTCATCGAAGACGTCAAGGCAGGCAAGCTGATCACGGAATCCGTGGAGGCGCGCCGCAAGGAATACGTCGTGGGCACCAACGGCACCGATGCCGACCCGCTGCTCGTTGCCGCGCTCGATTCGGTCGACGTCCCCAAGGTCGACATCTCGCGTCCGGTAACCCGCGGGACTCCGGTCGTGATCGGCCTCAAAGATACGAGCTCGACGCAAGCCCTGTTCGGCCTCGAGGTAGGCGCCGTGGTGCCGACTCCGCAAGCCACCGGTTTGGGCCTAGCCATCGTCCAGCTGAAGGAGAAGGACCCTGCCACCCGCGAAGCCTTCGACG
>CBINDO010000410.1:0-6108 GCA_966249405.1 uncultured bacterium | reverse complement strand
CATGGCCAGAGCGCTGGTCGTGATGAAGATCGCCTTGATGCGTTCCGTGAGCGCGCACAAGGCAAACAAGTGAGCCAACACGAGCCAATGGATGGGCATCGTGAACAGGTGAAAGTGCGTGACCTCGAGCGTCGAGCGGAACGACTTCGGTTCCGGCTTTGGTGGTGTGTTCAGTTCTTCCGGGAGGTCGAACGTGGGACCACCACCGTCCGCCCCGGGCAACGGCTCCGCGGCGACCACGGGAGCTCCCGCGTAATACGCATCGAACTTGCCCAGGTCGATCCCGACGGACGTCTCACCAAGCCACGCGGAGATCAGGAGTCCCACCAACGTGAACGCCAAAAAAACGCTGTATACGAGGCGTGCCGATAACGGCAGTAAGGCCAGTCGACTCTTTTTTCCGAACTCGCGCATCGATTCGCGAGTGAGCTTACAAAGACGTTTGGTGGGTGTCCCGGTTCTTTTCGTCGCGAGGCGACTTCGCAGCCCGTGGCAGCGCTCGAAACCGGTCGCTGGAGGGACAAATGCCAACGCCCAGGGGGAGGCGGTTGTCGCGCCAGGGTTCGCGACCGCGCGGCCTACTGCCTAACCCGCGGTTGGTTCAGGCCCACTTGCACAAGCCATGGGGCGGGAGCCGCCGCCCGACGATCAGGTGCTGGGCCCAACCAAAAAAAGCGCGTCGACGCAAGGTCTGCGCGAAGTCCGCGCACGAAACACGACGCTCACCTCTTCGATAGCACCGCGACATCGAGCAAAACTGCAGCGCGTTGCAGCGCCCGGCTCATCGACTCCGAAGACAACGTCGCGCCGCTGATCGCGTCGATGTCTTGGCCTACCTTGAAGCCCGACTTGGCAGAGCGACCGAGGAACTGGTTGCGGAACGCTTCACGCCGGATCTCGCTGCCGTAAGCCTCGCGGTAGGCGACGATTTCGCTGCGCACGATCACGCCTTGGGGGTCGAAGAAGGTCGCGAAATCGATGTTCTCGTGTTCGCCGCGTTCCTCGTCGAACACCGCGTAACCGACGACCTCCGAGCCGTGTTTGGCGACGTAAATCACGTACTCGGGCTTGGGTAGCGGACGGCCGAGTTTGGACTGCACCGCGGCGTTCAGCGCGCCATCGACGTTCACACGCGTGAAGCTCACAGCCGACGCCGCCTTGTATTGCTCGGACAACAGCTGCTTCACGGTGAAGTAGACCTGAGCCAATGCGGGTGCGCTGAGCGCCAACGCGCCTCCGACGATCGCCAAACCCAGCCCGCGACGAACTTGTTTCCGTAACGAGAGATCCACGCCCCGATACTGCAAGTGAAATTCAATTACGTCAAGGGTGGGGCGAAAACGTCGAGACCTCGACGGCTGCCCTAACCCACCAGTTCCCAAACGGAACTCGGCCCGGCGTATTTCGCGCAAACTTTGTGCCTTGACACCCGAGGCTGTCCTGTCAGACCTTATTGAACATGACTTTCAATTCGATTTGGGCGCTCGAGACCCGGCAAAAGGCCGCGCGGATGGACTCTTCCGCCTGCTCTGCTGGTGACGCGACCGAGCAGAGCGCCGAAGTCGTTGCCTGGGCTCGGAAATCGCGGTTGAAGGTGAGTAAACCGCACGCGGCGAACTGGGGCGTGCTCGTCGGCCTCGCCAGCGCCTGCGCAGCCCTGGCCGGGTGTAGTGACCGCGCCGACCTCCCCGTCGGTGACGACCCCATGACGGTCGAGTCCGACGCGGGCGTGGAACCAGCGACGCCCTCCGGCATTGGCACTCTAACGATTGTAACTCAGACGCCGCCAACGGATCTTCCCCTGCCCGGTTTGAACGACCACTGGCAGGACCGCTTCGATCGCGGCGACATCGCGTTCGATGCCGTGTTCCGCGCTACCCAAGGCCTGGGGCCGATCTACATCCGGCAAGCCTGCGCTTCGTGCCACGCCGCGGACGCACGCGGACCTGGCGCGTCCCGCAAGATGATCAAGGTAAACAGCGACGGCGTCACACCGGCAGACGATCAGTCGATGTTCCCGTACGGTCACACGATCCGCCCGCAATCGATCGATCCAGATACGTTCCCCGGTGTAGTCGAGCCCGAGCCGTTCAATGGCTTGCTCTTGAGCTCACGGTTGGGGCCCGCCGTGTTCGGTCGTGGCGCCATGGAGGCCATCGCGGACAGCGAGATTGAGCGCCTGGAGCGTGAACAAGCGGCGCGCAGCGACGGCATCTCCGGACGCATCAACCGCGTCACCTACGAGTCGGAGGCGAACCCGGAGTCGGAGTTCAACGGGCACGTAAAGGGCGAGACGGGTTTGATCGGTCGCTTTGGCTTGAAGGCGCGCATCGCGACGCTCGATGAGTTCGCTGCCGATGCCTACCAGGGCGACATGGGCATCACGTCACCGATGCGGCCCAATGAGTTGCCCAATCCGGCCGGCGCGGTCGACGACGGCATGAGCGGCGTGGACATCGACTTGGATACGGTGAACATCACCGGCGACTACGTGCGCTTGTTGCGCTTCCCGGCGCGAAAGCCCGTCGTCACGGAAGGTCAGGCCCTGTTCGACGAGGTCCAGTGTTCGGTATGTCACGCCTCTGGTTTACGCACCGACGCCGGTTACCCGATCGCACAGTGGGCCGACACGACGGTCGACGTTTATACGGACATGCTGCTCCACGCGATGGGCAAGGAGCTCGCAGACGGACTTCCCGACGGGGACGCGCGCGGTGACGAGTGGCGCACCGCGCCGCTCATCGGCGTTCGACACCTCAAAGGTTACATGCACGACGGTCGGGCAAAGACGGTGCGTGCTGCGATTTTGGCTCACTCCTCCGAAGGCTCGGAGGCGAACGGCTCCGTCGACGCCTTCAATGCGCTGAGCGCCAGCGAACAAGCGCAGCTCATCGAGTTCGTCGAAGCCCTCTAGTCACCTCGTTTCGAACTAAACTTACCCGAGATAGAACCACCGTGAAGAAACTCAGCATTGCCCTCCACTGTTGCTTGCTTGGCCTCGGCGCGATCGCCTGCGGCGAAAACGACTCCTTGAACGAAGAGACGCCGCCGGCCGACAGCGACGACGGAGAAACTACCGAACCGGACGAACAAACGCCGACGGCTGAGGAGCAGGCGATCCTCGACGTCAAAAAGTACGTCGCCGCCGAGCTCGAGAACCTCAACGCCGCGGCGGTAGAGCTCCGAGACGCAGCCCCCGAGCCCGACGAAGACGGCTGGAACCCGACTGACGACGAGGAAGCGGTAGTTGCGATGCGCACGGCTTGGAAGAAGGCGCGCTCCTCCTACGAACAGATCGAGGGCGCCATCGCCGTGCTGTTTCCGAACTACGACGTGTCGACGGACGAACGTTACGATGGGTTCATCGAGACTGATCCCGACGAAAACCTGTTCGACGGCGAGGGCGTGACGGGTGTACATGCGATTGAACGCATCTTGTGGGCTGGTGAACACACCGAGACCGTCGTCGAGTTCGAGAGCGCTCTGCCCAACTACGTGGAAGCGGCTTTTCCGAGCGACGAAGACGAGGCCACGGATTTCGTCGAAGGTCTCGCCCAACGGCTGGTCGACGATACCCAAGCCATGGTGGACGAGTTCGAACCGCTGGCGCTCGACGCGCCGTCGGCGTTTCGGGGCGTGATCGGCTCGATGCTCGAGCAAACGGAGAAGCTCGCACTTGCCACGACGGGTGAAGACGAATCTCGTTATGCGCAGTACACCCTCGGTGACATGCGCGCCAATGCCAAAGGTGGCCGCAAGATCTTCGACGCGTTCGTGCCGTGGCTGAACGAAGAAGGCAAAGACGGTAAAGCGTTGGCCACGAAGATCGGCGAAGAATTCGACGCCGTCGAGGCCTACTACGAAAGCCTGGAAGGTGACGCCATCCCCGCAGTTCCACCGACTTGGAACCCCGACGACCCCTCGGAAGGCGACCTCGGGACGGAGTACGGCAAGCTGTACAGCTTCGTCCAGGCGGCGGCGGACACCGAGTCCGAAACTTCCCTGGTAACCCTGATGCTCGAAGCAGCGGACATGCTCGGCATCGCAGAACTGCCCGAATGACGCCTCGACTCCCCGCTCGCGCGCGCCGTGTGCTCGTGTTGACAAGCCTGCTCACGGGCGGGTGTTTGGATGACCACATCGATCCGATCTCGAGTTTCTCGCGGGCGGGCGCCGCCGACACGCGCGGAGACGACGAGTCGCCGAGACTGAACCGGGACGCGGGGTCGACGTTCGTCCCCGGCGAGACGGTCAAACTCGGGGCGCTGCAGTCGTACATCGCGGTCGACCGCGATTTCTCGACGTACGAAGACTGGTCGTATTTCGACCTCGGCCTGGGTAAACACGTCGTGAGCCAAAGCGGCGCGAAACGCGTGTACATCAACGCCCTGCCGGAACCGGGCGACACCGAGTTCCGAGTGGGCACCATCATCGTCAAGGTGCTCGAGCTCAGCGACGACCCGACCACGTGGCAGGTACACGGGATGGTCAAACGCGGGGGTGAATACAACCCCAACGGCGCGTACGGCTGGGAGTACTTCGACTTCACGTTGAACGACGAGGGCGTACCGCGCCAAAATTGGCGCGGCGAGACGACCCCCGAAGGCGAGAGCTACCAAGTGACGGTGTTCACTGCGAGCGGCACCGTGGTAGAGGACGTCCCCGACTGCAACACCTGTCACCAATCGGCCAACAACGACGCCGTGAACACGCCTGCACTCAATCTGGACCTTTGGCGATAATGCGTAAGCCCGTTCTGAGTCGTCTGCCGACGACCGTCTTGTCTCTCGCGCTGGCCGCGACGTTCGGCGCGAGCGCCGCTGCGCAACCCCAAACGGCGCCAGTGACGCCGCTACAATCCCAGCCGGGCCCGGCGCCGCAACCGTCCCCTGACGGCCCAACTCCGCCGCCACCGCAAGCCAATCCGGCGCCTCCTGTTGCACCACCGGCGGCGAGTGTTTCACAGCCTGCACCACCTGCCGCCCCCGCGACCAGCCCCACGCCCCCGGGAGCTCCGCCTTCGGGCGAGGGTACTTCGCCTCCCACCGCCCCGTCCGCGGCCCCGAGCACGCCCCCACGAGGCGCTGAAGCGCCGCAAACGGCATCGCCGGCGGAGGGGAACGCCGACGGCCTCGCTCCCGGCGCAACACTGGGCAATACCACCAATTCCACCGTCGACGTCGGTCCGGCCGTCAGCGCGCCGCCCGCAGACGCCGCGACGACTGCGGACACCTCTCCGGTGGACGTGGCGGGTCCGGCGGGCCCCACCATCGAGCTCGCCGAAGAACACGCTCCCGACGACGCAACTCGTCCCTCGGGCGACGAAAGTCTCACCGCGCGACGCGCCAGCGCTTCGGTGTTCTCGTCGTTGCCCGACGAGAACACGACGACGACGATCGGCGGTTACGCGCAAATCAACCTCACGTCGGTGCGGCGCGGCTTCGACGCCGACTTCGAGACCAGCGCGACGCTACGACGCTTGGTGCTGCTGTTCAGTCACCAAATCACCGATGGCATCGCGGCGTACACCGAGCTCGAGTGGGAGAACGCGATCGCGTGCCCCACCTGTTCGGGCTCCGTCGAGATCGAACAAGCTTACGTCGACTGGCAACTGCTCGGCGACGCGCTCACGTTGCGCTCGGGTCTGGTGTTGATCCCGATGGGTCTCATCAACCTGTGGCACGAGCCGCCGATCTTCCACGGCGTGGATCGGCCGCAGTTCGATCAGGTGCTCATCCCAACGACGTGGCGCGAGCTTGGTGCAGGCATCACGGGCCTGCTCGCGAGCAACGTCGAGTATCAGCTGTATCTCACCACGACGTTGGTCCCGAGTCGCCTCGGTCCGAACGGCTTCGTGGCGGCTCGCCAACTCGGCTCGAACTCCCTGTCGAATGCCGCCGCGCTCAGCGGTCGCGTCGACTACGAGCCGATCCTCGGCTTGAGTTTGTCGGGCTCCGTGTTCGCGAGCGACGCTGGCGGCAACGGCGACTACTTCAACGCCGCGGGCGAACAAGTGGACTTCACCTTCCCAATCGTGGGCGGTTCGCTCACCGCGCGCTTCAATCGCCGCGGCTGGGAGACGCGCGCAGTAGGCGCCGCCTTCTGGAT
>CBINDO010000409.1:0-6287 GCA_966249405.1 uncultured bacterium | reverse complement strand
GTGTGGCTTCTTGCGTACGAATTTCTCTTTGGCCAGGGTGTTTACTGCTTTCCCTGCGCTGCTTCGCCTGGCCCCACCGCTCGTTGTCGAGGTAGGTGTCAGGATATATTCGTCTGCGGAAACCGCTCGCTTGGCATTCTGTTTTGCATCTTCGACCCGTTGCGGCGGCCTTGCGGCGCCTCGGACGAGTGTTTTGAGCCCACAACCAGATTTGAACTGGTGACCTCGTCCTTACCAAGGACGTGCTCTACCTACTGAGCTATGTGGGCGAAGTTTGGCTGCTGGGAGATTAACCCGAGCGGGAGACGAGGTTCGAACTCGCGACATTCAGCTTGGAAGGCTGACGCTCTACCAACTGAGCTACTCCCGCGAAGTACACACCCGGTCCGAGCAGGCCGGAAGATGCTATTGAAGAAGTCCTAGTGGTCGTCCTCCGCAGCTGAATTGTTCGTTCGTGGATACGTGTTTGGTAGTGGAGGGTGTTGGATTCGAACCAACGTAGGCTAGTGCCGGCAGGTTTACAGCCTGCTCCCATTGGCCACTCGGGCAACCCTCCGAGAATTTGGATACTTCGTGCGACGAAAAACTGTCAGATGAATCAGAGCTGGAGAGGGGACTTGAACCCCTAACCTTCTGTTTACAAAACAGGTGCTCTACCGATTGAGCTACACCAGCGGAGAACGACCGGACACGACCGACGCAGGGACGTCGACGTTCGGCAGCGCGTGACTGCGAACGAACCATCGCGGAAGCTCCGCGCGGTTTTGAAGTGTCTCCAGCCAACATCAGTGTGCCCAACAACGATTGAAACTTGAGGTTAAGGAAAAAAGGGACCGCGCTATTAGACCAACCGCCGCCTTCGATCAATTTGTCCTTGACGTTCGCAAGGAGTTAAGCGGATATTTTGGCCACCGAACCAGCCGAACAGGCACACCGGATTCCCGAGTTCCAGGAACACGCCGGAGTAATTGTTTTGCGCTGACCCATCCTCCTGCTCACCGGTAGAGTGGGAACCCCTGTTCCCGTCCCGAGCCGACGCCGAAAGGGGTACGACCTCCCCCCGCCCCTTCGGACCAAGCAGCGCTTGGCCTTTCGATGATGGTGCGAGTGAACGTGAACCCAGCCGAAGGACGGCGCTGGGGTATACGCTCCAGGGAAGTGAGTCAAGCACATTTCGTACCGATCTCCCGGAGGCGCAAGCGCCAACCTAACCGGGGGCCGGCGCGCGCGACGCCCCAGGGCACGCGGTTCGGGTCATTCTTCGCACCCCCGAGTCGCCTTCCGCGACGCGTTTCAGCGACTGCGCCGGGCGATCTCGGCGAGCACTCGTTCCAGGTCTTCACGGGAATAGGGTGAGGCGTCCACGGCGGCCTTCTCGGCCGCGTAGGCGGCGCGAATGTCGTCGCGGGCACGGCGAGCCCGCGTGACCCACTCGGAGTTTTCGCCGGTTCGCTCCGCCATCGCCAGGGTGTGCTCCATCATCTTGAGCCCCTTCTCGAGGAGGATCGAATAACGGAGCCGCAGCGCCGCTTCGAATGCCAGCTTACGGCGCTCCGTGTCCGCTCCAGGGGGACGGGGCGCACTCATCACGTCGTGGTGCAGCCGCTGGTAGAGCTCTCCCACGCGGTAGCCCGCCATCGCCGTCCAGTGGGCGTCGTAGGCTCGCATCACGTCCGAGTAGGCGCTCTGCGCGTCGAGCAACAGCTGGGCGCGGCGCTCGAATTGGTCGGCGAAGTCCGGCGGCAGCGGGTCGAACCCCACCGCCTCCCCCTCGAGTCGAAGCAGCTCACCTTGAGCGAAGTAGACCTGCGCGAGATCTCTCGGGATGTTGCCGGCGGCGTCGAGCTGGTACTGCTCGATGACGCGGCGCGCGCGCGTGACCGACGCGCGAGCCCGCGTGCGTGCCTCGGATGAAGCGCCGTCGCGGGCCAGCTCTGCCAACGCGAGCGCGCTCTGCACTACGACTTCCTCGCGGGGCAGGCGCTGCGCGAACCTGGCCACGAAACGGTGAGACAATTCGCCGGACGTCTCCCATCGCTCGAGGAATACGAACAACCTAATCGCACGCAAGTACGCGTCTCTTGCCAAGTCACCGTGCGGGACCTCGAGCGCCAGGCGCCGAAACCGCTCCGCCGCGGCGAGCCGATCGCCGAGTTCTTCGTAGGCGCGCGCGGCGAGGTGAAGCGCCTCCTCTACCCACGGCCCGCCCGCGTCTTGCTCGATCACGAGGTCGAGGTCACGCACTGCGGCGCCGGCGTCGCCGCGCTCGAACGCGCGTTTACCTCGCTCGAACAACTCGAACGCGCTCAAGGACTCGCTCGAGGTTACCACCAGACGATCGACGCGCTCTTCGCGGTGCTCGGGCGTGGCTGCCCTCGGGCTCCCGGTTGACGCCCCAGATACACACCCCGCGACATGTAGCGTCCCCAACCCCACGACGCAGCCGACCAAGCAATGTCGCCACTCTTTCGAGCGCAATTGTCGTGCCAGTGCTGAAGGATTACAGCCGAGGGAGAGCATGAGGGAGCGAATTACCACCGTGCGAAACATCTCCAACGCGATGACGAAACTCCGAAAGTCGGCATGTTGTTTGCGGGCTCCGAAATGTTGGTGTCGCGGCTGATGGCTGTTGACGCCGCCCCGGCAGACGTTACGGTCCATGCTACTTGCGAAGCCTGGCGCTTCGGCGTCGGGGATTGGGGAAGAGACTTAGCATTGCCCTGGAGATTGGGTCTTAATCTTCGTGGTTGCGTGCGGCCATGGCAATTTCACGGCCAGTTCGCACTCAGCCGATAGGGGTTCAGGTCATTGACGCCGGCGCCAAAACTCTGCCGGAGAAGGTGGAAACAATGAAGTTCAGCACTGCCCAAGAAATCGAACGTCTCAAGAGCACCCACGCATCGCTGAAGGGCGAGTTGCAAGAGCTGCGCCGTCGGGCATATCTGACCCCCAGTGAGGAGTATCGGGCGCGCGAACTCAAAAAAGAGAAGCTGAAGGCCAAGGATCGTCTGCGGATGCTGACTCAGCGCGCCACGATTCAACACGACTGACCGTGTCGAACCGGACGTGACGCCATTTCTTGGAGCGGGTCTGCCAAAGCTGAGACCCGCGACCCATGCAACAGATGAGCGATCGAAAAAGCGGGTGGCGAAAGCCGGGGAAAAACGATCGCCTCATCCCCGTTGGGCGGGCGTTTTTCCCACGCGACCCGTCTCGAGATCTGCTCATTGCACTCACGGTCCAAGCTGGGTGACGTACACGGAATAACCGTGCGGCTCCCATGGTTCCTGGTCGGGATCGAGCGGATGCGACGCATCGATCGCACCGAGATTGGTCCCGATCAGTAGCAGCCCTGCCCCGGCCTCGAAATTGACGATGGAGGTCTCGGCCGACGTCGACCGTTCCACGTACGGTAGGCGCCAACGATTCAGCTCGCGTCCTCGATCGTCGACGGACACGATCATCCACGTGAAGACGACGGGCTGTTCCCACTCCGCGCGAAACGCCAGCGTGGCGTGGAGCGGCACCGAGTCGAGCTCGATCCAAACGTACGCGGAACCCAGCGGGTGAACAGGGCTGGGTCCAGCGAGGTGCCGAGGCAAGCTCGAATATTCGACTACCCAGTCGAAGCCGACCCGACCTGCTGCTCCCAAGGCGCGCAGTTCGGGGACGTGGGTACCCGAGGCGCGCGCTCCCCAGAACGCCCGTGCGGCGGCCCACTCCGTCCAGAACTCGGCGATGCGTGGGCCGTCGTTGTCGAGGGCCTGCCGCAACACGTCGAGTTCATCCGGAACATTGAGCCACTCGGGATGCGCGACCGTGGAAGGCGTCGTTGCGCTCGCCATGTGCAGCATCGCCAATGGTAACTTTCCACGACCAGCAACGCCCCACGCCTGATCGACGAACGCCCAGAACGCACCGGCCGCTTCTGAACGCGGCGACGACTCGCGACCGAGCAGTGGTTTTGCGGGCTCGCGTTGGGCGTCGTCGAAGCCGGTGTAAACGGCGGCGTCGGCGGGGGTGAGAGCGCTCACTTGATCGCTGGCCCAGCCACGCCGCATGCCGGGCCCAATCGCGGCGTCGATGCCGGCGGCGCTCGCTTCCGCGACGCACAATGCGGCTGCACGCGCGGTGAGACGTGTCGCGTCGAGTTGGCACCACGCCGAGCTCCGATCGGCGAGCAGCAAGGGCGGGTCGAGCTCGACCGTCAGCGCGCCGACGTGGGCGTCTGGCGCCAGCGAATCGCCGAGCTCGGCTCCGTGTCTCAAGTACACGTCGAGCTCGGGGCCGCCGCCCAACGTGCCGTCCGCGAGTGGCGCAGGTTTGTCCGCGACGTAACACCACGTCCGGTAAGCCTCCGTCAGCAGCTCGAGCGCGCGTTGGCGCAGTGCTGGTTGCGTCCCGTGTACACAGACGGGAAACGCGTCCGAACACGACCGCGTGGTCACGGCACTGCCGTTAGGGGCGTGCGGCGGTCCGTCTTTATGCGACGCCCGAGCGCCGAGCGGACGTTTGCTTCCGGGCGCATTCACGCCGACGATCGCAAACTCGGGCCGCGGCTTCCAACCCGCGCGGTGACCAGTCGGCAACGCCGCGTCCACGGTGATCACGGGCGGTGGGACGACCGTGCCAGCTCTGAACAACAAACCGGGCACCTCGTCGCGGGCTCGGCTCGAGTTGGCAAAAGTGCACACCGCGCCGAGCGCGAGCGCGATGAACAGGCGTTCCCGGAACGAGACCGCCGGCCGTCGAACGAATCCGCGCCACTTCACGGAGCGACACTGCTGCAATGGCCGATAAACCGCAAGCGCGGCGACTCGGCGCGCCCATGACTGGCGTGTTACGAGCCCACTGCTGCGCGCTCTTGCCTGCAGTTTTGCAGACCGCACCTGCGTCGCGAGGTGCCCGTGCGGGTTCGCTGACTGCACGCAGTGCAGCCCACCGACCAAGACCGCCGCCACGACCGCGGTCGCGTTGGGCTACGGACAGTAGTGTTCGGAGCTGAACGGTGCAGGCCAGAGCAGACGGTCGCCGGCGCACGCGCGATGCGCGTGTAGGTGCACGGCACCTGGCTCGAGCTTCACACTCACACGCGCGCCGCGATTCGCACGCGGATTGAGCCCGGGCTGTGGGCGGGAGCCGTGACGTGCCGTATTTGGCTGGGCCCAACCCAACCCTTCACACCTCCGGCGATTTGCCTCGTTTATCCAAGACTTTGACAGGTTGGGGTGACGTGGGCCTATACTGGCTCTGGGTAAGGCATCCTGCCTGCTTTCTGGCCCCGGGACGCGCAAATGATGACCAGCTCCGACAATACGGCTCCGCTGCGCTTCGATCTGAATCGAGGACGCATCCACAACCGCGAGGGCGACTCACTCTTGCTCTTGCCCATCTCCGTGATGAGCGAGCTCTGTCGATCGCTCTCGGCAGAATCGCTGGTCAGCTTCGGTTACGCCGTCGGCACCGAGATCGGTCGGCGCCTGGCGGGACGTTTGGCAAACCAGGGCGGCTCGGTCGCCGATGTCGTTACGGAAGTTGGCACCGAGCTGGCGACTGCCGGGTTCGGGACGTTGGGCGTCGAGGTTTGGGGCAAAGCCATGGTGTTCACCCTCCGGGATACGCCGTTGTCACTCGGGGGCATGGAAGCCATCGACCGCGCCGATCCGTTGCTGGGCGCGATGTTGTCGGGGATCCTGATGCGCGCGTTCAGCCGCGATGCAGGCGTGGTCGCGTTGGGCCGTAGCGAAGGGCTGGCGCGGTTCGTCGTGTGCAACATGGGCGCATCCGAACAGGTCGAACACTGGGTGAGCAGTAACCTCTCGGCTGCCGAGGTGCTCGGTCGCTTGAATCAAGGAGGCGCGCTGTGAACCTGCAGGAACAGGTCGCCCGTTTGGAGGCGTTGTTGACCCGCGTACAACACAACGGCGCAGTCCTGCGCAAGGAGCGCGGGTTGGGTGGAGTTTCCGTCGAGGTGCACGAAAAGCCCGCCGACACGCCGCGCGCCACCGCCACCATGCACGGCACGCCGACCAAGCTGCTGCCAACGAGCATGGACGACGCCCGCGCGCTCACGGCAGCTGCAGATGCGGCACGACCCGGGCCAAGCAAGACACCTCCCCCCAAACCGAGCTCGATCCCCGCGGCCGCCCCCACCTTGATCCCGGCATCGAACGAAGCCGTGGAAGTAGGGCTGGGCGCGAGTTCGGGCGACCACGTGTTTGGACGTCAAGAGTCTCACGAAGAGACGAAGCCGCTTTGGGTCGGCCTGAGTGAACCACCGCCCCACC
>CBINDO010000408.1:0-6299 GCA_966249405.1 uncultured bacterium | reverse complement strand
GTCAATACGGGACTGAAGTCACCCACGCGCACGTAGCTGACGCCCGTACCGTCGCCCGGAACCGGCGCCGGCGCCGTGGTGCGCAAGCCGGGATGAGAGAACACCCGGCCAGCGGCGTTCTGCACGTTGCAGAGCAGAGCACTCTGGCCCTCACCCGCCGTCATCAGCGCGCGCGCGAGCTCGACCATGTAGAGCGCCGAGACGCAACCGCTGTTGTGCAGGTCTAGGATGAGGCGTGGACGCGCACCGATTCGGTGGGCGACCTCGGCGCCGCAACCAGTGAACGCTTGATCCGGAAGCGCCACGTTCGTGAGCAGGATGTCGATGTCGCTCGCGGGCTCGAGCCTGCGCTCTGCGATCAACTTACTGGCCGCGCGCGCGATCGACGCGCTTGCCCACTCGCCGGGTGCGACGTGACGCCGCGTCGTTGGCGCCGTAAACATGCCGCGCCGTTCCGCCGCCCCGGCGGCGAAGAAGTCATTGCGAACGATGTGCTCCGGCAAATCGGTCGCGACGCCGAGCAAGCTGACCGGCAGCATCAGAACACCTGCCGCGTTGCTGAGGTTGGGCGCTCTACTCGTCGCGCTGGCGCGTCCGTCACGTAAGGGCCGAGCGCTTGGCCTTGCGCGAAGCGGTGTTCGGCAATGGCCTTCAAATTGTCCAGCTCGATGGTGTGCCCCGCGTAGAAGATGGGCCACCAATCACCCACCCATGCGCGCTCCGCGTCCTTGCACAGCTCTGGAAACGGATTGTGGTCGTAATAGGGATGATGGCAGTTGGTCCAAATCAGCACCGAACCGGGCTTCTTGAACACCGTTTGCGCCGGCACGATGCGGTTGAGGTAAATCATCCACAGCTCGTCCCCTTGATCCCACGCGCAATGGTAGTCGACGGTCAAGGCGTCCGCGTTCGCGACGGTCCTGACGTAGATCGGCGTATTGCCAGAATCCACCCCGACGAGCACGTCGGCACGTTCGGTCGGCACCAGACGTCTCACGCTGTACGTCCACTCCATCAAGCTGAGCGGGTTCTTCATGTACTCGAAGAGCACCTCCGGCGGGCAATCGATGTGCGCGTGCACCGTGCAGTACTGACCGTATATTTGTTGATGCGGGTAAACGGTGTGAGTGAGCTCGGTGATGCGTTCGGCGAGCGCTTCGCGGGTGTATTGCTCCATCCGCACGAGCCCCGGTATCTTCGCGAGCAACTCTTCACGGACCTCTTGCGTCATGACTCACCTCGATCAACGGTCTTGATGCTACGGCGCGTGGCCTCGGCCAGGAACGCCGAGAACGGTGGGATCTCGACGTCTCGTAGCTCGACGACCAGCACGGCTGGGCCGCGAACGTCGCGGCACTCACTCAAAGCTCGGTCCAGGTCAGCGGCGGTGCGACAGCCCCGCGCAAACAACCCGGGAAAGAGCGCACTCAGCCCCGCTGCCAGGTTTGCGGGACGAAACGAGTTGTAACCTGCGCGACGTCCGAGCAAGAGCTCCTCACGCACCAGACACATGCCGTGAGCGTGGTTGTCGAGCAACACGTAGGTGATCGGCAACTGGTGCTCGACGGCGGTGTGGATCTCGAGCCCGTGCATGTAAAACGCGCCGTCCCCCGCTACCACGGTGCAACGTCGCCCGGTGGTCACGGCCGCGCCGATGGCAGCGCCAAACGTATACCCCATGCCAGCCATGCCCATCGCGATCAAACAGCGACCATCGTCGGGGCTGTCGATGTAGTGAACGCCAGCGGCGCCAGTGTTACCCGCGTCGACCAGGAGCACGCTCGCTGGCTCGAGGTGAGACGAGACGAGGCCGAGGCTCGTAGCGAAGTCGAGGGCCCCCGCCGCGACCGAGCCCACACGTTGGGCCACGACTGACGCTCCCTGCTCGAGGGATGGGCTCGACTCCGGTTTGGCGGATGGTGCGACGGTCGTCAAGACGTCGAGGGTAGAGCCCAACGCGTCAGCCACGTGGATCAGCTGCTCCGAACGAACCCACGGAGCCTCGGTGTGAAGCGCCAAGATCGGCTTTTCCGCGAACACGTGCTCGACGCCCAGGCGCGCCAGGAACGGCAGCGCGGTGCCCACGAGCACGACGGCACCCGCGGCGCGCAGCGCCGCCTCCACTCGCGGTCCCCCCATGGCGCCGATCACACCGAGGAATCGCGGGTCGCGATTGTCGAACGCGTCCCGTCCATCGGGAGTGACGCTCACCTGCGCGTCGTGAGCCGTCACGAACGCCCGGAACTTGTGTTGCAGACCTTCTCGCCGTATCCGATCACTCGCCACGACCAACAGCGGCCGTCTTTCGAGTAACGCCCTGATCTGCGGGTCCGAGGCCACCTTTTGCGCCGCATGCGGGGACCCGGCCGACGCTTTTCCAGGCCGCGTGGCTGCCGTCGGTCCTTCGGTCGCCCGCGGCGCCTCGACTTCCATCTGCTGTAAATCTTTGGCGACCAAGATCACCGCCGGCCCTTTTGGTTCCGTCGTCGCATTTTCGATCGCGTCGTCGACGAGCCCAGCCAAGGACTCCGCGGTCTCGGCGCGCACGCACGACCTGGAAACGGCCCCCAACACGCGTTGCGCGTCGACGGTCTCCCCTTTGCCGCTGCTGTCCTGGAAAGCACCTCGTCCCTGAAGCGCGCGCGGTGGTTCACCGACCAAGGCAACGACGGGCACACGCGAGGCGTAGGCTTCGGCCAGGGCTGGCACCAGGTTCATGGTGCCACCGCCGGACGTCGCCATCACGACACCCACTCCGCCACTCAAACGCGCCGCCGCATCGGCCGCCGTTCCCGCGTCGTGTTCGTGTTTGCACAGCGTCACGCGCAGCTCCGGCCGATGCCGTTGCACCGCCAAGAACAAGTCCTCGATGTTCGCGCCACCGACTCCGAACACCGCACGCACCCCGTGCCTGAGGAGTCGTGTCGCGATCAGTTCCGCACCATTCATGAATAGAGAGCTCCTCGCTTCGAGTCTTGCTCGCACCCGACCCAAAGCACCGCTCGTGCCAGCACGAAAGGTGCGACCAATTCCGCGCTGTGGCTTCGAACTCTCCCCGCGCGACGCACAATGTTCGCCGCCCGGTGCACGATGGTGCTGAAATTTCGTGCTCTCCGCGTACCGCATGCGGAGGCAGCTCTCGAACTCGCCAACGAACGCTACCAGCACCGAGGAAACGGCTTCTCCGGGCCCTCGCGCCCCGCTTCAGTCGCTCCTCGACCTGGGCAGCGAGCCTCGAATTCAGATGGCTCTCCAGCCGGCCTACGTCGCGATCACTACCCCCGGCGTTCGCTTGCTGACGTCGCGTGCCACCGCGTGCACCTACGGCGCGACCAACGCATTCCCGCGCATCTCCGCCGTGTCGACAGGAAGCAGGCGAGGCGCGAGTCGCCGAGCGTCTCACAGCTCCGGAACCGATCAGCACACGGCAGTCACGGCACCTTGGAGTAGTCCACCGGCGCCATATAGACGGACGGTTGATCCATCCGCAAGACCGTCCAGTACGAAGGCAGCTGGGGTTCGCCTTGCGGGGGGTGCGCCAGACGGCGGTACGTCCTCACCACCGTCCCTGCCGGCGACGTCTCCGTTTCGAGCACTTCATCGGCAGCGACGCGGGCGTAGGTGAACGTGGTGGTGAGCGTCGCGGATTCGTCGGTCCAACGAATTTGCTCGAGCAGCCCCGAGTCGTCGTAGCTGCGGAGCTCCTCGTAGCCTGGGCCTCGAGCCTCGAGCAGTCGCGCTTCGGCCGAGTAGCGGTACTCGTAGACCGTCTCACCGCTCGTCTGAGAGGTGAGATGCCCCGCGTCGTCGTAGGTGTATCTTACGGTCTGGCTGCCGTCGATCGTCAGGCCACCGAGACGCCCCGACGTATCGGGCTCGTAGGTCTGCGACACCGCGCCGTCGAGATAACACGTGGTCCCGAGCCAAACGTGACGCCAGGAGTACGAGCACACCACCTCACCATCCTGCAACAACTGCGACGGCTCGCCTCCCTCGCGCCGTTCGAGCGTCCAAACGGACTCGTCCCCGTAGTAGTTCTCGTAGCTGCCTACCAAGCGGCCTTCACCGTCGTAGGTGAAGACACGGCTATCGTGAGTTTCGTCAGCAGTGCTCTCGACGTATGAAACGACGCGTCCCGCTTCGAGCTCCCATTGGTACTTCACGTCGACGAGCTCGGCGGGTGCCGCGTCGTGCACGCTCGTAACCTGGTTGCCGTCGTAGGTGATCGTCACGTCGACCGCGTATACCGGCTCCTGGTCGCGACGGAACCGAGCGACGCGCGCTTTCACGAGCCGGCTCGCCGCGTCGTACTCCCATTCTTCGGCGAACGCACGCTCCGAGTCCTCGACACGCACGAGTGCCCAGTGTTCGACGGCGGGGTTGGGCGGCGAGGTGTCGTCGCCGGGTAACGTTGCATCGTCCGGAAGCGCAGTGTTACCCGGAGGCGCAGTGTCGCCCGGGGCCGAAGTCGGGGCGGGGTCGGAGTTGCCGCCACCATCCGTGTTCGCAACGTCGTTGGTGGCGGCGTTTCCGTCGGAGGACGGTTCACTGGTTTCAGGTGCGTCGTCGTGTCCACCGTCCGGGAAACTGGTCGAAGTCGCACTCGAGCATGCGACGCCCAGCAACACCGCAAGCAAGCCCAAACTGGACGCATCGATCCCGTGCATGACCCAACCCTAACCCCCGCCGAAGCCCGTCACCAGCGCAAGAACTCGCACCAGTTTCGCGGGCACGAGTCGAACGCCATTCCGCAACGAGCGGGCCCGCCGTCGCGAGGTGCCTGGCCCGCGTTCGTTCGGGTCCGTCGTCGCAGCACGCCGCGTCGGCCGTTCTACTTCCTGCATCCGGCGTATTGCCGCAAAAAGATGCGCTCACGACCCAAGTCACCGTCGCCGCTACCGGCGACGACGAGGTCCCCGAGGCCGTCGTCGTTCAAGTCACCCCACGTCGCAGCAGTGGAGGCTTGTCCCACCGGGAAGGTGCCGTAACGGGTCACCTTCCGAAAGCCGTAGCCCACGTTTCTAAACAGCAGGTCGGCCCCGCCTGCGAAGCCATGGCCCGAATCGAACGCGCCGGCGTTCGCGATGTAAATATCGGGCCAGCGGTCGTGATCGAGATCGACGACCAACAACTCCGAGAGCGTCTCGTCGGCAGCCCCAGGGTATCCGAAATCGCGCTCGCTGAACACGCCGTTCCCGTCGTTGACGTAGTAACGCGGCGCTTCCCCGCGGCTGTTGGACGTCACGAGGTCGAGCGCTCCGTCTCGGTCGAAGTCGACGAGCGCACCGCTGCGGGTCGAGTCCGACGTCGGGGGAAACCGCGCCGCGGTCTCGTCGCTGAACACGCCGTTTCCGTCGTTGATGAACACGAACTCCTGCCCACGATTGAGCACCACGATGTCGGCATCCCCGTCTCGATCGACATCCCCCGCGAGCTGAGCTGCCGTTTGGTCGGTGATGGCAGGTAAACGCTGCGCGGTTTCATCGCTGAAGGCGCCCGTGCAGTCGTTCATCCACAAGCGGTTCTGCGCGCCGCGAGTAGGGCTGGGGTCGAAGGGGTTTTCGTTGGAGATCAACAGATCCAGGCAACCATCGCCGTCGACGTCGGCGAACTGCGCGTTGGCAGAAATGTCTTCGAACAAGCTGACTGGAGAAGGCAACTGCGCAGCGCCGTCTACGAAGTAGCCGGCGCCGTCGTTGAGCAAGAGCTGCTCGGGACCGAGATTGGCGACGATCGCGTCGAGATCGGTGTCCCCGTCGACGTCACCAAACTCGACCCGCGTGCTGTTGGCGCCCATCCCTTGCGGCAAGCGCGCCGCCGACTCGTTCGAGAACGTCCCTTCACCGTCGTTGATCAAGAGCACGTTGGGTCGCGGGTCGAGGCTCGCCGTTCCCTCGGCGATGAACAAGTCGAGATCGCCATCATCGTCGACGTCCGCCAACCGCAACCCAGTCGTCGAGGTGCCGGCCTGCTCCGCGTATTGGTCCGGAACCAACCGTTGCTGAGACTCTTCGAACTCCCCCCCAGTGCGATGTTGGCCCGGGTGAGCGGGTCGTGCTTGCGCACTCCGCCCTGCGTTCACCCCAGACGCGACGAACACGAAACCGACGACCCAATGCTGCAAACTCATGTAGTCCCTCCTCCCGTTGCTCCCGCCGTTCCGACCGGAAAGGCCGCCGCACCATGCCGCAGCTCGTCTGCTACCTCAAGCGGGAATCAGTGTGGCGCGAGTCGCGCACCGCGCCGCAGCCCGAGCGCGGCCCAGACGAGTCTGCGCGCCGCCGATCACGCCTTGGCCT
>CBINDO010000407.1:0-6322 GCA_966249405.1 uncultured bacterium | reverse complement strand
GCGGTCGTCGGGTGCGCCGTCATTCAGCTCGACCCGTCGGGCAAGGTCGTGGCGTGGAATGCCGGGGCTGCGGCCATGTTCGAGTATTCGCCGCGCGAAATCATCGGCCGGCACGTGTGTGTCCTGCACGTCGCTGGTCCAGCGGTGGAGGCGTCCATCGAGCGTCAGTTTCGGCGCGCGCGAGAGACTGGTTGCGTCCGCGAGACGGGATGGCGCGTGACCAAAAATGGTCGCCAATTGTGGATCGACTCATCCATCGACGCGGTGCGTTCACCTGACGGAGCGCTGCTCGGTTTCGTCAAGCTAGCACACGACGCCACGGCGCAATTCGAAGCGCTCGAACGCCAGCGAGTGTTGGTCGAGAGTACCGCCTACGCGGTGCTGGCGATGACCGAGGACGGCGTGATTACCGTGTTCAACCCTGCTGCGGAGCGTTTGCTCGGTTACCGCGCCAGCGACGTTCTGCACACGCACACGGCGGCGGCGTTTCACGTTCGAGAGGAGCTGGCACAGCGCTCGAAACAACTCACCGTGGAGCTCGGTCACGCGATCGAAGCGGGGGTCGATGCGCTCGTGGCGTGGACTCGCGAACGCGGCCTCCCCGACGAACGCCAGTGGACGTACGTGCGCAAGGACGGATCGCTCGTACCAGTATCCCTCGCCGTCACGGCAATGCGCGCCCCCAACCGGGAGCTCACGGGCTACATGGCGATCGTACGCGACGTCACCGAGCAAAAGGCCGCGCAAGCAGAACGTGACCGATTGTTGAGCGTCATCGAGTCGGCAAGCGACTTCGTCGGCATCGCCGACCCTCACGGCAACATCGTCTACCAGAACGCGGCCGCCAACCGAGTGCTCGGCTTGCCTGACGACGCCGACGTGCGAGGTCTCCACGTTTCCGAGATGCATCCACCTTGGGCTGCCGCGCGAATCGTCGAACACGCGTTACCCGCAGCGCGGCGAGACGGTTCCTACACTCACGACACCGTGCTGCGCGGCGTCAATGGCCAAGAGGTGCCGGTGTCCCAACTGTTAATCGCCCACCGCAACGCGGCAGGCGAAGTCGAATACACCTCGACGATCATGCGAGACCTGCGCAATCAACGCAAGGCCGAAGCGCTCCTGGCCAAAGTGGCGAGTCAGGTGCGTGGCATGCTCTACCAACTGGAGTCGACGTCATCCGGCGCGACTCGCTTCGTGTATGTATCACCGGGCAGCATCGAGTTGTACGGGGTAGCTCCAGAAGCGCTGGTGCAGAACGCAGGTTTGCTGCGAGAGCTGCTGGACCCGGAAGATGCGGAGCGGCTGCGTGCTGCCATGCGGCACTCCGCAGAGACGCTGACGCCTTGGCACAGCGAGTACCGCGTCAGAGGTTCCAAGGGCGAGCTGCGGTGGCATCGCGGTCAAGCCGTTCCGGAGCGTACTCCCGACGGCACGACGTTGTGGCACGGTTTCGTCACCGACGTTACCGACGCCAAGGTCGCCGAAGAAGAGTCGCGGCGTCGAAAGGCAGAACTCGAGGGAGCGATCGCCGCGCTGGACGCGGGGTTTGCGATGTACGACGCCGAAGAGCGCTTGGTCGTCTGCAACGACCGGTACGCCGAGATGTTCTTCATAAACCCGCACGCCCGCGCGCAACGTCCGACCTACGAAGAGCTCGTGCGGTCCAGTCTCGGCGAAAGCGGTGAGCTCCGGCGACTGCTGCCTCCGATCGTCGACGTCGAGCAGTGGATCAAGAAACGTCTCTTGGAGTTCCGAAGCCCCAGCAGCTCGTCGCTACAACGTCACGGCGAACGCTGGATCCGTATTGACGACCGCAAGACGCCCAATGGCGGCACAGTGTGCATGCGCACCGACGTGACGGCGATCAAGCGTGCGGAGTTCGAAGCCAAGCTGCAAGAAGAGCGGCTGAAGCTGGCGACCTCGGCGGCCGGGATAGGGATCTGGGAGCTCGATGTCGTCCAACAGAAGTTGTCCTGGGACCAGCGCATGTTCGAACTCCATGCATGCAGCCCTGCCGACTTCCAAGGCACTTACGCGGACTGGCGTTCACGCATCCATCCGGACGACGCGGCGCAAGTCGAAGGCAAGCTGAAGAACGCGATTGAGCATGGCGAAGGCTTCCGCGCGGCATTCCGCGTGGTGGGGCCCGATGGCGCAGTGCGACACTTGGAATCCAGAAGTGGCTGCATTCGCTCGACCGAAGGCGCCATCGTGCGGGTGATCGGCGTGACGACCGACATCACCGAGCAAATCGAAGCCCAACAAACGCTGCAGGCCGCTGCCGACGCCGCGAACGAAGCCTCGAAAGCGAAAGCCGAATTCCTGGCGACCATGAGCCACGAGATCCGGACGCCCATGAACGGAGTCATTGGCATGACCAACCTGCTCATCGGCACGGAGCTCGACGGCGTCCAACGCGAATACGTCGAGACGATTCGAGCCTCCGGCGAGAGCTTGCTGACGTTAATCAACGACATCTTGGACTTCTCCAAGATGGAGGCCGGGAAACTCGTGCTCGAGAGCGTCCCTTTCTGTCTGGATCACGTGGTCATGGAGTGCATCACCCTGTTTACTAGTCAGGCAGAGTCCAAGGGTGTCGCGCTGGTCCATCAGCTGCCTCCGGAACCTACGCACGCCATTGGTGACCCTACCCGCGTCAAGCAACTCCTGCTCAACCTGGTGTCCAACGCGCTCAAGTTCACCAAGGTTGGGTCCGTGCGCGTAATAGTGGGCGTCGAGCGTACCTCCAAGACGCGCGCCATGGTCGAAATGCGGGTTGCGGACACCGGCATTGGCATGGCCCCCGATCACTTGAATCGCCTTGGAGAGGCGTTCTTACAGGCAGACGCCTCGACGACGCGCCAGTACGGAGGGACCGGCCTCGGACTGTCGATTTGTCGCTCCCTGATAACGCTGCTGAACGGCAAGCTGACCGTCGAGTCCGAGCTGGGGAAAGGCACGACGTTCACGGTTCGGCTGCCGCTCGAGCTCACCGAGCGCGCCGAGATAGCGGCGCCGCTCGCGTCGGCAAACAACGCGGACTTCCGCTTGAAGCGCGTCTTGGTGGCCGAGGACAACTCGGTCAACCAACGCGTGGTCGGCTTGCTGCTCAAGAAGATCGTCGACGTGGTGGACTTCGCTTCGGATGGCCGTGAAGCCCTGGAACTGTTCACCCTCAACAGTTATGACTGCGTACTCATGGACGGTCAAATGCCAGAAATGGACGGATTGGAGGCGACGCGACGAATCCGCGCCGTCGAGTCGCTCGAAGGACGCCATCGGACGCCCATCATCGCGCTCACGGCCAACGCCCTGCCTGGTGACAGGGAGACGTTTCTCCGAGCTGGGATGGACGAGTATCTCACCAAGCCGGTTCGTTCTGGTGATCTCACGATGACGCTTGCCAAGTTGTGTCCGAACACGCGCGCCTGAACCCGGGAAGCCCACACGATTCCTAAGGGCGCGAGGCCGTCCGCCCCGTGAGTGCATTCTAGGCGTGCGTCTCACGGTATTTGGGAGGCGTCATCTTCCGGCGCTCTCCTGCTTCTGTGGGAGCGCCGATACAAAACTCTGGGGTCGCTAAAACCCAGTGACTCGGGCTGTTTCAGCCGCCTTGTCACGGTTTGTAGAGGAGCGTGGCAAGTCGGTGCGTTGCCTTGACTTTTGGACCCCAACGGCACACGAGAAAACGACCATGGGTGCGCGTAATAGAGTTCTCGGAAGTTGGCTTCTGGCCACGGCGGCTGGTTTCGGCGGGATGGCTGGCTGTGGCGAAGATCCGCCCGGGCCGTCCACCCCTTCGACGTCGAGCACGACGCCGGTGGTCGCGCCTCCACCGGTCAATCCCGAGCCTAGCGGAACTCCGCCGAGCCCACCCACGACGTCGACGCCGACGTCGGATTCGACCGAGGAGGGAACCTCGTCCGAGACGAACGCCGAGATGTCGTCTTCCTCGGGGATGGCGTCGAGCGCCGAGGCATCGAGCGGTGAGCAAACGAGCAGCGGTTACGTCGACATGGGTAAGCGCGACCTCCTCAGTGAGACGGGCCTGTACGAAGACGTGGCTAGTGAGACATTGGCCCCGCGCGTAAAGGAGTTCAAACCGCAGTTTGGGCTGTGGACCGACGGGGCGGAGAAGCGGCGCTGGATTTACCTTCCAGAGGGCACGACCATCGACACCACCTACACGGACGAATGGCAGTTCCCAGTGGGCACGAAGCTCTGGAAGGAGTTTGCCCGCGACGGCAAACGCATCGAAACCCGCCTCATCGAGAAGTTGCCGCCGGAGCGCGCGTCGGAGGGTTTCCAAGGCTGGTTCTACATGACGTACGTGTGGAACGACGACCTGACCGATGCGGTCGCCACCGAAGACGGCGTGGAGAACGCCAAGGGTACGGACCACGACGTGCCCTCGGTCGAGTTGTGCGGCGATTGCCACGACATGCGCCGCGAGAAACCGCTTGGATTCAGCGCGCTGCAGCTCTCTCACGAGGATTCGCCCACCACCGTCGACACCCTGTTTGCGGACGGATGGATCACCAAGAAGCCGGACGTGCCGCTGGTCGTCCCGGGAACGGAGGACCAGCGCAAGATGTTGGGTTACCTCCACGCCAACTGCGGTCATTGTCACCGCGAAGGGGCTCCAACCAACAACCGCGTGGCGACACTGAAGCTGTGGATGGAGAGTAACAGTCTGGCCAGCTTCGAAGAGTCGAACGCCTACGTCTCGCTCGTGGGACAATACTCGCAGTCGGCGCACGGGTCCCGCCTCGAATACCGCGTTGTACCGGGTGACCCCGACAACAGCGAACTGATGCGGCGCCTGCTGTTTCGCGAACAAGGCGACATCGGCGGAGAACCGATCGTCGACGAGAACGGGGATCCCATCGAAGTACCCATGCCACCCCTCGGCACAGAAGTAGTCGACGATCCAGAGGTGGAGCGGATTCGGGCGTGGATCGCGGCGCTGCCGGCGGCCGTTCAGTGATCGGAAATCAAAAAGGGCCGTGTTGAGCACGACCCTTTTTCCTGCAGCTCACTCGAGCCGTTGGCTCATTCCCCGGGATCCAGACGGAAGATGCCGCCCTGCAGCCCCATGACGTAGAGTTCACCGCTCGCGTCCTCGGCGAACGAGGACATGTCTTGAGCCGCGATTTGGTTGTTGTTGATGGCGCCGTCGGCGAGGGTGTCGCCGTAGATCACGTCACAAGCTTCGGTCGGGCTTTGAGCGGTGAGAGAGAAGATGGTGCCGCGCACGTATTCGCCGAAGATGTAACGCCCCCACATGCCCGGGATCTTCTGACCGCGGTATACGTACCCGCCAATGACCGAGCCCTTGAACAAGCTGCCACCGCCGTTGTTCGTCGCGTAGTCATACAAGGGTTCGTGCGCCGTGGTGCCTCCAACCAGGGTGAACGTGCCTTTCGGATGCGCGCCCTTGCCTTCCCTCGCGGCCCAACCGAAGTTGGTCGGGCTAGAACCTGCAGGCACCATGTCGACCTCCTCACGGGTGTCCTGACCGACGTCACCGATGTACAAATCTCCCGTGAGACGGTCGAAACTGAAGCGCCAAGGGTTACGCAGACCGAAGTGCAAAATCCGCCCGTCGACGTCTCCACCCCCGACGTCACCGGGCGTGAGGTTGCCGGTCGGCGGCGTCGCCAAGTCTTCGACGTCGTAGCGCAACATGCTGCCCAAGGGCTCGGTCACGTCTTGCCCATTGCCATTGGCGGAGTGGCCGCTCCCCTGGTCGTCACTGTTACCGCCGTCCCCGAGGCCGTAATAGAGGTACCCGTCTGGACCGAACTGTACGTTCCCGCCATTGTGGTTCCCTTGCGGCTGGTCGATCGTGAATACGTCCTCCGTCTTGGTGGCGGTGTCCCCGTTGATTTCCCACTCCTCGAGGGCGCTTTTACCTCCCGCACTGAAGATGCTCTGCGGACAGGCCGGCATGTACGAGACGTAAAAGCGCTTCTCCTCTTGGCCATCGAAATCCGGATGGAACGCGACGCCGAGCAGACCACACTCGTTTTGGGTCGAGGTCGTGACCGACAAGATCTCCGTGGCGTTGCCGGTGACGTTGCCGCTGGCGTCGAGGGCGAAACGCTTGACCTTACCCCCGCGCTCGGTGACGTAAACCATCCCCGGTTGGCCTGGCGGGAAGTCCATGTCGATCGGCAACGCGACCTTGGGTGACGTCAGAAACTCCGTCAACACCACCTTGGGGAACGGTGTCCCACTGCACTTCTCGTAGGCCCCTGCGGGTGGCCCGATGGGTCCAGGGGGTTCACTCGTCTCTCCGCCGCCGGTCGAGCCGGGG
>CBINDO010000406.1:0-6349 GCA_966249405.1 uncultured bacterium | reverse complement strand
GGCCTGCATTTGGCTCACCACCTGTTCCGCCTCCTCGAGCTCCGCCACGATACGAACGCAGCGCTCGTAGTAAGCCCGCCCCACGTCGGTCAAGGTGACCGAGCGCGTCGTCCGCTGCAGCAGCCGGGCCCCGACCCGAGCCTCCAGGTCCGACAGTTTCCGGCTGACCGTGGACTTGGGCATGCCGAGCGCCTTTCCAGCAGCCGTGAAACTGCCGCTACGCACGACGTGGGTAAACACGAGGATTTCACTCAGGTCGGCACTCGGCACGCGCGCTTCCACGAGCAACAATGTTGCACGAATTCGCGTGATTGTCCCGCGCAGCGGGAGGCGCGCCGCTCGTTCAGGGGCCGACCAACGTGATGGCGCGCTCGGGACACGCCACGACGCACAAGCCGCAGGCGCGACATGCGTCCTGGTTCGGCGTGTAGGCGGTCTTCTTCCCGTGCGCCCACGACTTGAGTTTCCCGAAGAGCGGTAAGCTCGCGAACGCCTCGGCCGTCAACTCGCCGACTCGAAATACGTCGTACGGACACACCGCCACGCAATCGCCCTTGCCCTCACAGCGCCGAAGGTCGACCTGGGGCCGGTACTGACCCGGTGGCGCTTTGCAGTCCATGCCGGGACGCTGCGGGTGCTGTGCGGCCCGCTTGGCCTTTTCCGGGTCGCGCTCCTTGCGGGCAGCCGTAGCGTCGTGAACGTGGAGGTCCCGCGGAGTCATGGGGACAACATCGTGAGCAAGCGCTGCGCCGTCAAGCAAGCCTGATGGTTTGGGTTGCGAGGAGAAGCAAATGTGCGGACACTCCGCGCCCGTCCATGCACTTCACCTCCAAGTTGAACAACGTAGGCACGAGCATCTTTGCCACGATGTCGCGCCTCGCGGAAGAGCACGGCGCACTCAACCTCGGTCAAGGTTTCCCCGACTTCGACCCGCCCGAACGACTGCGCCAGGCGATGTCGCACTTCATCGCGGAAGGCAAGAACCAGTACGCGCCGATGGCCGGCGTGCCGCTGCTGCGGGAACGGATCGCGGCGAAGTTGAACCGCGACTACGGCTGCCACATCGATCCAGAATCCGAACTCACGGTGACGACCGGAGCGACCGAGGGCATCTTCGACGTGATCGCTACGGTCGTCTCACCCGGGGACGAAGTGATCGTGATGGATCCGTGTTACGACTCGTACGAGCCAGCAGTGCGACTGCAAGGCGGTCGCTGTGTGCACGTCCCACTACGAACGCCCGGATTCAAGCTGGACTTCGAGCGCATCGCGGCAGCGCTCGGCCCGAAGACTCGTCTGCTCGTCATCAACTTCCCCAACAATCCAACGGGTTCGGTGTTGACCAGCCAAGACTTGGACGACCTGGCGACCGTCCTTCGCGACAAACCGGTCTCCGTGTTGTCCGACGAGGTTTACGAGCACATCGTCTTCGACGGGGTGGCACACCAAAGCGCGCTTCGCCACGCCGAGCTCCGCGAGCGCACGTTCGCGGTCGGGTCGTTCGGGAAGGCGTATCACAACACCGGCTGGAAGGTGGGCTGGGTCGCTGCACCCAAGCCCCTCACCGACGAGCTGCGCAAAGTACATCAATTCGTAACGTTCAGCACCAACACTCCCGCTCAGTGGGCCCTCGCGCAGGTATTACACGAAGCGCCCGACCACCTCTACCAACTTTCCGACTTCTATCGAGCCAAACGTGATCGGCTGCGCTCGTTGCTGTCTGGCACCCCACTCCGGCTCTTGGACGTAGCGGGAACGTACTTCCAGTTGGTCGACTACAGCGGCGTCGCCACTTGCGCGGACACGGCGTTCGCCGAGGCGTTAACCCGCGATGCCAAGGTCGCCGTCATTCCTGTGTCGGTGTTTTACGCTTCTCCGCCCGGGCAACATTTGGTGCGCCTGTGTTTCGCCAAGTCCGACGCGGTGCTCGATCAGGCCGCCGAGCGCCTCGCCAGATACATCGGGCGCAACTAACCTACCTTTGGCGCAGCACCGCCTTCGCGACGCTGGCGAGCGGGGTTGGCATCGACGGCACTTCGCTTTACACGGCAGAGGTTCGCTCGCCTTTCACCATGACTCAATCGTCGCCTCCCATCGATTTCCCGCCTCCGCTGGCTGACTCACCCATCGCGGGCGACGCTCGAAACGTCCCCGACCTCGTGCGCTCGCAGGGGTTGCGCCGAGAACGCACCTTAGCCTCGAAGCAGTTCGACGGACGCGTTTTTCGCAACACCGCAAGACAGCGCGGACCCGACCTGCGGGGCGCGCCTTGGCCGTTGTTTCGTGAATACCTGTTCGGCAAAGCGCGAAGAGTGCCTGCGCACGTGCTACCGATCGAACGGCCTCACGAACGGTGGCAGCTCCCCGTCGAGTCGGGTTTGCGGGTGACCTGGCTCGGGCATTCGACAGTGCTCTTGGAGCTGGGTGGGCTGCGCGTATTGACGGATCCGGTGTTCGGTGAACGCGTCTCGCCGCTGTCTTTCCTCGGGCCCAAACGTTTTCACCCCGTGCCGGCGACCCTGTCGGAGCTACCTGCGCTCGACGTGGTGCTGCTCTCCCACGACCACTACGACCACCTGTGCGCCTGGACCATGCGACAGCTCGCCAAGTCCAACGTGCCAATCGTGACCTCGCTCGGTGTCGGCGCTCGGCTGGAAAGCTTCGGCGTAGACCCGGCGCGGATCGTGGAGCTCGACTGGTGGGAGTCGACTTCGGTGGGCGGACTTCGATTGACGGCTACCCCAGCGCAACACTTCTCGGGCCGAGGTACGCGCGACCGCAATCAGACGTTGTGGTCGTCATGGGTGCTCGAGACCGACCGCCACAAAGTTTTCTTCTCGGGTGACACGGGTCTCACCGACGAATTCACTGAGATCGGCAAGGCGTATGGTCCGTTCGACCTCGTGATGCTGGAGGTCGGCGCCTTCCACGAGAGCTGGGGCGACATTCACCTGGGACCTCACAACGCCATGCTAGCGCATCGGATGCTGGGCGGTGGTCCGCTCCTCCCGGTCCACTGGGGCACGTTCAACTTGGCGCTACACGCGTGGGATGACCCGGCCGAGACGCTGTTGCAGCTGGCTGAGCAGCGCGACGCGCGCCTGCTGACCCCGAAGTTGGGACAAGTGTTCGAACCGAGCCACTGGGACGGCCCCGCGCCGTGGTGGCGTCAACCGCCGTGATTCGACGACCCAAGTCGGCGTCACTTGGGGTTGAGTTGGTGCAAAATGATGTGATTGCCCTCGGTGTCTCGGATGTTCGACATCCGGCAACGCGGACCATGAACCACCCCGCCCTGAAACTCCACGCCCGCCGCCGCGAGTTTTGCGCTCAGATCGTCCAGGTCCGTGACCTCGAACGCCACGCTGGCGCCGCCGGGTTTCATCGCCAGATCCGGCATGGGGTGTTTGAACAGCGCGAGGCACCCTCCAAGCGGTAAGTCGTATTCCGTCCATACCCCGTCTGGAGACGCTAGTCCGCGCTTCAAACCCAAAACCCGTTCGTAGAAGTCGCGCGCCCGCGCTGAATCGAGGACTGGAAACAGGGTGAAGGCGACTTTCTTCAATGCCAACGCGTCCACGACCGCACCGGGCATTCGGTCTTCGCCAACAGTTGAACTCACGTCCTCCGTTCTGCGTGGGGGTTTCGCTTTACGCGCCACAGGTATACGCGCGGGGCGGTCGCCACGTTTGTCGTTTGAGCCGAGGTGCGCGGGGCGTTTCCGAGTCATGCGAGCTGCCATGACGCGCATGGTACCATCGCCTGGGACACTCCCCCCACTTCTCGGCGCTCGGGGGTGCCGACGCTCGTCTGCCCTGTTAGCCGAGCTGGCACGCTTGTTGCGGTGGTGAGGTGGAGCCCGCGTGACGGAGTAGCTCCGTGGCGTTCCTACGCGCAAGCTTTGGTGACCTCGCAACGTGTTTGCGCGCCGCGCACCACTATTGGCGTTTCCGGCATTTCGCGCTCGGGTTTTGTCTGCTCCCAACCGCACGGCGCGGACGGGAGTTGCGAGGGCGAGTGTTCCAGGTTACCCTGACCGCTTTGGAGGGGGCACGGCGAGTCCAAGCCCTGCCCCCGACGAGGAACTGGGAGTCAATGGCATGGATACACCTGTTTCTATGGTGCTCAAACGCAAGGGTTACCGGGTCTTGAGTGTCCCGCCGACGGTCACCGTGCTGGAGGCGGTTCAGGAGATGAACCAGCACAAGATCGGCTGCATCTTGGTCATGGACGGCCCCCATCTCCTCGGGGTGTTCACCGAACGCGATGTCCTGACGCGGGTGGTCGCCGAAGAGCGCACCCCGTCGTCGTGCATGGTGCGTGACGTGATGACGACGAAGCCGCACACGATCACCGAAGATTCCACGATCGAGCAAACCATGGACCTGTTCCACAACATGCGTTGCCGACATTTGCCAGTGATTGAGCCGATGTCGCGACGCGTCGTGGGCATGATCTCGATCCGAGACATTTCGCGGTGGCTGGCCGACGCCCACCAAGCCGAGGCTCAGCAGCTTCGCCAATACATCACTGGCTACCCTGCCTGAACCCTCGAGCTGACACCGGCAGATTCACACGGCTTTCCGTGCTCCCAGGAACCTCACGGCGCCAGTCAGCTCGATTCCGGTTCGTCATTGGGGGTGGGTGCGGGCTCATTGCTCATCGACCGTTCGGCGTCGATGAGGCGGCGTTTGACCGGTAACCCCCAACGAAACCCCCCGGGTTCACCGTCGGCGCGCCACACCCGGTGGCACGGCACGAGGAGCGCTAGGCGGTTGGCCGCACACGCCGACCCGACGGCGCGCACGGCGTCGGGCGCCCCCAGCTCGCGAGCGACGTCACGATAGGTTCGTGTCGTCCCAGCCGGGATTCGACGCAAGGCTTGCCAGACGCGGTGCTGAAAAGCCGTGCCCCGGATGTCGAGCGGTAACCCGGAGTCGTTACTCCCCGTCCGCCACATCGCGACGATCGCTTCGAGCTCGCGGCCGAGCTCCTCGCCTTCGCTCAAAGTGGCGCCCGCAAACTGCTCGAAGAGCTGGGCGACCAACACTTCGTCGTCAGTGCCGAGCGACACGGCGCACACGCCGCGCTCGGTGCGGGCTACCAGCATCCGTCCGAACGGCGATGGGCCCGTCGCAAACCTAATTGTCTCACCAGCCCCCGCGCGTTTGAAGGCGCGGGGCGGCATCCCGAGCGCCTCTGCCGCCTCCGCATACAATCGCCCGGAGGAACCGTAACCCGAGGCGTAAGCGGCGCGGGTTACGCTGCTGCCGTCCTGCAAGCGCCCTCGGAGCCGCTCACGGCGCAATGCAAGGGCATACGCTTTCGGAGTCAGACCCAGCGCGGACTTGAACGTGCGTTGAAACGACGAGGTGCTGCATCCCGCGACGCTCGCGAGCTCGGTCAGCTTGGGCTCGTGTTCGGACGTCTCGATGAAGCGGCACACGCGCTCGAGCCAGATGGGACGAGTGGACGGCTCCTCGGTAGGTCGGCAGCGCAAACACGGACGATAACCTGCAGCCAGGGCTGCCTCGGGCGCGTCGAAGTACTCGACGTTGTGCGCAAGCGGCGTGCGGGCGGCGCAGGAAGGCTTGCAGAACACCCCCGTCGTCTTGACGGCGAACACGAAGCGCCCGTCCCACGCCGCGTCCTTGTTCTGGACGATGAGATATCGTTCGCCATACACGGGTTCTTCTCGAGAGGCCACGCACTCGATCTAAGCTGGCGACAACGGAGGAACACTCCGTTTCTTGCAATCAAATCGAAAAAGCCCGCAAGCGGCGGGCTTTTTCGACGTCCCCGTCTGCTCTCGGGGCAGATCTCGAAACCAGTCGCGAGGGAAAACGTACCCCGGAACGGCGAGGCGGTCGTTTTCCCCGGCTCTGGGCGGGCGAAGCCGCTCTTACTTCGGAACCTGGCGAGCCACGTTGAGCAGGAGTGCCCGAATCACCGGGCGGTAGACGTAGTCTTGCTGCGTCTTCTCCGTCGACTGTTTGGGGCAGATGGACGCGAGTACACCCTGGTTGCCCACGTCCTGCAACACCTCGATCACGCGCGTGCCGGGATACGCTTTGGCGTAGCGCTGGACCGACGTGTACGTCGAGGTCGCGGCGTCCCAGCACAAGGGGTTGTTCTCGGCGTAGTTACGAACGACCTCGCCGTCGGGCCCGGTTTCGGAGTAACAGTCGCATGCGTTGGAACCAGCCGCCGCGTAAGGACGTCTACATTGCGGCGATAGACCTTCACTTTGATCGAACGCACCGCCCGTGCCGGATCGGCATTCAACGGCCGGAATCCGATCAGGTAGTACGACTGGGGCCAATTCAGCACCACATCTAACAAGCGCCGG
>CBINDO010000405.1:0-6392 GCA_966249405.1 uncultured bacterium | reverse complement strand
ACCCGCCTGTGTTCGGACGCTTCGTATTCCGTGTCCGGACTCTACCAGGCGACGGTGCGCCCTACGACCCAGTCTGGTCCGATTGGGCAATCCCTACAGTGCCGAATGAAGTGGGTCCTGAGTGGGCGACATATTCGATGACGCTGCCCCAGCTGCCCGAAAACGCTGTAGCTCTAGCGTTTGGCTACCAGTACTTGGAACCGTGGCTCGACGAGAGTATCCACGAGATCTGGATCGATGACTTTTCGGCGATCGAATACCATTGAGTAATTTTGACGTACCGTCAGTCCGTCGCTCACTCGGCGACGGCGACGCGAACGTCGCCGCGGCCAAACATGATCGAACGCCAGCAGCGCTTTTGCTAGCGACCTACTCAGCTCCCCACGATCTCGAACGCTACGTCCACGTTGTTGCGTGTTGCATGTGAATACGGACAAATCTTCTCGTGCGCCTCGCGAGCCAACGACTCGAGCTCCGCCTGCGGTAGGCTCTTGTCTTCGACGCGCATGGCGACCGAAAGTCCGAAGCCACCGCCGTCGCGCGGCCCAATCGTGACCGCGCACTGGATCGTGGCTTTGCTCGCATCTTGCTTGTGCTGTTTGGCAACGAAGTCGAGCGCGCCACCATAACAGGCTGCATACCCCGCCGCGAACAAGTGTTCTGGCGTCGCGGTTTGTGCTTTGCCCGGCCCTCCCATTTCTTTCGGGACCGACAAGTCCACGCCGATCACTCCGTCACTAGTTTGGGTGTGTCCGTTGCGCCCGCCAGTTGCGGTGGCGGTCGCGGTGTACAGGGGCTTGATCTTATCCATGTGGTTCCTCCTCGACGACTCGACGAGCATCAGCTTCGAGCCAGATGGAACTATCGCTGGCTCGACTCGCGATCCGCAAGCTCGAAAGCGCTGCGCCACTCCTCTTGCGTAGCCGCGTCTCACCAATTCCAATACGCCACACCGTTGCTCGTGAGGCACAAATGCGCGAGAGTGCCGCTGTTCATGCCCTATCGCGCTCCGCCGGCTCGCTCGAGCGCTGCTGTGCGGCGTTGATTCAGGTCTGACTGTACGGGCGTTTGGGGAGGCGACGCTGTCTCACTGAACGAAGGAGTTCCCCCATGCCGGAGGCGGCAGGGCGTCTGGCGCGCGCAATGTTGCGGGTTCCCCGCGACGGGCGTCAGTCTCGGACGCGCGCCCGAAAGTGATGCACGGATTCGGGGCTGGGTGCATCGCGCAGCACCACGCGCTTGCCAGCGATCTGTACCGACTCACAACTGTCGCAGTTGAACGCCCGTATCTCGTCACCAAATTCCAAGGTCAGGTTGGGCGCCGTGAATCCGCCAACCTCGAGTGTTCCACTGTATTGACCCCCTGCGTATCGCGCGTTCACCCGGAGCTCTTCACGAGCGCGCCAGAAATCAGCGACTTCGTCGACGGTGACGTCCACCTTGATGCCGCGCATTGCCGCGACGCGCAGCATCGCCTCCAGGACGCGGAGCTTGTGTCGCAGGTTATCTACCGGCACGTCCCAACCGAACGAGGGGTGCATGAGCGCCATGGTATGGGCATGGTTGTCGGCGTTACGCAGCAGCGTGTTTACCCACGTACCAACGAAGGCCTCGACGTTCTCGGCAGACAACTCGCGCCGCACCACCACGCCGTTCACCTCTTCCGCCATTCCGTCCTCCAGGGCGATCGGCATGGAGTACATTTGCCGGCGACGAAATACGTGCTGGAAGATGCCGGTTCGGGCCAAAGACAACGGCAAGTTGAACTTGAGATCCCCAACGGCGTAACTCGAATCGAAGACGACGCCGTTGGCGTCGAGCACGTCGTACTGCTCCGGATTGACGATCAGAAACGGACTACGCCAAGCGCGCGGTGCCGTACCGGTCGAGCTCTCGAGCATTTCCATGGATACCCGGACTTCTCCGCACAGCGTCGGCGCGACGTCGGGGTGATAGTCGGCTTGCGTCTCCGTGCACGTCCCGAGCGGTAGAACGCCGAAGTCGCTGCCGTGCAGCACCGAATGAGCTCCGGTGGGACACATACCGAGGTCACAGAGCTCGCGAATCAGGCTGGGCGAAAGTGGCCCCGCGGCGTCACCCGTCGTGAAGAAGAAGCTGCCCCGCGCCTGGTGTGAACGCTCGAGTTGCGCGACCTGTAGGGCGCCGGGAGCGCCCCACTCGCCGGGGTGCTGCGCGTCGTGACCGTCCACGTCGTGGGTCAACGATAGCAGCCCGTCCTCGGGACCAGGCACCGTATGCTTCGTCACGAGGTGGCCCCGCGTTGCTTCGCGCAGCAGCTCTCGTAAGAAAAGGCCGCCCATGTCGCCGGAAGGTTCGAAGCAGTTGATGTAGCAGCGACCGTGGTGGAATCGGATCAAGTGGTGTCCAAGCGCGTATACGAAGCCTCGCCCCACCGGACGTCGAGTTACGATCGCTCCGACCGACTGACCATCGACCAACGCCGACGCGACCGTCTGGGCTTGACCGTCCGCCGGCATCAACACATTGACGAGACGGGAAGCGTCGGGAGAGAAGTGGTTGTCGAGAGGAACCGTGCGCTCCTCGGGGCTATCGAACGCGGCGGTGACGCCCAGTGTCGAGGCTTCCCAGCGCATGGCCGCGACGTCGTCACGGCGCACGGTACCTTGCGTTCCAATCAAAGAGTGTGCGTCCGCACCCGAAGCGAACACCGGATTGGTGACGACCAAGGTTCCTCCCCCGGCGGCGTATTGCTCGAGGGCTTCCCGACGGTGTGGGCTCAGGTATTCGTCTACTAGGTAACCCACAACAATTACTAACGGATAGTCGCCGATATGCTCCAGCATCTCGTCGAAGGTGCGCCCCGACGCACTGCGGTGGTGAGCGATGCCCCTCTGGTCGAGTATGGACGACACGTTGTCGACCTCTTCTGGGCTCTCCTCCTGCACGTAAGCTGGCACCAGGAGCAGGACGGTCGACGGGACGTCGAGCTCGGCGTCGTCCACGTCGTCGATTGCTCCATTGCAGTCGTTGTCGCGGCCGTCGAAAACCTCGGGTTGTACCGGCGCAGGAGCGCACACCCGTTGCTGTCCCCAACACGCGGCATGGGTGCGTGTGCAACCGTCGTTCGGCGCAGTGCAGCTGTTTTGGTCGACGGGCAGGAGTACGTCGACGGCGCCGTCGCAATCGTTGTCGATGCCGTCGCAACGCGTCTCGATGGGTTCGTATTCAGTACCGCGCAGCTCTGCGCACGCTGGGTCGTGCGACGGGTTTGCCAAGTCGACACCCGAGTCATGCACCTCGGGCTCGCCCGGTTCCGAGGTGGCGTCGATTCGAGACGCGTCGACGGAAGCATCGAGACTTGCCGGGTGCGAGGTCGCGCTCGAGTCCAGTGAGTGGACATATCCGCGCGATTGGTCGCGCGTGCTGATCGCTGACTCGGCTCCCCACGACGACGTTTGCTGGCCGTCACCCGACGTTTGCGCGCTCTCTAGTGATGAGTCGAGACTTTCGCCGCTGAGTCGTGCACCGCTGGTGGCCCCCACTTCCGACCTCGAGTTTGACGACTCGTGGGTCGACTGCGCGCGCGGTGCACTCAACGTGAGCGCCGCGTCCAGTGCATCAGCGTCCAGTGCATCAGCTTGGAGTACATCAGCGTCGGGCAAGTCAGCACCGCTCGCCGCGGCATCGGCGGCCTTGCCTCCTGTAAACGCCCCACAACTCCCCGCGTCGCACCGCGTGTCGGTGATCGGGAGCGAGCACGCCCCAGTCAGCAACGCCCAAACAACCGACGAAACTCTCTTCGACATGACTAACGCGCTTTCTCGTCCGTGACGTTGCTCCTCAGCGCTCGCCAAGCTCCGTAGTGGTGCACGACGAGGCCGGCGTACGCTGGATGGGTCTCCAAGTGTTCGTCGAGCTCCGACAGAAGCGTGTCGAACTGGTGAGCGTTGGTGCCGCAAAACGTCGTGCTTCGCGGCTCGCTACATTTGGTCTCGATAGCGACCATCGCTGGCGTGTGCGATGACTCGGCGCGCCGCAATGTGGGTGCCGCAGCGCGCTGAACGTCGGATACGGTGCTTCGATACGCCATGACGATGACGCCGTCGGCGCGGTCCATGACCGCGCGATCCAACGTGACACCCAAGTGGTGCTGCTCGGAAAACCAAGACGGAATGGTGTGCCAGACGACGAGACCCGCGGCGCGGCCATGTATTGCGATGAGCTCGAGCAGCTGCAGGTAGTCGCGCAGCAGAGGAGCGCGGCTGTGCTTCCACGCCGCCAAGGTGTGGGGCTCGATGTCGAAGGCGACGCCGTCAATCGGTGCAACACCGGACAGCTGCATCAGCTGATTGAGCCGCACCACGCGCCGAATCGGCTCCAACGCGCGGGCCTGGCGCTGCGGTAGACACCAGCTCGGATCGCCAGCCACCCAGATGATCTCGATGCCATTTTGGCGCCCGTCCCGTATCAGCTCGAGGAGCGCCCGGAAGCCCTCGGGTTGCTCGTATTCCGCGGCGGCGTGCAGATAGAGGACGCGCAGCTCGTGGTCGCGAGCAAACGCGACGAGCGCCCGCCTGTGTGCCTCGTCCAACACTTCGCCGTGGTGCCAAACCCACGTTCCGCGACGCCTAACGGACGACAACTCGGTCGCAGCAGTGGAGCTCGGCCCCTGCTCGCGCGCCGCGTGCTGGGGAAGCGCCGTGGCGTCGCACGGGAGCCACGCGATGGCCAACGTCAACGCAAGACACGTTAGGGTCGTACGCCTGCCAGCGCGGCCCGAACTGGGGGACACCAGCGCTGCGGTCGGGGTCGAGAGCTCACGCCGCATCTCGCTCCGGTTCGACGACCCGCTCTTCGACCGGCGCGACGCGAGGCCTCCAATAGATCGCCGGAGGTTTGGCGCCGCTCGTCCAGCCATCGAAGCCGCTGGGCGTCCACGGTGTGTGCTTCCAGCCGAACCAGAACGCTCCGAATGGTACGTCGCCGCGGATTGCCGCCCGCACCGCGAGCAAACACGCACGACGCAGTCGATAGGCGAGCGCAATCCGCGACAGGTTGCTGTCGCGCAGCGTTTCCTCTGGCGCAAAAGTGGTCGGCTCTCCGAACCCGAAGATGTCTCGCCAATAACCAATGAGCAGCGTCAACGTGTTGAAAACGACGTGGTAGATGCCCGAGAACGGGAGCGCAATCAGCTTGATCCACTCGGAACGCGGACTGTCCGAGATCAGCAGCGCCGCGACCGTACTCGTCACGCGCGTGAACGAATAGCCGATGGCTGCCAAGATTGCGAACGGCACGGTTGCTGGCGGCAACGCCGACAGGTAGAACGGGGCTAGAAGCGTCGCCGCAAACAATCCGATCGACACGAGGACGACGCTCGAGCTCATCACCAACGGAATGCCCATGTTCCAGTGATACATGTGCGACTTAGCCCAGCGCTTGAGATCTTGGATGCGCGAGCTGTTCCAGCGCAACCGCTGCTTGAACAGGGCCTTGGCCGTAGTCGGCGTCTTGCTGTAAACCTTGATCAGCGGATCATAGTTGAGCGAACGAGAGAAATAGCCGAGCACGAAGCGCCCCAATGCGTGCACGGGAGTTCGGGGCGCATCGAGACACAACCGGCCGTCTCTCCAAGTGGCCGTGCTCGCGAGCCAGCCCATCCACGTGTCGTCCCCTGGCCCCGTCATGGCTTCGGGCAGCGGCTCACCGCGAAACTCGGAGAACTTGGGAGGGGGGAAGCCAAGCCACCACAAGAACCAATCCTTGAAGGTGAGCGTCTGCATGAAGCGAGCGTACAGGGGCGCCGCGAGGTGCGCCTCGGACCACGTGCAGTACAATGCTCCCGAGACCTCCGAGCGCGGGAATATCTTCCAGTTGTACTTGCCGAGCGTGATGCTGCTCAAGTACTCGCGCGCGACGAGCAACCCAATCCAATGCTTTCTACTCAACAACGAACGCGGCCCCTGCCAACACTGTTCGAAGGGAACGACGACGTTGGACGTGACGATGTGGTACGGCGTGCCGCGCAACAGCCGTTTGCGTGTCAGCCGGTACGCCATCCTTTCGAGCGCACCGGCGCCGAGCGTACTGTCGGCGTCCATGTTGAAGAACAGCTCGGGGAAAGCGTCGACCTTGCCGGCCTCGATCAAGGCGTGCATGTGCTCGATGCCGGCGTGCATCGCCACGGCTTTGCCACGCCGTTCCATCGGTCCAGCGACGTGGAGTTGGACGCCGGGCGGCGCTGGTTCACGAGCAGCCCACTGCTCGAGCCGCGTGTAGAGCTCTCTGGACTCGCGAACACCATCGATACACGCGACAATGTACAGCGCTCCGGGATAACGATTGTGAGCGGCGCTCGACATCGCGGCTTTGAGTCCCTCGAGTTCGGCCGGCTTTCGTAGCAAGGTCGG
>CBINDO010000404.1:0-6402 GCA_966249405.1 uncultured bacterium | reverse complement strand
AGTCTTCATCAAAACCAAGACCCCGCTGCCCATCGGCACGCAAGTCGACCTGCGCTTCTCGGTGATCATGGACGGCATCGAGACGATCGAAGGTATCGGCGAGGTCGTCCGTGTTTCGGACGACCCTCCCGGCATGGGTGTCGTGTTCCGCGAGCTCTCGAACTACTCGCAAAACTTGATCGGCAAGTTGCTCACCCCACGACGTTGACTCGGCCTTTGCTGGTTGGGCCCAGCTGTCGTGGCGAAGGTGAGCGGCTCCCGCCCACCCGTGTGCGCTCACGCGTCGCGGTGCTTCGCAATCAACACAGCGTGGCGCTCCTACCATCGGGATCGCTCCGCGCGCAGAGTTCGGTCCAACCGAACCGAACTCTGGGGTTGGGCCGTGAAGGGCTCAGCCGTTGATTGGCTCAGTGAGCGGTGACGCAGACGTCACTCGCTCCGCCGCGGATTTCGATCGCGTAGCGCGGCGTGTTGCCGTCGGTGGCGCCGCTGACGAGACGTGAAACTCCACCGATGGCGCCGAACTCTTGTTCATCGAGGTGCAGCACCGAAACGCCGCCGTTGATGACTAGACTGACGCCAGTCGTGGACGGACGACGCAGAGTGAGCTCGCTCACGCCGCCCGAAACTCGAACCGGGACGGGTGAAGTCGGCACCGGCAGCTCGAACGTCGCGTCGCTCATTCCGCCGCTCACGTCGATGCCCGCGAGTTTGCCAGCGACGAGATCGCCGTGAAAACGTGCTAACCCGCCGCGCACGGACAACGTCCACACGACGGCGGGGTGTAGTACGAGCTCCACCGTGGGGTGTGCGCCCGAAAACGCCGTCCGCAGCCAGCTCGCGAAGTTGCGCGGTAACACGACGCGGAGCTCGTTTGGTGAGACGCGTAAGCGCGCCGAGGTGCCGTCGGTGTGGACCGTGAGCAGCTCCGTCGCGTTGGGGTCGACGCGAACGGACACTTCGGCGACACCCGAGCACAACGTCAGCTGCATTCGAGTTTGGCCGGCGTACGGGACGCCGAGAACGTCGGGATCGTAGTTGCCGAAGCCGGCGTCGTCGGTGGGTGGAGGCGTCGGCTCGCGGTCTACGGCAGCGGAAACGACGGGAGTCATGAGGGCGGGGACGAGTGCTGAGTTCACGAGATAGCTCCTTGGCAGTTGCATTTGCGCAGGCTAGGTTAGAGATGCCTGTTACTGATTGGGTGAATGTGAAAGTATCTTAGCGTCTAAGATATATGCGTCAAGAGGATCTTTTAAATCGTGTCTGGTTCCATCAAACTCGAGCGGATTCGACCATTTGCGCTGTCGCTCGGGCGCGTAACAGCCGCAGATCGGCGCCTACGCGCCGCCGCTGCCGAACACCTAGGGCTGACGGTCGCTGACTTTGACGCGGTGCAGTATCTGGCTGAGGCTGGCCCGGTTCCCGCAGGGCGTATCGCTGAGGCGATGGGCATCACCACGGGCGCGGTCACGGGCCTCGTCGATCGCCTGGAGCGCTCCGGTTGGGTGGAGCGGGCGCGCCACGAGGTCGACCGCCGGCAGGTCGTCGTCCAGATCGCCGAATCTCGCCGCGAAGCGCTCCAGGCCGACATCACTCACCGTGAATCCCTGCTCGGCGAGGCGTTGGCCGATCTCGACGACGCCGCCGTCCGTGATGCGGCAGCGCTGCTCGACGGCGCGGCGACGCAGCTGCTGGCTGGCGCGAGTGAACTTGCGTCTCACCGATTGAATCACGACGACGAGCGCGAGGAGCCGAGCGACGCCGGGGAACGGGCGCCGATCGGCGACGTCACGCACGGTCATCTGCGCTTCCCATCCGGTGCGACGCGGCTCGACCTGCGAGGCGAACGCATCAAGGACTTGTATCGGGCACGCTTCGAGGGGCGTCGCCCCGCCGTGACGCGGGGTCCGAACGGCGACGTCGCCTTTCAGTACAAGGGCTTCTCGTGGTTCTTGGCGCGCAATGTCGCGGCTCAGCTGAGTCTCACCACGGCAGTACCCTGGTCGATCGAGATCCGTCGCGGAGTGACTCACCTCTCGGCAGACTTGCGTGAGTTGCAGCTAACGTCCGTAGACATCACCGGCGGTGCCACCGAGTCCGTGTTGTCGCTGCCGGTCCCCCGGGGCACCGCGACGTTGCGCGTGTCCGGAGGTGCGAGCCGCTTGGTCGTACGCCGGCCGCGCGGCACCGCGGTTCAGATCACGATCCGCGGCGGAGCGAGCAACCTCGTGTTCGACGCGCAGCGGCTAGGCGCGGTGGGCGGCCCGACGCGCCTAGCGACCCAGGGGTGGGACGCGGCAACCGACCGTTGGGCGGTCGAATTGACGGGCGGCTCCAGCGAATTTTCGGTGGTCGAGGAGTAGCGGTTCAACGCAGCACGGTGCCGCGGCCGGCGCTCCCCGGTCGGTCGAACGCCGGCGCGCCGCTGTCGGTGGTTTGCGCGAAGGCCGAGCCCGAAACCGCGAGTAGGCGATCCTCGTTGGGGAATCGCGCGATCGCCAAGGTCCCGATCGGTCGCGACTGGCCGTTGTCGAATCGGACCGCGACGGTTCCCCGAGCGTCGACCTCGACTTTGGTGCTAGTGCCCGCAGAATAACCGTCCGTGGTGAGTCGACTGACGACGGTGTCGGCGGCGAAGCTCGTGCTGCCGTCGAGGCCGCTCGCGCCGTCGTCCAGGATCGCTTCGCCGAAATCGAACTCCAAACACTGCGTGCCGAATGTGCCCGCGAAATCGACGCACATCTCCAGGCTCATCTCCGACACCAGGGCCCCGTTGGCGTCGAACTGGAGGTCACCAAAACCCACCTCGAACAAACCCTCGCTGTCAGGCCACACCTCCTTGCTCGAGACAAGCACGTGATAACGGAAGCTGCCTTCGGCGTTGCACTCGAAGTACACGAGCAGAACATGGGCGGCACCCGCCTCGTCCACACACGACACGGTGATCGGGGCCGCGATCTCCGATGCTGGGCGTGACGAGTCGAACACCTCGTCCGTCACGCTGGAACGGGAGTCGAGGTTCATGGTGATGGCGACGCGCTTGGTCGCCTTGGGCGGTAGCGCAATGGGCGCCTTCAACGTCATCAGGCAACTGCTCGACTCCGGAGAGACATCGTACCCGAGCACCTCGAAGCCAGCTTGGTCCTCGAGGACGCCGTCGGGTCGCACCGAAACGGCCAACGTCTGGGCAAAACGGTGAGCAGGGGTCCAAGTGTCCGGTTCGCGGGAGGCGAAGTACCCATAACCGTTCACACGCAGCGGAAACTCCGATTGATCGCCGAGCCAGAATTCGGACCCTTCGGCGTAGTGCAGGTCCTCCTGTAGCGTCGGCGGACAGACGTCCGTACCCAACGGCAGCAGCTCGTCTTGCGCTCCGTTGCCGTCTTCGGCGGTGAACGTCGACCCACCGTCTCCGTCGCCTTCGCTTTCGCTTGGAACCTGTGCATCCGAGCCGTCGTCTCTCGCGTTACCCTCTGACGTCGTGGTTGCGTCGGGCTCCCCGGCGTCGTGCTCCCCGGCGTCGGGGGCGCCGCCGTCGCAGTCGACGCCCGTTGTACAGCCGCAACCCGCGTCGCTGGTGCACGCGGTGGAGCCGTCGACGATGGGTTTGGTGGTGCCGTCATTCGACGACGCGGTGGAGGTTTCGCGGGGGGCCGTCGCCGTATTGGTCGGAGCAGCGGACGCTTGGGGTGCCACGGGCGGGACCGGGCGAGGCGCGGGTTTGGCGGGCCTCGACGCCTCGGCGGCGTCATCCACCTGACGCTCTTCGGCTGACGGTATCGGCGCGCTGCTGCACGCCATCGCGCACAGCCCGCTCGACAGCGCGGAGCTCGCGTTGCGCCACAGGTTCTTTCTCTGACTTTTTATCCTCGCGATCACTGCCTGCCCCCGTTGCGTGCCGGATTCCCGTGCGCCGGGGCTCCACGGAGCCGCGAACGCGAGCAACCACGCAGCAAGGAGCATGCCGTACGTGGGACGCGGACTCAGAAACAGCCGCCGTAAAGAGGGTCCGGGCTCGGGTCGGCGTTGCAGACGCGTTTGGGCACTTTGATGCGCTTCGGAGCCGAGGACTTCTGCTCGGGAGTTGGACAAGGCTCTGGGTGAACGAGAGCGCAACGCTCCTCGTCCGTGAGCGTGCGCCATTGCAGCTCGTATTCAATCATGGGCTCGGTTGGGGGCAGTTCGTCCCGGTCGACCGAGTTCGTGTGGAGTGACGACGTGTTGGGTGAAGGTGACGACACCTGATCTTCACACGCGACGAGGACCAGGCTGCCCGTGCCGATCGCATAAAGCAGCGCTCGCTTGAGCTCGGACGGCGCCGGACTCGAGCGTCTTTTCGCGGCCAGGGTCAACTCGCCAACGTTGAGCCGCGCTGCGCAAAATGGACAGACGTGTTCCGTTGGACGAACATGGCGGTGACACGCGGGGCACGGCAGGAGCGACGTCACGACTGCAAGCCTAGCACCAATGTGCCGGGGTGTTGCGAAGTCGTGCCACGTCGACGGCGCACGCCGGAGGCGTCGTCTCGGGACTTGGCAGGCGCCACCTGTTTACGTTAGACGCAACCCGCATGAGCGCCGCCGAAGTCAAGGACGCACTAGCTGAACTCGCGTCGCCTGAACGCGCCAAAGCATCTGCTTGGTTCTTCAAGACCGGTCCCGGACAATACGGCGAAGGTGACCGCTTCATCGGAGTGAGCGTCCCCAACCAGCGTCAGGTGGCGAAGCGGTTCGGCGAGGAACCGTTGGCCGAGCTTGCCGAACTACTGGCTAGCCCGATCCACGAGGAACGCTTGACGGGGCTGCTGATCCTGGTGCGACAGTACGAACGCGCGGCGTCGAGCAAGAGGGGGGACGCTGCCCAACGGGACGCCATCTATGATTTCTACGTCGAGCACTTGGGGTGCGTGAACAACTGGGACCTCGTCGATTCGTCGGCGTCGTACATCGTCGGTCGTCACCTGCTCCACAAACCGCGCGCCGCGCGCCGCGTGTTGAGTCGTTGGGCGCGCTCGCGCAACCAGTGGGAACGTCGTGTCGCCGTGATCGCGACGATGGCGTTCATCGACGAAGGTCAATTCGAAGACACGCTGGCACTGGCAGAGCAGTTGTTGACCGACGAGCAGGACTTGATTCACAAAGCCGTCGGTTGGACGTTGCGTGAAGTAGGGAAACGCGACGTCGCCGCACTGAGAGGGTTTCTCGACGCCCATCACACCGTGATGCCGCGCACGATGCTGCGCTACGCGATCGAGAAGTTGTCGCAACAAGAGCGACAGCGGTACATGAAAAAGCCGCCCCGAGGCACCTGACCTCCGAAGCCTCGAGCGACTCTCACGACCGGTGCGTTGGGAGAAACGCCTGCTCCGCAGAGACGAGCCGAATGGTTCGACCGTTCCACCCGAGACTTCGGTGCACCCAGAACCCAACGCGGGTGTTGGCCGGGCCAGTGCCAGATTCTGGAACTGCCCGCTATTTTACGGTGCGCCCCTTCACGCTTGGGCTAACGTCCGTGGATGCAACTACGCTTGGTGACGGTTGGGGGTGGCCATTGGGTAATCGCTTGTGTGATGCTCTTTTTTGGATGCTCCGACCGTGACGGCGCGCCGGTGGACGCAGCAGATCACTCGTCGGTGTGCGAGTCGCTCGAGGTCCGGGACGCATGTCTCGAGCCTCCCGACGAGGCGTGCTTGGGCGCGACTGCAGACGTCGTCTTCGAGGCAGAGCTCTCCGAACGTCACTCGATGACGTTCGCCGTGCCGTATGGGCAGACGGATTGCCCGGGGCGTGTGGTGGTCGACCTTGTGCCCAACCTCGCCGCAGACGGCGCATGGTTATCGGCGATGTGGGACGCCGCTGTGGCCACCGAGGCTAGCTGCGCGGAAGTCGGGTTATTCGTCTGGGTCTATCGCAGAGCTTCCGGCGGTCGGTGGGAGGCCTGGGACAGCTACCAAACGTTGGGCTCGTGGGATAGCGAGCGGTGGCAACCCGGCGCTTGCGTCACCACGCTGTGCAACGGGGGCAAACTGCGCGATGGCAGCACCAATGAGCACCTCGGATTCCCTTATTCGTGGGTGAGCGCCAGCCCGGACACGCAGCTGCGCGTGTTCTTGGCGGCGACCACCGGGACATGCGAGCAGGCTCCAGTCCGCCTCATGTTCGCGGACGAACCGTGAGGCGGGCTGGAGTGTGACGCTGGCGATGATCTTGCCGTGTCGCTGGCAACGACGAGGTCGAAACTCCTCACACGTGAGACGCAACGGTCGGCAGGCGCATAACCCGCTTTTCTCCGCGTGCTGCCGCGGCTAGGGTAGGCATATGTTGCGCCACGCGTTGATCGGCACGATGGTTCTGTGGGTGGGCTGCGCCACCGAGCGTGAGTTTACCAACGTAGACTCTGGGG
>CBINDO010000403.1:0-6437 GCA_966249405.1 uncultured bacterium | reverse complement strand
CGTTACCTGACGTCCATCGAGGGTGCACGTGACGTTACTCATGTGGTCTCCTTACCGTCGCTGCACTTGGCTTCGAACTCGGATCGGTACTTGGTTACCAGGGCACGAACCGGCCAGGCTGCGGCTTCGCCGAGCGGGCAGATCGTCTTGCCGTCGATTTGGTTGGCGATGTCGAGCAACAGCGGCACGTCGGCCTTGCGACCCTTGCCGGTGTTGATGCGGTGCAGGACCTTGTTCATCCACAACGTGCCTTCGCGGCACGGCGTGCATTGGCCGCACGACTCGTGCGCGTAGAATTGTGAGACATTTTCCGTCGCGGCGACGACGTCCGTGGCCTCGTCGAGCACGATCACGCCACCCGAGCCCGCCATCGAGCCCGCTTTTTGGATCGAGTCGAAGTCGAGCTTCACGTCGAGCTGCTCGGGGAGCAGGATTGGCATCGAGCTACCGCCGGGGATCACGCCTTTGATCTTGCGTCCGTCGGCAGGACCGCCGCACACGTCGTTGATCAACTGCCCCAAGGTGAGAGAGCCGTTCTCGATCTCGAAGTAACCCGGGCGCTGAACGTTGCCGCTCACGCTCATGATGCGCGTACCGGTCGAACCCTGGACGCCCATCGAAGCGAACCACGCGCCGCCCTTGTTGATGATGTGCGGGATGTTGCACAACGTCTCGACGTTGTTCACCACCGTCGGGCAGTTGAACACGCCGGATACGGCGGGGAACGGCGGCTTGATGCGCGGGTAAGCGCGTTTGCCTTCGAGCGACTCGATGAGGCCCGTTTCTTCGCCGCAGATGTAAGCGCCCGCGCCGCGGTGCATGTAGAGCTCGAGATCGAAGCCCGAGCCCAGGATGTTCTTGCCGAGTAGGCCAGCCGCCTTGGCCTCGGCGATGGCGGCTTCCATGATCTCCACGGCGCGCGTGAACTCACCGCGCAAGTAGATGTAGCCCACCTTGCAGCCGATGGCGTGCGCGGCGATCGCCATGCCTTCAATCAGCTGATGTGGGTCGTAGTGGAGTAGGACGCGGTCCTTGAAGGTGCCGGGTTCGCTCTCGTCGCCGTTGCAGATGAGGTAAACGGGCTTGCCCGACTTGCGGTCGACGAAGCTCCACTTGACGCCGGTGGGGAAGCCCGCGCCGCCGCGACCGCGCAGACCGCTGGTCTTGACCTCGTTGATGATGGCGGCCGAGTCCATCGTCAGCGCCTTCTTGAGCGCCGTGTAACCACCGTGCTCTTGGTACTGCTTCAGGTTACCGGTGTAACCCGGGATGCTGATGCGCTCGAGCAACACGCGCTTCTCGCAGGCATGCGGCGGCTGGGGTGGTGGTACGGGCACCGTCGGCACGCGTTTGGTGCTCGCGACCTCGTCGATCAGCTGCTCCAGGCGTTTGGTCGACACCTTGCTCAGGTGCTGGTCGTTGACCATCATCGCCGGCGCGCCGCTGCAGTCCGCGAGGCACTCGAAGGCGGTGACGGTGAACAGGCCGTCCGGCGTCGTCTCACCGATACCGATGCCGAGCTTGTTCTTGATCGTCTCGAACAACTTACCGCAGCCGCCCAAATCGCAGCTCAAGCTGCGGCACACGCGCAGGTGCACCTTGCCGCTCGGGTCCGGGCGGAACATGGGGTAGAACGTGACGACCTCGTTCACGTCCATCTTCGAGATCTCGAGCTTGTTCGCGATCCACTCGATCTGCTCGTCTCCGAGGTGACCTACCTCGTCTTGAACCAAGTGACAGAGCCACAACGAGCCCGCCCGACGGTGATTCGGGGGATAGTGAGTGAGGAGTTCATCGACGCGCGCAACTAAGCGCGAAGATGGGACAAATGCCATGACGCCCTGCCTGAGTTAGAGCTGGCGGAGCCGGAGCTCGCCAGGAGGTGGAAGTAGAGTTGGGACAACGGTTTCATCTAAGCGATTGCAGCTAGTCGATTCGCCGAGGCGATCTTGCCTAGCGATCACACTCGCCCATCACGAAGTCGATACTTCCGAGGATGGCGACGAGGTCGGTGATCATGTGTCCCTCACACATGTAAGGGATGGCTTGGAGGTTTACGAACGAAGGCGAACGGATCTTCAACCGGTGGGGAACGCCACCGCCCTTGCTCACGATCGAGAATCCGAGCTCCCCTTTCGGGTTCTCGGCGCCGAAGTAGACCTCGCCTGGAGGCGCGTTGACGCCCGTGGTGACGTGGATGAACTGATGGATCAGCTCCTCCATCTTGGTGAGCACCTTGCCCTTCTTGGGCAGCACGATCTTGGGGTCGTTCACGTCGACGGGACCGCCGGGCAAGTTGGCGATGCACTGCTCGAGGATGCGCAGGCTCTGGCGCACCTCTTCCATACGGACGAGGTAGCGGTCGTAGCAGTCGCCCACCGTGCCGACGGGGACGTCGAACTTCAGCTCCGAATAACAGGCGTACGGCTGGTTCTTGCGCAGGTCGTATTCCACACCGGAACCACGCAGGTTCGCGCCAGTGACCCCGATGTCGAGCGCCACCTCTTTCGGCAAGATGCCGATGTCGCGCATGCGGCCGCAGAAGATCGGGTTCTTCGTAAGCAGCTGGTCCACCTCTTCGAAGGCGGGCGGGAACGTGCGCAGGAAGTCCTTGAGCTGCGGCAGGAACGCGTCGGGCAGGTCGTTCATCAAGCCGCCGATGCGCGTGTACGAAGTCGTGAAGCGCGCGCCGGAGATGCACTCGCACAAGTCGTAGATCTTCTCGCGCTCGTTGAAGGTGTACAAGAACACCGTGGTCGCGCCGAGGTCCATCGCCAGGCAGCCGATACCGAGCAAGTGCGAGCTGATGCGCGCGAGCTCGGCGCAGATCACGCGGATGTAGTGACAGCGCGGTGGGACATCGACGCCGAGCAGCTTCTCGACAGCGTATGCGTACGCGACGTTGTTCGCCAGCGGTGCGAGGTAGTCCAGGCGGTCGGTGTACGGCACGAACTGCGCGTACGTCATGTTCTCGGCGATCTTCTCGTCGCCGCGGTGCAAGAACCCGACGTCGGGTTCCAGGTGTTTGATCACCTCGCCGTCGAGCTTGGCGATCAAGCGCAACACGCCGTGGGTGCTCGGGTGAGACGGGCCGATGTTCAACGTCATCGGTTCACCCTCGGGCGGCGCTAGCTCGGTTTGAGCGCGGTAAGCCGATTCAATCCACTCGTTACCGGCGCGCGCGGCGGGTTCGTTCCAAGCGATCTCGCGTTCTTCCAATGCCGTGCTCATACGGCCTCCTTGCGTACCGGATTGCGCAACTTCACCAGCTGCTCCGCGCCGGTGTCGTATTGGCGAGGTTCACGTCCGATCGTCGAAGGACGACCGTCTTTGCTCACCATCGATGCGGCGGTTGCGATACCGCCGTAGAAGGGACCGCCCGCCATCGGCGCCTTTTCGGCAGCGCCCGCGCTCGCGTCCGCCTCGACGGGCAGCGCCGCGTCGAGCCCCGATACAGGAAAGTCTTTGCGCAGCGGGTAGAAGGGGTAACCCGGCCACATCAGGATGCGCTTCAAGTCGGGGTGACCCTCGAACCGGATCCCGTACATGTCGAAGGCTTCACGCTCGTGCCAGTTGGCCCCCGAGTAAACACCGACCACCGAAGGTACCACCGGGTTGGCTTCCGGCGCGCGCACCTTGATGCGCAGGTAGCCGTGGGTGAGCGAGAGCAAGATGTAGACGACTTCGAAGCGAAGCTCGTCGCCGTAGTGATCGACGCCGAACATGTCGTTCAGCATTTCGAAACCGGCGCGTTTACACCAAGCAAGCACGTCGCGGATTGCATCTGTCTTGACGCTCACCGTCCACTCGCCGCGGAACTGTTCGACGCTGAGCACGACGGCCCCTAGCTCGGTTCGTAGCGTCTCAACAGGGCTTATCGCTGACATGATAGATTCCTTCTTCGCTGTTAACCGCGCACCAGGATCGGTCCCTTGGGTCGGCCGCCGGCGGGGGCGTGGTGCTCGATACTGCCGAGATCGGATACCGCTTTTTCGGTACTAATTTGCTTCTGAAGAGTGATCAGGGCTTCGAGGAGCGCCTCGGGTCGAGGCGGGCAGCCAGAGATGTAGACGTCGACAGGCAAGAACTGGTCGACGCCCTGCACCACGCTGTAGCTGCGGTACATGCCGCCGCTCGAGGCGCAGGCGCCCATCGCGATGCACCACTTGGGGTTGGGCATCTGATCCCAGATGCGCTTGACCACGCCGGCCATCTTATAGGTGCAGGTGCCAGCGACGATCATCAAGTCGGCCTGGCGGGGCGAGAAGCGCGCGACCTCGACGCCGAAGCGCGACATGTCGTGGCGGCTGCCGCCGGCCGCCATGAACTCGATGGCGCAGCAGGCGAGACCCATCGGCATCGGCCAGCATGAGTTCTTGCGGACCCAGTCTACGGCGGCGTCGAGGCGGGTGACTACCAGTTCGCGGCCGTCTTGGCTCGCGTGACGAGCGGTGTGAGCAGTGTTCATCGGGAAACTCCGTTGGCGGGACTCGGGGCGGCGGCGCCCACGGCGGTGCCCACAGTGGTGACGACGCTGGTCGGCGCCGGGCGCGTGGGCTGCACGCGGCGTTTGGCGGTGAAGCGGCCCCACGTCAGGGCCCCCTTCTTGTAGAGGTAGAAGTGCCCGACCTCGAGCACCACGATGAACGCCAACATTGCCCAGAAGGCCAGGGTGCCAATCCCCTGCTCCGAAATTGGTTTAACCAGATCGCGGAAGCTCGTCGCCCAACCCATGATGAAGACGACTTCGAGGTCGAACACGATGAAGATCATCGCGACCAAGTAGAACTTGACCCCGAACGTGCCCTGGGTGCCGATCTCGGCGGGCATGCCGCACTCGTACGGGCTGTCTTTGATCGGCGTGATGGTGGAGCGTTTACCGGTGAAGCGCGGCAGGATGAGGATTGCCGAAACGAAGGCAATCGCCATCAGCAGCAAAACACCGACTGGAGCGAACTGCAAAAGACTCGCGCTCATGACCAAGCTTCTCTCACTTGCCGACTTGCGACCGGCATCGCTGGCTCGTTGCCCATGGGCATACGCCTAGGGTCGAGGCGCGGAACCTCTACGGCAAAGTGTCGCATGAAGCAAGCCTTGTGAGCCGTATGGGCCCGTGGGACGGGAGGGCGGGATTTGATACTGAACATTGCGCACCCATTGCCCCCAAAAACCCCGGGAAACGCGGGCTTCCCGAGCGAACCGATGAGCTCGGCGTGCTCGCATTTCGTCGAGTTCACGAGCCACGCCCTGTACCAGAGAAACACGGTGCTTCGGCGTGGGGATGGGGGGGAGATCTTCGGGGTCGGCGGCGTCCGAACCGAGCCGCACGCCCGAGCCGTGTTCGGATGGTTGCTGGTGGATGTCGTAAGGCGACCAAGAGGCGCCACTCGACGTGACTCGGGTGCGGCACGCCGGAGCCGTTTTCAGGGGGAGGGACGCAACCGTAGTGCAACTTTCTGCTGTTGCTGGGGCTGCTCACCGTCAACCCACCGCCACTCGAACCGCCGCCATCCGAACCAGCAACGAGCCCGAAACGAAGCGACCGCGTACCACGATGATATTGCACAACCAGAGTTGCACAACCCCGGTTGTAGATATTAACGCTCGCGATATGCCGGCACTGGATCCTCACACCCTCGACTTGGCGACGTTGGCGTGGCTCGCTGGGGTCTCGGCCAACGCGCGGCTGTTGCGCTCGGTGCGAGGTTCCAAGCACCCTCACTTGCGGACCAATCACGGCTACGTTTTCCAGCACTTGCTCGGGAGTCCGCTGACGGTGGGTGAGCTCGCCGACGTGATGGGTGTCACCCAGCAGGCCGCCTCCAAGCTGGTCGCCGAACTCGAGACGTCGGGCTACGTCGAGCGGCGCGAAGACGCGTCGGACAAACGGGTCCGGCGGCTGTTTCTGACCCGGCGCGGGGGAGCGGTGTTGGCTCGGGGTCGCGCGGCCCGCGCCAAACTCGAAGCCAAACTCCGAGCGGTCGTCGGCGACCAGGCGCTCGACGGGGCGCGTTCGGTGCTGGTTGCCCTGCTCGACCTCAGTGGCGGACGTGAAGCCGTGGTGGCGCGGCGCGTATTGCCACGGTCATCGTGAGAGCGCACTCGAGCGCGAGTTTGCCTGCGCGCGGCTGACGGCTTGACTTAAGGCGTCGCTTATATTAGATTAAGCTAATATGATTGACGACATCGTTGCCGAAGTGGGGAAAGTCACACGCAAACTGGACAAGGTGGAGCGAGCGGGCAGCGCCGCCTGGCGCCTGACCGTGAGCCGCGTTTACGAAACGGACGTGGCCGACGCTTGGGACGCGCTCACCAACCGAGAGCGCATCCCGCGCTGGTTCCTGCCGATCTCTGGCGAATTGGCCGTGGGTGGGCGTTACCAGTTCCAGGGCAACGCGGGCGGCGTCATCGAACGTTGTGAACCGCCGCGTCTCGTC
>CBINDO010000402.1:0-6442 GCA_966249405.1 uncultured bacterium | reverse complement strand
CCGCTTTCAAGTCTTGCCCCGATCGGGTTTTGGCCGCGTTCTTGAATGGCCTGATCACCGATCGTCGCGGCAAAAAAGAAGGCGCAGAGCCGGCGGTGGAGGACGTGCTCAGCAACAACCAGATCCTGCGCAAGCTGCGCATCGCCTTGGACCTCAAAGAACCCGACATGCTGGCTTTGATGAACGATGCCGAGATGCCCGTGAGCAAACCCGAGTTGAGCGCTCTGTTTCGCAATCCGAGCCACAAGAATTACCGGGAGTGTAAGGACCAATACCTGCGCAATTTCCTGCGCGCACTTCAGTCCAAGTACCGTCCCAGTGGCGACCGGGACGAGCGTCCCTGAGCGGGCGTGGTTTACGCCACTCTGGGCCGGCGGGCGCGGCTAGCGTTTAGTCCCTACTCGTCCACCGCGATGCATTTGGCGTCCACGCAGCGCGCGATGCGTCCCTGCGGGCACGCAATGGGGTCGATCGCGACGCTGCAGCTGCCTGGCTCGTAACCAGAACAGTGCTCGCCCTCCACCAGCTCGAGTGCCGAATCGAAGAAAGGGATGGCGTCGACGTTTATTGCCATCTCGGCTTCGCAGCGGCTGGAGAACCCTGGCGTGCACGACACGCCGTCTGCCGCGAACAGTACGCACTCATCGTCGTCAGTGCACTCGCGGTTGGCGGCGGCGTACACGTCGGTCATGGCTTGCCACGCCCCGGGGAACGCCTCCTCGCAACTCGGAACGTCGCGCACGGCACAGGTGCCAGCATCGCACCATGCTTGTTTGGGCACTGCCGCGTGACAAGGCGTGAACCAAGACGGACCCAACTCACAGCTAGACGCCGCAAACTAGGCGCAGACCCCGCTGTTCAAGAGCTCGATTTCCTCCTCGAGATAATCCAGCCCCGACACGCTCACGGGCTTGTAGCCGCAATGGTTTGCGTGCGTACACGTGGCAAACGGTAGCAGGTCGGCAAGACAATCCGCGTCTACTGAGCACGAGACATCCACCTCGGCTCGGAGTGCCTCGAGGGACTCGGCTGCCCGCAGGGCCAAGTCCGAGCAGGATTCGCCCGAGTCGCTCTCCCGCGTCGTGTTGGGCGCCGGTCGCTTGCCGTTCAACCCGTCCGACCCATCGTCGTAGGTTTGGCCCCCATCCCCGCAACCGAGCATTGCGCCACCGAAGACGACGCTGCCCAACAACACTGCAGCAACCCGCGTATCCATGAGTGTGTTTTTGACAGCCGCAGCAGCCTCGGGCAAGGTCGCACACGCACAAACCATGGTGCGCAGACGCGGCTATGTGTGCGAACGAGGCATATGACTGAACTCGATTTCCCTCGGATTGTGGCCGAATTGGTGCGTCGACTGCGGGGCAAACACTCGCAAACGGCGCTCAGCCGCAGGCTCCAGTTCAGTACGAATGTGGTGTACGCCTGGGAGCACCAGCGGCGCCACCCCTCGGCAACCCAGCTGCTCGATCTGGCACTGCGCGCGAGGGTAGACTTGCGGGCGGCTTTGGGTTCGTTTTTTCCACTGAATCCACCTGCCTGGCTGGCGCAAGCGAAAGGCCTTGCGACGCTCGAAGTCGTGAGTTCGTTGCTCCGCGAGACACGGGGCGGCACACCGCTCGTTCACCTAGCACGAAGCTGTGGCGTGAGCCGTTTCGCCCTGGCGCGTTGGCAGTCGGGAGCAGCAGAACCTCGCGCTTGGGAGTGGCTGTGCGTGTTACACCACGCCACTCACCGCCTAGTAGACTTTCTCGAGCCCTGGACCGGGGGCAAGCCGCTTGCCGCGCTGCGCGACGAGTATCAACGTGTTCACGCGGCGCGGCGAGTGGCGGAGAAGCATCCGCTCTCACAAGCCCTACTGAGGTGTCTCGAACTGGATGGTGGCGGTGATGGGGTCACGCTGCGCAGACACGCTCGAACTCTGGGGATAACCGAACCCGAACAACGTGAGATTCTGCAACTGCTCGAGACCACACAACAAGTTTCGCGCATCGGAGGTCGCTGGGTGACGCTCCAAACGTCACCCCTCAACATGCGGCTCCAAAAGGAGACGGCGCAGCAGCAACGCGTCTTCTGGGCGAAGTACGCGAGCGAGCGCGCACCACACGCCAAGTCTGCCTTGTGCGCATACAACGTGTGCGGCGTATCTAAGCGGGGCTACGCAAGTTGCAGCGAGAGTATTTGCAGAAGGCGCGTGCGCTGATCGAGACCTCGGCCCCTGTCGAACGGGTCGCGCTGCTGCAAGTCAACTTGGTTGCGCTAATCGAGGACTGACGCCAGCTTCCTGCGCCCGAGCTTTTTGCAACGCATTGTAACCGCGCGCCGCAACCAGTGATCGAGCCGGATTTTGGTGAAGAGCCGGCCTGAGTCGCGAGGTGCCCGCCGGCGTTCGAGTTTCCAGCCGCACGCGTTTGTCACAGAAATCGATGCTTCACGTTTCATGAGATGGCGTCGTTGGGCAGCGGGAAGAAACGGCGAAACCGCCGGCGACGAGGGCTGCGGTGGGTGCAACCAGCGAACCCGCGCAGGCACCTCCCGGCTCAGGCGCGGTTGAGGCACAGGTGCAGCTTGCTGCTTCACCGTCGCCAACCCCGCGTCGACCAGCTGCTCGTCGCACCGTAACCAGCCAAGCGCGAATCGAACGAGACACCTTCGCCAGTTTCGTGGGCAAACGCGCAAGTCGCGTCATCGCGCAAGCGTGCGCGCTGGAGCGCGTGAGTCGCGGCGTGAGTTCACGCCACGCCAGTTGCGCGCTCGTGACAGCGGTTCTTTCAGCGCCGGTTGCGTTGCGTCCGGCGCGCCAGTCCCAGCGCGCCAATCGCGAGTCCCACCAGCGTCCAACGGGGCACGCGGTTTGCGATGGGTTGAATTGAAAAGCCCTCGGCTGCACACTCGTCGGGGTGGACGTCGCACCACTCGGCTTCGTGATCGCGGGGAGGCTCGGTGCACTCGTTCAAAATGAACTCGCGCTGCTCGGCAATGACGTCGGTTCCCTCGAAGAGCTCGACCCGGTCTGCCGGAATGCAGCCGGAGATGTGGGTTATCTTGCCGGTAAACAGGTGCTCGGCGGTGACGTCGTAACAGTATTCGTCGTCCGCGTCGGTGGCGGCGACCTCGGCACTGAGGTCATTGCTGAGGTAGGGCTCGATGGCGACCCGCTCTTTGGAAGTAGAGAAGGTCCCCGCCGTCAGGAACTGGTTCTTGTATTCGTCTGACTCGAACCAGGTTAGGTGCAACAAAACCCGTCTGGTCACTTTGTCCGGCCACGTGAAGCACTTCTCCACCGTACCTACGCAGGCGAGCGACTGCTCGCCACAACAGGTGATGTCGCCGGCAAATTCTAGGCGAGCCATTGCCGAGAACTGGTCGGGCTCCTCGGGCGGGACGTCTGGAGCGGTAGAGGTGACGCGATAGGAAGCGCGCCCCGCGCCAGTGTAGTTGCCGGTGGAGCTAGTCAGCTCGACCGAATAGAGCTCTCCGGCAATCAACGGGGTCGTAGGTCGCCATGCAACGATACCAAATGAATCATCGAACTCGGCTTTGATGACGGTCCCCTCGACCCGATTGCCAGTTGGGTCCTCGACGATCCAGTCGAAACCTGGCTCAGCGGTGCAGTCACTGCAATAGAACGTCGCAACTATCGCCGTCCCCGGGCCCCCGGAACCGGTACCAGACTGCCAACGACCCTCCGCAGGCGGCGGGGTACATGCGGCGGCATCATCAATGCAGCCAGACCAGTGACGCAAAGAGTGTCACCGCATTCACCACCACGGTCTGGCACAGAAATCTCTTCCTGCCCATGGTAAAGCAAGGCTCATGCCGGCACGAACGGTTTGTGGGCCAACGCCCGTATGCCCACCCGCGCGGCGGACTGGGCCGCCCGATTGTGCCAGCTGTGCCACGTGCGCCGCGGTTCGTTGACGCCTGTGGCGACGTCGAGTCGATCTCCAGACCTACTCCAGTACGACCCGGTCGGAATACGGGAGCGAGGATCAGGGCCGACATCTTCAGTGGGTCGGGACTTGGGTGTCATCAGGGGGTGTTAATTCAAGCCGTTCCTCTGGGCATGATTTCGTCGACCACTTGCGCTTCGCGCAAACCTCAGTCGAGGTAAACGCAGCACCCGTCGCCCCGAGTGAACGTTCACTATACAGAGCATGGGTTGTCCGACCGGCGCGTGACTCCAGTCTAGGAGCTCGTACGAACTTCTCGGAGCGCCGAGCGCGCTTTTTTTTTGGGGCGCCGCCCGGCTTTTCGGCTTGCCGGCGCAGTCCCGACGCGCCACAAGGGGGAATGCACCATTCGTGCCTCGGGTCTGTGATCCTACTGGTCCTGTTTTGTGGTTGTTCCAGCCGCTGGGACGCAGGGTCGAACTCAGACAGTAAACCCAGCGCGGCGGAGCGTCAGGCGTTCCTCGACTCCATGCTTGGGGACGACTCTTGGCTCGCAGGCCTTCCGACGTCGGGAAGGCCCGCAGAGCCCGGCAAGTGCTCCCCTCCACAGCTGACCTACGAGGAGGGTAACGACTGCGCCGCGACTCGAGAGTGCGAAAACGACGAGTTCCTAGCCTTCTGCGACAGCGACGGGTGCGCCTGCACCACTGACGCCAGCCTCAAGCGTTTCACGCTCTCCGATTCCGTGGATTCCCCTTGCGAGGCGATTAGCCATTCGTGCCAGATGAACAACATCATCTACGACCAATCATCATGCCCCGAGCCGTCCCTGCGAGTGACCGATCATGGGTCGTGCTCGGCGAATCGTACCTGTGACATACCGGTCAAGATCGGCTCGATCGAGGCTGTCGAACACGACGATCGAGCCTCCTGGTGCACTCTCAATCCGGACGGCGGCGTCGACTGCGGGTGCCGCACTCATTTGGAACGAGCGTCATATCACTTCACGTCCAACGACTTGGAGTCCGGTTGCCTGAATGCGCTCGAAATCTGTTCTAGGCCCGGCAGAGACGCGGCCTTCGAAAACACATCGCAGTGCGCCCCACAAGCTGGCGGTGACACGCGCGACAACGAATCGTGCACTTACGATGTCAACTGCTTGTATACATCAAAAGTAAACAGTGAGATTACTCGGACCGCGCTTGGAGAGGCCGGGATCGAGTGCCACACGAATCCCGCTGGCGCCTGGTACTGCGACTGCCAAGCGAACGCTGCATACACTTCGGACCTTCTGACAGACGCAAAACCGTACGCCAGCATCGAGGTGGTCGACAATCAGTATGGGTCTGATATCTGCTCGGAGTTCCGTCTCACTTGCGACGACATGCCCGTGGGTCAAGCCATACGTGACGGCATCTGCACGGAGACCTCCCGAGAGACCACCAGCCACACCTGCTCCATCGGGCACTCCTGCGAGTTACCAACCACCCTGAAAGACGTGGACGTCGTGCTACACCACGATTGGAACGTCGAATGCTTCAAAGAAGATCCAGTGCTCGGATGGAAGTGCCAATGCACCGGCACCAAGGAACAGATCCTGCACGTGCAAGCCGACACGCTGACCGACGCCTGCGACGCAGCGCTCGCGCCTTGCGAGGCGCTCGTGCACCAGTGGGTCGACCAGGGGAAGTGATCAGGGGCGGGCTGCTTCCCTGGGCCCCGCCAGTCGCTCGGCTTCCGGCGCGCGGAGGCCATGGGGATAACGCTGGAGGTACTGGCGCGCAGTGGCTCGTGCGCCCTCTGCGTCACCCCGGCGCGCGCGTGCAACGGCACGCAGGAACGTCGAATCCTCGTGGCGTGCATCCTTCGGATGATGGCGTTCGAAGTCCAGAAAGAGCCGCTCCGCCTGCCCATAGTCGCCCGCGCCAAAGGCCGCCATAGCGCGCGCAAAATCGTCGTCGTGTCTGCCTGCAGTTACTGCTCCATCCGCCGCTGGCGGCTCGTGAGCTGGCTTTGTCGCGGGCAGCCCCGCTGTGCGCGCTTTGGCCACTGACCGCTCGCTCGGCGCCGCGGCTGGAGGTTCCGGCGTTGGGGTGGAGGCCGCTTCCGTTGCAGGTGTCGACAGGTGCGGCTCCGCGCTGGTCACGGGTGGCGGCTTCAGGGAGGAAGGAGCTGGCGCTGCCTCATGCTCGGACGTCCAACTTTCTCCCGCCCCGATTGATATCGGTGGCGTCTCACGCAAGCGCAGAGCGACGCGCCCCTCCGTCACCTCCACGTGCCGCGTGCGCTGGTGCTCGACGCGCACGCTGAAGCGCGTGCCAACCACCTCGAGTTCACCGTCGGGGAGCTCGAGCACGAAGCGCTGCACGGCAGTGAGCTTATCGACTTCGAGCAAAAACGTCCCGCTGTCGAGTCTCAGGCGAAGCGCCGCGCCTTGTTCGATCGTCTGCCACGACGCGCCGGGTGAAGCATCGATTCGGTAACTTGGCGCAGCGAGCGTAGCGGAGACTTCCGAGCCGAACAACGAGGCTCGCAACCCGAACCCGATA
>CBINDO010000401.1:0-6505 GCA_966249405.1 uncultured bacterium | reverse complement strand
GGTCGACGAAGTCGTTGAGTCGGGTGGTGACGGGACACGAGGTGTGTTCAGCGTTGGTCCTACCGACCATCATCGGCGCCTCTCGAAAACCATCACGGCGTCCTGGACGTCTGGGCAAGCCGCAACGTGCCGGGGTACGTTAGCCGCGGTGCGAACACACCAACAATCGCACTCACTGAAGCCCAGCATGCAGCAACAAAGGCGGTCTATCGCGACTGGCTGTTCGAACGTACGGGGAGAAGAGTCGGAGGAAGCGTGGACTGGTCACAGGTTACTCCGCGGGAAATGCAAGATCTGGCTACTCGCATGTTTGACGCAGCGGAAGTACCCGCGTCGGCGCGTGACGAGTACTTTCGAGCGTTTCACCAGTACGTCTACGGGGGCAACCCATGACTGAACTCCAGCGCATCCTCCACCAGCTCTCAAGCACGGCAGACTGTAGGATACTGCCACAATCTGGATTGCCGTCCGTCCGAGACCATGAACGGTTGCCTGAGGACTTGAAGCAATTCTACGAGCTGTGTGGTGGAGTGTACCTTTTCGAGCGAGCGACGTATCCGATGAGAATAGTCGGATCAGGCGATTTCACTCGTTCGAACCCTGAAATCGTCGGAGAAGAATGCCCCGACGACATTTCGGATTCTTGGTACATCGTTGGGCGGGGAGGACGAGAAGAAGCGATAAGTATTGACTGCAATGAACAGCGCCTTGGTCGTTGCTACGATTCATTTTGGGACCGCCATGCTGTGGCAGGAGACTGTCGCATCGTTGCATTGTCATTCACTGAGTTACTGCAGAGGCTCGTAAGTGCTGCTGGAGGTTACTGGTACTGGTTGGGTGACGCCGGGCTCGCCTACGGGGATGCTTATGACAATAGGTAGCCACGGCAATGCTTACGCTCAGTGATGTTCTGAAGGCGCAGGAGCTGCTTCGTGACGGAGTACCGCCCTCAGAGGTGGCGCGTCGGTACATTGGGAGTCACCCCGATACCCGCGTGCCGGAAGTGATGCAATTGCTGCAGGTAGCTCTGGGGTTGCCTTACGAGAGCGTTCAATGTCTTGGAGGATGGTGGCACGACGGGACCGGGGAGCTCAGCGACGTGCAGCTGGACGGACTACTCCGCGACGCCCTTGCGCAGGTAGCAGCGCCGCCATGGTTGGCTCCGTCACGAACGCCCCGCGTACGAGAACTCACCACGCCCCTCGTGCACGACGCCCCGCTTCTCGACAAGTCAGAGCCTTCCCACGTTCCTGCGCCGAGTTTCTTACGCTGCTCGGGCGCGAGCATGTGCGCGCCCAGCACCTACCGCAGCCGCCCAAGTGCCTCACGATGGCCGCGATAGCACTGCGTGGCTCCCGGACCACCGCTTCCGCAGCCAATCGCACGACCACATACCCAGCGCGCACCAGCCGGCGCTCGCGCAGTGCCTCTATTCGCGCCAGGCCTTCGTCATAGCCGCCATTCGTGATCACTCATTTGAGCACCTTCATTGAGAAGAGCAAGGCGCGCCCGGCGTGCCACACTGGTAGCCGGCTTCGATGGTGCAGTCACGGGTACAACCGTCGGCACCCGCCTCGTTGCCGTCGTCGCACTGTTCGCCCGGTTCCAGCAATCCGTTGCCGCACCACGATACGTCGGTGCTCGTCGAGCCTGCGTCACTCAACGTCGGTGCGGAGTCTGAACTCGCCGCGCCCGCCTCGCCGCACCAGGCGAGCCATTGCTCCAAGAGCTCGGGATCTTCGGTGGCCAATGCTGCATCGCGAGAGTCGGCCAATGTCTCACAGAATCCGGGAGACGGACGTCTGCACTCGGCCGATGGACAAGCTCCGGCGTCCTGCACGTGCGCCTCGGCATCGAGGGACGACGTACTGACGCCCGCGTCGGACAGTGTATTCTGGGCGCTCGAAGCTTCACCTGAATCCAACGCCGACGGCACGCACACACCCTGCTCGCAGCGACCGCTCATTGGACAGTCACTCGCGCGCTCGCACGAGGCGGCGCAAACCGCACCATTGCCCTGATCCGGGCACCACGGCACCGCCGCGACGCATGCGTGTTGCTCGCCAGCGCCAGCACAGGTCGAAGCTTCGCTACACGATTTGGTGCACACACCACAGGCACACTCGAGACCAATCCCGCACTCCGAGTCCATCTCGCAGCGCCGCCACCAGTGAGACTGACCGTCGACGTCAGGATCGTAGGCGCGCCCTCCACAGCCGCCTAATCCCCAGACCACAGCCAAAACCAAGCTAACACTCCAGCGTTTCACCCGCATCATCCCCTGTTCGAATCTTCCGTCTCTGCGGACTCCATACCAGTTTCGTCATCGCCGTTCGCACGAACATCTTGCCCAAAGTAGAATCTCACCTTGACCTTGCCCTCCGCCGCTTGCGGTTGCCGCTGATTGAATTCGTTGGTGTCACGCCAGAGGGCAGACACCTCGGTACGGGTACGCGCGAGCAGGGACATGACTTGATGATAACTTGGGTGGCCCGGGTAGACGTTGAACGTGAAAGTGGAACCACCTACCGTTTCATCGCCGTGTTTGCGTGGAAGCTTCAGTTTATGGACGATGGCCTGCGCGACGGCGCTGAAGTGGTCGAAGACGGACGCCTCCCAACCCTGGGTGCTTTCGACGCCAAGGACGAAACTCAACGCCCGAAAGCGCCCGGGTTGAGCCTCCCTCAGCCGCTCTTCACGAACCAACCAGGCGACAGCACCTTCGACGTCTTCCTTGGCAGCGCCCATGGCACCAACAACCTCGTCCACCGTCGACGGTCCGTTGGCAAACACGTGTTGCCACACGAGGTGAGTGAGTGCCTCCAGGTGCTGCCCTCCTTGCACCATGTCGCGTTCATCCGCCGTCGTCAGCGAATACACCGTCGAGTCGCCGCGTCCCGACGTCGTGAGCAAGCCACTCGACACCAAGTCGGCCAGAACGGCGCCCCAATCATCCTCATCGTCGTAGCGAAAGCGCTCACGCAACCGAATACGCGTGACGGGGCCTTCTGCAACGAAGGCAACCACGGCTTCCCACAACGTGCGTTGCCGATTCGTCTCCGTTTCCGTGAGCCGCAGCACCTTGCGCTGATACGTACGCAGAGCCAACCCGAACATGTCGGCGGCGACCTTGCGCCCGACCCCCTGTGCTTCGATTTCCCGCGCGAGCTGGAGAAACACTTGGTCGGCTAGGTGCGCTAGCGGCGCACGCACACCAGCCGCAGTAGCCAATTCTGCGATCAGCACGGTGGTCTGTCGCACGATGTTGTCGATGAGTAGTCGCGATTCCATGCCCGAGTGAGCCCCGAAGTCTGCGAGTCTAACACTTCGCGCTTCGCTCGAGGGGGTGTCACGGACGCCACGGGCATCGGGCGCGCGGGGTGTCAATCGCAGCCGACGAGCGCAGCCGGCCGGCACGCCCCCGCAGCCGTCCTTGGACACGGGCGCTCGACCATCCTGGGAGCCCAGGGTGCCGTGTTGCGCGACCGCAGGGGGTGACACGCTTGCCACCTCTCACGGCCGCCGCCGCCACATCACAGTGATGCCAGCGGGAGCAATGTTGGTCCCCAACTCACCTTTCGAGGAGAACCATGAAACGTACCATAACACTGTTCATTTTAAGCATTCCCTTCACCGCCTGTGGCGCCCACGATGAGGGAGTCACGCCACTCGAGTGTGGGGATGGCGTCGTGCAATTCGAGACCGGCGAGTCCTGCGACGACGGCAACAACGACGACGGCGACGGCTGTTCTTCTCAGTGTGCGCTCGAGGGCTGCGTGTGGCCCGCACCCTGTCAGCCTTGTGGTAACGGCACCGTCGATGGCCCCATCGAGGAGTGCGACGACGGCAACAACGACGACGGCGACGGCTGTTCCGCAACCTGCGACCTCGAGTCGGAGTCACCTGACACCTGTGGGGACGGACTACTGCAGCCCGAGGAGTTCTGCGACGATGGTAACTCGCTCGGCGCCGATGGCTGCTCGGAAGTGTGCACCGTGGAAGCCGGTTACTCTTGCCACGTACCAGGTGAACCGTGCGAAGCAAACACGTGCGACGTCCCGGGATCAGTCTGTGCGGCGTGCGGCGACGGCGTGCTGCAACCAGGTGAGACCTGCGACGACGCCAACTCCGTGGGGTCAGACGGTTGCTCGGACACGTGTGAGGTCGAGCCCAACTTCGGGTGTTTCGTGCCCGGAGAGCCCTGCACCCCCACCATGCCCCTCTGACACCTAACCCCCGGGCCAGCGTCGACTTAGCGTCTCACCGTTGGCCCGGGGACGCCCGCGGCCTGCATCCCTAACGGCGTGACCTCGGGTGTACAGCCCGTCGAACGCATAGAGGACGAGCGCCAACCAGATGAAACCGAAGCCGACGACACGGCTGTGCTCGAATGGCTCTTTGAACACGGTGATCCCGAACAGCAGCTGCATGCTGGGCGCGATGTATTGCATCACGCCCACCGTCGCGAGCGGGACACGTCGCGCGCCGTAGGAAAACAGCCACAAGGGAACCGCTGTCACGATGCCGCTCGCAGCCAGCAGCGCGAGCGTCGTGGGCGACTGCGCGTAGCGCATCAAACCCGCGCCCTGCAGATCGCAATAGGCGAGGTACGCGATGCCGAACGGGGTAAGGAGCAACGTCTCAGCTGCAAGACCCGCCATCGCATCGACCTGCACGGTCTTGCGCAAGAGACCATAGGCGCCGAAGGAGCTCGCGAGCACGAGCGCGAGCCATGGCACAGAGCCGGCGAGCCAAGTCATGTAGCCAACCCCGCACGCCGCGAACGCAACCGCGAGCCACTGTGCGCGCCGCAGCCGTTCACGCAGCACGACTACACCCAACAATACGCTGACGAGCGGGTTGATGAAGTAGCCGAGGCTGGCGTCGATCACGTGGTCGTGCGTCACAGCCCACGTGAACACCAGCCAATTGACGCTGATCAACGCAGCGCTCGCGAACAATCGCTTGCGCACCTGCGGAATGCGCAGGGCGGCGCCCACCTCGGAAAATGCCCCCCGCGCCCACAGGAAGAGGCTCACGAACAGAGCGCAAAACAGCAACCGGCAGGCCATGATTTGGCCAGCCGGGACATGCTGCAACAGCCGCAGGTACAGCACCAACACCCCCCAAGTGCTGAAGGCGATGAGCAAAGCGGTGATGCCGCGCGTCGAGTCCGACGGCTGCGGGTCGCCGCCGCCGTCGATGGGGCTGCGCTGCGTGGTCATGACAGGGGCGCGTGCGTGTTGCCACGCCGCGCGAGGCGGGGAACCTGGAGCCTGCCTGCTCGGACGTCAATCCCTCACGACACCCCTCGAACGGTTCGAGGGGCACATCGTTACGTGGGGAGCGGTCAACCGTTGGAAGCCAGCGCCCGTTCTTGACGCGTCTCGAGTAAACAGGGACGCCTGCCTCGCGCTGAGCGGCGGCCGGCGCACTACGCCTCAACTGCACTCACTTGCCGCGAGGAGGAAACGTGACTGCGAGCTGCGAGCCGTTTGGGACGGGCCGTGAAACCTTGCCTCCAGTACCAGTGTCGACGTGGAACGGCCCTTGCAACTTTGGGCGGATGCTCATTCGTGAACGTGCCAACAACGGAGCTACCGGACCATCATCTCCCGCGATTGAGCCGCCCATCATCGAGCCCCCTGGCCCGCTCCCCAGCCCTATGGAGCCGCCTGGACCGAAACCGACACCGGTAGAGGTGCCTGAGCCGGAACGCCCGCCGATCGAGCCCCCGGAGCCGGAGCGCCCACCGATCGAGCCGCCCGAGCCTTCCCCGCCGCCGCTGAGAGCGCAGATTGCGAACCCGACCATCCCATGACCTCCACCGATGCGCCGTGACGCCGCACGCAGTCTACTCGCTGGCGGCCAACAACAGCGTTTTGACTTCGAGGGAGCCGAGCTGCGAGATGGCCTGAGCGTCCAAGTCCTTGCGTGGCAACACGGCTCGCATGGCCCAGCCTTTGAAGGCTCGGGGTACTTGCTGTTCTTCGAGGACCACTTCTACGTCGCTGTGCCGCGCGTCTTTGGAGATCCGCTGCAGCGCCTCCCGAACGCGCCGCTCCTCCCCCTCGATTGCTTGAATGAAGTGGGACGACGTGTACAGCAAGACGCCGGTGAGTTGCAGCTCCGTGTTGCGCGAAGCCGCGCGAGCCGCGATCGCTTGCGCGTCTGACCAGCGCACGTGTCGCGCGACACGGCTCTTGTAGATCAAACGAAAGACGCGTTCCTCGTCGGCGCTCACGCAAGGAACGTTAGCACGAGACGCACGCGACGTCATAGCCCCCGGCGCACGACTTCAGCCCTCCGATGGCGGCTCGGACTGCGCGATTGAAGTCGCGGCTGGGCCGCTCTCGACACGCACGACGGGTCGACCGGCGGCACGTTGCTCGGCGCCATCAAAAGGGCAGTGGCGACAACACTTGCCGCAGCAGCGCCCGTTCCTCGACAACGTTTCGCTCGTTTGCACCCACAGGCCGAGGTCCGGATCGAGATACATGGGCTG
>CBINDO010000400.1:0-6506 GCA_966249405.1 uncultured bacterium | reverse complement strand
AGGCTGCCTCGTTCGACGTGCGACCGGAGGTGTTCTGACTGTCGGTGCAGCCCGTCTCGCTCGCGCCTTTGCCGAGCGTCCTGCCTTCGACGTTGACGGCGACGCCATTCTTCAATTTGCCGCCCGCGCTGCCGGCGATCACGATCGGCAGGTCGTTCAGGTTGTGCGCGTCACCGTCCGACAACTCGTTCAGGTACATCGTCGCGCTGTTGTGCAAGATGTTCGCATCGCCCTCGGGGATGCTCTTGAGCATGCCACACAACTTCGCGTACTTGCCGATGTACCAGTTGTCGATCTCCTCGATCATCTTCATCACGCCGGGCACACACTGATTGTCGACGTCGAGCGTGCCGTCGCGGTGCGAGATGCCGTGGTGATCGTACTGGTGGCTGATGTTGTCCCAGTTGAAGATTACGTAGCCCGGGTAGATCATGCCCATCACGCGGTTGTAGTCGCAGATGGCGCTGAGCGTGATCAGGTTCAACATCATATCACCACCCTTGGTGAACGACAGTTTCATCGACTCGTCGTTGGCGCTCGGGATGTTGAAGTTGAACGATCCGGACTTCGTGCCACTGGCGCCGGTGCCAGCAGCCGCAACCGACGCGTCGTCCACACCCAGCCCTGCCGCAAAATCCGCGGTACAGCTTGCGTTGACGATGGCGTTCATCTGGTTACCCATGTCCATCATGCCGTTTTCGGTGTCGCGCAGCAGGTCGGCCCACGCTTGGACGCGAGCCTTGTCGGCCGCGCTCATGTTTCGGCCGCTCAAGCGGGCCAGATCGTCGCGAACGAGATCGAGCGAGCTCTGTCCCGCCAACACGCGATAGTCCGCCGGCGAGTTCGGCGCGGGAGTGCCAGGTGTACCACCGGGTACGGCGGTGCCGAAGATGTTCGTCAACTTGCTGTAGACAGCCGTAGGGTTCACCTCGGACACGTACGCCTGGTCGGCCGCGGAGAACGAGATCACCTCTTTGATGCTCGTGCTGCTCTGCCCCACCGAAAGCAACAGCGGCGGCGACTGATCCGGGTTCATCTGCTTGGCCATCTCGTGGTCCACGGACATGCCCTGAGCGTAGTTGTTGCCACCCGTGTCGATTGGAGCGCACGTCAGCTTGGAACCCATGGCTTGATTGTGCGGGTCCTTCGTCTGCCCAGCGCCGTAGGCGTTGAGCGACTTGAAGCCGCGGGGGATCAACAGCTGGTCCACGAGGTCACCCAGCGGCTGCAGCGTCGGGCTCAGGTCGGATGCCGTGATCGCGCCATCTTCCTTGTCGAGGAAGAAGCGCGTCGTGTTTACGCCGTTGTGCTGATAGAAGAGGATGAAGCGGTTGAGCGGCAAGCCGTCGGCTTGCGCGAACGCGCCGCGACCGGCGAGAGAGCTCAAAAACGGGGCTGCCAACGCGGCACCGCCGAAACCTTGGAGGAAGAATCTGCGCTTCATTGGGTCACCTCAACTGCACGAGTCAAGAAGTAGTTCTGCTGGGTCAAGTCGGTCATTAGGTTCTTGATGGAGTAACCACCTGCGGCCAATTTCGCGCCGAGCGCGTCGACGGTGCAGAGGTCTGGGCCGGTGAGCACGCGGTCGAAGGCGTACGAGACCCACTTCGAGGCGTAAAGTCGCTGGGCGCCGGGTGCCGCTGCGATGGCTGCCATGAGCTGCGCTGGGTTCTCGACGCGAACCGGGCTTTCGTACATCGACAACATGATGTCGGCGGACGTGTCGAGCTGCGCACCTTCAGCAACCACCGTGTGATCCAACGCCTGGGCAGCGCCGCTGGCGTCGAAGGCCTCCAGCACGAAGCCCGGCGGGTTGATGAACGGCTTATGGCAGTTGGAACAACCTTCCGCCGACGTCATCACGTCGACGCGTTTGCGCAGAGTGTCGAGGCTGGCGTCGGTCGGGAGTGCGGCGTTGGCCGCGTTGGGGTCGGGCGCACCTGGGTCTACCCCGAGCACGTCTTTGGTGATGAACGCGCCGCGGATGATCGGGTTGTTGCGCTCCTGGTTCGAAAACGCCGCCAAGAAGCCGATGCGTGTCAAGAAGCCGGGGCGACTATCGTCGAGGGTGGTCTTGGTCGGCGTCTCACCGAAGTTGCCGGTGACCCCGTAGATGGGCGCCGTGCGGGACGTCACGAAGGCGGTCTTGGTCAGGAACAAGTCTTGGAACGTGCCCCCCGACGTGAAGACGTCGTCGAACAACATCTGGGTTTCCATGATCATGTCGCCCGTGACTTGGGGCACGAACGCGGGAAACAAGCTCGTGCTCTTCATCGTCGCGGTCCAACGGTCCGCCTTTTGGCTGTCCGTCAGCTGCACGTATTTGTCGTGGAACTCACGGGAGATGAACCGCGCCTTGTCGTCGTCGAGCATGCGCGTCGCTTGTGCCAACACCTGCTCTTTGGTCTTCAGCTGGTCGTTTTGGGCGGCCAGGAACAATTCGTCGTCGGGCATCGAGCCCCACAGCAGATAAGAGAGCCGCGAAGCGACTTCGTAGCTAGTGAGGATGAAGTTGCCGTCGGCGTCCGTGTCTTCGCCGAGTTCCTCGCGTTGCAGGAAGCTCGGCGATTGGAGGAACGTGGCCAAAATCAGCTCGGCGACTTGCTCCGGCGTGTTGGACTCAGTGACGTCGGCACGTTTGGCCAGGATGTGCTCCTCGAAGTCAGCGATCTCGTCGGGCGTCAGCGGGCGGCGGTAAGCACGCGCACCGAAGTCGACGATCGTGCTCTGTAGACACTCCGTGCCATCTCCTGCGGGGGTGCAGGTCATGAAGTTCGCCTTGAGCGCTGGATCGGCCATGACCGTTTTGGCGATGGACTTTGCAGAAGCTACGTAGCTGTCCCAGATCGTTTTGTTGATGGAGCCTTCTTGTTCGGCCGAGAGCAGACCGTTGGCTTGAACGCCCAAGAGGTCGAAGACGGTGCGTTCGTATTGGGCGTTGGTCAACCGCGGCACCTGCGACGTCGCGGGCACGCCGGGCTTACACTCGGTCGCGGGCGCCACGGGGGGCGGCGGAGTTCCTGGCTCGACCGGAGGAGTATCGGTACCGGGGGTAACGGGTGATGGGTTGGTCGGAGCCGGCGTCGTGACGCCCGGCGGCACGGGCGTCGTGGAGCCGCCGGTTGGCGTGGGTGCAGTAGGCTCGACGCCAGGCAGGTCTCCCATTTGCCCGCCGGTGTCGCCGATGTCGGCGCTGCAGCCCAGAGCCAGCAGCGAAGACAAAAGTATGGTCTGATTTATTCTGCGCATAGTTTCCCCATCTTTGGATTCTGGATAGCGGCGATTCCGAGTTGGTTGGGTGCTGCTCGAGCGACTTGCTCAACGTTAACTTATAACACACTTCAATGCCGGCCGTCGTGGTTGTAGGTCCGGTTTGCTCAATGCCCTTCGTAACCAGTGCGTGATGCGTCGGGCATTGACGCAGCGCGCTGTTCGTCTCTATTCGCTCGGGGTTCGGGTCTGATGAAACGGTTCCAGTGACGACTCACTCACTGCCAACACCGAGCATGCGTAACCTATCACCCTTCAATTCCCCGGCAAACACGGGGATATTTGAGAAAGGTCCAATTATCTCGTCGGGCAAATAGCGTTCTAGTCAGCTAGGAAGGTTCCGCGTCGTCGAGTGTGTTAGCTGAGAGCTGCAGACCTCGTCGTGCCGAGTGGGGAATTTCCGGTCTGCGTCACTGCCGTTTATCTGACGCAGTGCAGGAGCACACCCGGGGATCGATTTGCCGGAGCATGAAAGTGCTCTCAGTTAACGCCGCCAGTCGTGCGGAAAGTTTCAACGACGCCTAACGCCAGCGCGGAGCGTGGCTGGCACGCGTCAAATCGACGTGGCCCCTCTAAAGAGACGACGGTGCCTGACCCCGCGCTCCGCGCCATTCCGCCTCGAGCAACGCCAGGTTTTCGGCGACGCCCGGCAACTGGGGGTTCTTCTCCTGCGCGCGACGGTAGCAGGCGGCGGCGGCTGCCCCGTGGCCCATCAGGTGTTCGATGGCGCCCAAGCTGGCGTGCGCCTCTGCAAGGTCTGGAAAGCCTGCCACGGCCCGCGTGTAAGCGGCGTGGGCCTCCTCCAGCCGAAGCTGTCGGCGCCGCTCGTTGCCCACGTCGTAGGCGACGACGCCCAAAACCTCTTCGCGACTGAGCGGACGCGAATAAGCGCGGCCCCCGGCGGGCGGCGTCGGAAAACGCTCATCGTACCAAACATCCGGCATGACTTCGCCCGAACGGAGCAATTCGACGTTGCACCAAGTCCCAGCAAGCCCCGCGACGCGAACGTAGAAATGGCCTGGCCTCACCACGCCCGAGGCCGCGATGCCGAGCTCGTCCGCGAGCGCCAAAAACAACGTGCCGAGCCCGACGCAGTTGCCGCGGCGATTGGCGAGCACGCTCGGCAACAGGATGTATTCGAGGCTCTGCTCCTCCACCTCCCTGACGAAACCCCAGCGTTCGTAGAGCAACGTCGCGAGTACGAGCCCTGGCGGCGTCGCTTTACGCTCTGTAATCGCACGAGCCGCCGCCTCCGCCATCCTCGTGAGCTCATCTATGCTGCCCTCTACGAGCTGCTCGTCGCATGGGCGGCCACGCCTTGCTTCATCGATGAGGGCTCGGCCTAGTTCGAACTTGCGGCGCTGCTTACAGCTGGCAGCAGCGAGCAACAGCAGCAACGTGCGTCGCTTCACGGAACCTGCAGCGCCTCCCAATCCTCCCAGTAGTTGTAAAGGTCGCGCGCCGTCATCATCCAAATCACGAGCTTCTTCGTCTTCAAGCCCTCGGTGCCACGTCGCATGAGCTTTTGCCGGACGTTGGGCCCCCCGCCGTAGCTCATGACCAGGTCGACGGGGTAGCCAATCCCGCGTGCCAAGTGAGCGGACACCCCGGCGTGTTCGGCGTCCGTCAGTTGGTATACGCCGGTGAAACTGTCGCCAAGGAGCACGACGGGGCTGTCCGGATCGTCGTCGTACGGCTTCCCACCGAGCAGTACCTGATTAGCCACCAGCGTCTCGGGCTGGTAGCGACTCTGCTGCGCCTCGGGCAAACGCGACTGCAGGTCGCCGAAACGAGTGAACGTCGTCTCGCGCAGCTCGAACGACTGGCGGTGTTTGGCGAGCTCTGCGTACCACGGGTACTCCTTCACGCGCGCGGCCAACAGATCCGCAGCCAGTCGCAAACCACGGTCCGTCCAATGCGTGTCTTGGTGTTGGAACAAGTACGGCTCGGGGGCACTCTCGGCGCGAGCTCGAAGCAAGGCCGGCAACAAGTCGACCACCTCTACCCCCTGTTCGGCGAGGCTCTCCAGCAACTTGCGTGCAGCGGGATTGAGCACTTGCCCCGCGAACGGTGCAAAACTCGGGTCCAACAACTCCGGATACACCTCGAGTTTGGTTGGAACCGGTACGAACAGGAAGTCCACCCCCTGTTGCGCGAGGAGCTCCTTGAACTCCACGATGTATGGGAGCGGGTTCTTGCCCTTTCGCTGCTTCTCCAAATCGCCGCCGGTCACGTATTCGAGATCGTTACGATAGAACAGAAAGCCGTCTTTGCCGGCCAGCGCCTTGACTTTGGGTGGCATCGCTTTCAGGCGCTTGGAGAGGTCACGATGGGCCGCCGACAAGTTACCACGCCACTTGGACCAGCTCCCACCCTGGGCCGCGAGCTCACGTTCGATGGCCTCGCGCAACGCTGCGGTCTGGGGCGAGGGCTTGGTGGGAGACAAAGTCAGTGGACCTGCAGCCGGCGCTGCCGCACTGCCAGCGTCGCCGCCGTTCACCAAGAACACGTTGTACGTGGGCTGCCCCATGGGTTTGCCGCGCAGCACGATCGTCGGTTTCTCGAACGTCTTGCCGCCCAGCTCTTGTTTGATGTTGGCCTCCGTTTGCTCGTCGGGCCACACCGCGCCCACTGGCATCAGATCGGTGTTGAAGGACGGATACCAGTACGAAGACAATTGGTTTGCCCAGGCGCGTACTTGCTCCGGTGTGAGGACGGGCTCGACGTACTCCTTTTGAATGACATCGACCAAGGCGGGGGTCGCGGCGTCCGCCGACATTCGACCGTAAACTTCGGGGAAACCATCGCCGTCTTGGTCCGACGCGTCGGCAAAGGCGGTAAACCAAGGGTAGAACTCGACTTTCGCCCACAACTCCACGTTGGAGCCATTTCGATGCACGAACACCTCGCTGAGTTGCTGCCCGGTCACGCCGGGCGGCAACGCGAGCCCCCACTTCTCGGCTCGTACGGCGGCGCCGACGTCGGCAAACGCCTCGGCGCCTGCGGCTTTCCGAGCCTGCAGGAACTCGGAGAGCGGAGCGTAGGCCAGCGCAGCCTGCTGTTCCGCAGGTTCGAGCGGAGTCTTGGCCATGTCCGCGGTCAAGCTGCTTGGCTCGAGCTGCCCAGCGAACGGCCGAGACGTATCGGGGCTGCCCGCGGGCAGCGGCGTCTCCGGCTCGGGATCTGCGATCATGAAGTTGGCGTGATAGGCAGCGTAATCGAGGGCCGCGCGCGTT
>CBINDO010000399.1:0-6523 GCA_966249405.1 uncultured bacterium | reverse complement strand
CCATCGAGATCCCCGCGCTTCAGGCTCCCGGCCAAGCTCCAGGATCGATCAAGGTGCTGCTCGGCTTCGGTCGCACGGACGCTGGCATCGTTGCTGGCACCACCGCGCCCCGCGACGCAGAGCCGGTCGCGCCCGTCGGTGTCAACGCGAACCCGCTGCGCTCCGTGAGCGGGTGGGACGTCATCACCGGCGTCAAGGTGGAGCCGACTGGCAAGAAGTACAAGCTCGCCACGACGCAAGACAAGCACCCGATGGACGACATCGGCCGTCAGGGCACTCAAGAGCGCCTTCCGCAGATCGTGCGTCAGGATACCTTCGAGGGCTTCAAGAAACAGCCGGACAAGGTTCAACACGCTGTTCACCACCCGCCGTTGCTTTCGCTCTGGTACGAACCCACGAGCTACGAAGGCTACAAGTGGGGCATGACCATCGACCTGAACAAGTGCAGCGGCTGTCAGGCGTGTGTCATGGCGTGCAACGCGGAGAACAACGTTCCCGTCGTCGGCAAGTCTCAGGTCTTGGTTGGCCGTGAAATGCACTGGATCCGCATCGACCGGTACTTCCAGGGTCAGAACGCGGACGAACCCGATCAGGTTCACGCGCAACCCGTATTGTGCGCACACTGCGAGCACGCACCGTGCGAGCAGGTCTGCCCGGTTGGCGCGACGCTTCACAGCCACGAAGGGCTCAACGACATGGCGTACAACCGCTGCGTCGGCACTCGCTACTGCTCGAACAACTGCCCGTACAAGGTTCGGCGCTTCAACTACTTCAACTTCAACAAGGCGCTCGAAGAGGACCGTCAGAAGGTCGCCCGGATGGGGAAGAACCCCGAGGTCACCGTCCGGTTCCGCGGCGTGATGGAGAAGTGCTCGTTCTGCGTGCAGCGCATTCAGAACAGCAAGATCGTCGCCCGGAACGCGGGTCGCAAGCTGAAGACCGACGAAGTCACCGTGGCCTGCCAGGACGTGTGTGCGACGGGGGCCATCGTATTCGGCGACCTCAACGACAACAACAGTCAGGTAGCGAAGCAGTTCAACAGCCCACGCGCGTATGCGTTGCTCGAGGAACTCAACATTCGTCCGCGCATTCGATACCTGGCGCGCATCACCAACCCGCATCCGGACTTGGCTCCGGCTGCTGACTCACACGGCGGAGACCACGCTGCTCCGCCGGCTCACGGCGGCGCCGAACACCACGGCATGAAACGCGGGTCCAAGTCTCTCGAGATCGTTAGAGGGTAACGCTCATGGCTAACACGATTGATTACCGACAGTGGCAAGAGCCCGCCGCGGGCGACAACCCCCTAGCCAAGATCACGGACACGGTGAATCGCGTCGTCGAGACGCCGCGTCCGCCCAAAGCGTGGTACGTGGCTTTCGCCTGCGCTTTGATCTTGCTCGCGATGTTCCTCGGCAACATCGCGTACCTCTTCTATCAAGGCACGGGTATTTGGGGTAACAACAACCCCGTCGCATGGGCCTGGCCGATCGTGAACTTCGTGTTCTGGGTCGGTATCGGTCACGCAGGGACGCTCATCAGCGCGGTGCTCTACCTGTTCCGTCAGAACTGGCGTACCGCAATCAACCGCGCTGCCGAAGCCATGACGATCTTCGCAGTCATCTGCGCGTTGTGCTTCCCGCTCATCCACGTCGGCCGTCCCTGGTTGCCGTACTGGTTCTTCCCAATCCCCAACCAGATGGACATGTGGCCGCAGTTCCGCAGTCCGCTCGCGTGGGACGTGTTCGCGGTGGGAACGTACTTCACGGTGTCGCTCACGTTCTGGTTCATGGGTTTGATCCCCGACTTGGCGTCGATTCGTGACCGTGCCAACACGCCGGTGCGGCGTTTCCTCTACGGGTTCTTCTCGCTCGGTTGGCGAGGGTCCGCCCGTCAGTGGCACCGCTACGAGAAGGCGTACCAGATCCTTGCGGCGCTCTCGACGCCACTCGTGTTGTCCGTGCACTCGGTGGTGAGTTTCGACTTCGCCACGTCTCAGTTGCCCGGGTGGCACACGACCATCTTCCCGCCGTACTTCGTCGCTGGCGCAATCTTCAGCGGCTTCGCGATGGTGGTCACTTTGCTGGTACCTGCGCGTCAGTTCTTCGGTCTGAAGAAGCTCATCAAGGTCGACCACATCGAGCTGATGAACAAGGTCATTCTCGCGACCGGCACGCTCGTCGGTTACGCCTACGCGATGGAGTACTTCATCGCGTGGTACGGCGGCAACGCTTACGAGTCCTTCACGTTCACCAACCGCGCCTTCGGTCCGTATGCGTGGGCTTACTGGACGATGTGGTCTTGCAACGTGATCTTCCCCCAGTTCTACTGGTCGAAGAAGATCCGCCGCAACCTCAAGGCCTCGATGGTGATCGGCATCCTCGTGAACGTGGGCATGTGGTTCGAACGCTTCGTGATCACCGTCACGTCGTTGAACCGCGACTTCTTGCCCTCGAGCTGGGGTTACTACGTTCCCACCGTCTTCGACTTCATGTTGTTCATGGGCAGCTTTGGCCTCTTCTTCACCCTGTTCCTGCTCTTCTGCCGCTACCTGCCACAGGTTGCAGCATCGGAAGTGAAGGGCGTTCACGTTGCGGAGAGCCACCACCACGGTCACTGAGCCGGGCGAGGTTTAGGAGCAAGCAATGAGTTCCGAGAAGAATACCAGTTCCGCAGCACGCGGAAACCAGACCTTCGCAGTTCTCGCGGAGTACACCGACGAAGGTCAGCTGATGAAAGCTGCCAAGGTGGTTCGCGACAAGGGGTTCAGCCGGTGGGACACGTTTTCGCCGTACCCCGTCCACGGCATCGACCCCGCCATGGGGATCAAGCGTACGCGCATGCCTTGGATCGTGTTGTGCGCAGCTCTCACGGGGCTCGCCACCGCGATCACCATGCAGTGGTGGATGAACGCCGTCGACTATCGTTGGCTCGTCAGCGGTAAGCCGTACTGGAGCATTGCTGCGAACGTACCAATCATGTTCGAGCTCACGGTTTTGTTCAGTGCGCTCACGACGTTCTTCAGCATGTTGCTGCTGAACGGCTTGCCGCACTTTTCGTCACCGCTCGACCGGATGAAGCGCTTTGCGCGGGCAACCGACGACCGCTTCTTCGTCGTCATCGAGTCTGCGGACCCGAAGTACGACGAGGGCGACGTCAAGAAGCTGCTCGAGAGCACCGGTGCCGCGGCCATCGAAGTCGTGCCCGAAGATCCTTCCAGCGACAAGGTGCCCACCGGCATCATCTACGGGCTGCTGATTGCAGCGGCCTTCGCGATGGTCCCGTTCGGTATCTTCGCGAGTGCGCGTGAGTCCAAGACGACCAAGTCGCAGTTCAACATCGTGCCGAACATGGACTACCAGATGAAGTACAAGGCGCAGGCCGACAACGACTTCTTCAAGGACGGTAGGTCGATGCGCGAACCGGTTTCGGGCACGGTTCCCGTCGGTGGTCTGCGACTGGACGCTCACTTCTTCGAGGGCAAGGTAGGCGGCGAGTGGGCGCGTACCCTCCCCGAGCAGATCGTGGCCGACGAGGCGACGATGGCTCGCGGTGAACAACGCTTCGGCATCTACTGCGCGCCGTGTCACGGCTTGACCGGCAACGGCGACGGCATGGTGCATCGCCATGCGTTCGCTCTCCAAGAGGGCACCTGGGTCAAACCGACCAACGTCGCCAACGCCGATATCATGAAGAAGCCGGCAGGTGAGCTGTTCAACACGATCAGCAACGGTATCCGCAACATGCCCGGGTATGCACGTCAGATCCCGACCGAAGACCGCTGGGCGATTGTCATGTACCTGCGCGCTTTGCAGCGCAGCCAGGCCGAGTACGCAGCGAGCGGCGGCAGCCAGTAACAGCGGCGCCAACAGGAATTGAACTTGATTCTGGAGTAATCATCGAGATGGCAAGCGAAGCTAAAGTAAGCGCGGACGAGAAGCTGGAGATTGGCGCCGAGGCCACCCAGTTCTCAAACATTGCGCTTGGTGCCGGTATCTTGGCCCTGCTAGGCGGCGTGGCGCTGGGCTGGGGTGATCAGGAGCAGCTGCTCCGTTCATATCTGACCGGGTTCATGTTCACGTTGAGCATCGGCCTCGGCGCCTTGTGGTTCGTGACCGTCAATCACCTGGTGAACGCCAAGTGGTCGATTGTCGTGCGGCGCGTAGCCGAGACCATCGCGGCGCAGCTCCCGGTATTGGCGGTGCTCTCGCTCGGCATCATCGGGCCGATGGTGTTGGTGGATACGCATGGCGAGTCACCGATTCAGTCGGTGTACGTTTGGCTCAGTGACGCTCGCGTGCACGCTGACCACTTGCTGCACCACAAGGCCGCTTACTTGAACAAGGGCTTCTTCATTGGCCGCGTCGTCGTTTACCTGGCGGTGTGGATCGGGTTGTCGCTCTACTTCTACAAGCGCAGCGTTCAGCAAGATGGCTCCACGCACGAGCAGAGCGAGGCCATTCGCGGACATCTCGCGGCGATCAGCGCTCCGGGCATGATTGCCTTCGCTCTCACGGTGACGTTCTTCGCGTTCGACATGCTGATGAGCCTCGATTACTCCTGGTTCAGCACCATCTTCGGAATCTACTACTTCGCTGGTTGCGTGCTCACGTTCTACTCCAGCATGGCGTTGAGCTTGATGTGGCTGCAGAAGCATGGCCGGCTGACGACCTGGGTCAAGGTCGACCACTTCCACGACCTCGGCAAGATGATGTTCGCCTTCACGGTGTTCTGGGCTTACGTCGGGTTCGCTCAGTTCATGTTGATCTGGTACGGCGACATGCCCGAGGAGACGCATTGGTTCAAGTGGCGGTTCACCGGCGACTGGCGTGTCGTCTCGACCATGCTGCTGTTCTGCAAGTTCGTGATCACCTTCTTCGGCTTGCTGTCGCGCAACGTCAAGCGCAGCCGGGTCGGTCTAGCGTTCTTCGCGGTCTGGATCCTCTGCTTCCAGTACCTCGACATTTACTGGCTCGTGTTCCCGCAGGGACAGGACGAAGTCAACCTGGGGCTCCGCGACATTCTCATCGTCGTCGGCATGCTCGGTATCCTCTTCGGAATGGCAGCACGCAAGGCCACCGGTGCGAGCCTCGTCCCCACCAAAGACGCACGCCTCAAGCAGTCGTTGGCCTTCGAGAACTACTGAGCCCCGGCGTTCGTTAACGCAGTTATTCACTAGGAATTGTTAGGAAAGTTAACCTGCTATGGCAACGGAAGACGATAAGACGAACACCGGCATTGCTGGCACGGCAATCGCGGTTGGTGTGGCGGCTATGATCGCCGGCAGCTCCGCTTTGGTCGGGATGGCGCGGACCGAGGTGGCCGACGTGAGTTCCGGCACTCAGGCATACGCGGACTTGAACTCGATGAAGGCTCTCAAGAGCGAGCAGTCGCAGCAGTTGTCGAGCGCCAAGGTGTCTATCGACGCAGCTCGTCAACGGACGCTGAACGACCTCAAGCGCAATCCGGACGAAGCGTCTCCGTGGACGCCCAAGCCGCCGCCTCCCGAGGCGTCCAGCGCCGCCAGCACCGAAACGGCACCGGCCACCGACACGTCGGCGTCCGCTACGGCGGCAAGCGACGTGCCGGCAGCGAGTGCGTCTGCCACGGAAGCGGCCACGAGCGCTCCCGAAGCAGCATCCTCTGCTGCACCAACCACCGCGGCTCCAGCCGCTCCGACCACCGCAGCGACCCACTGAACACGGCCACGGCTGGCACTGGTTAGCAACGTACCTTCCGAACCTCCAAACCATGAACCCCCTGTCACGACTCCTGAGGCGCCCTGCGGCGCTGATTTGCGCCTTCGTCGCGGCGGCGTCGGCGTGGACGGGAGCGGCATGCGCGGAGCAGGCGGGGGCGGTGCCAAGCTCGTCGGGGCGGGCGGCGGTCGAAGCCGACCGGTTGGAGCCGATGCCGGCGCGCCTGAAGGGCGTCGACGTCACCGAGCACTTGGGCGCTACAGTGCCCCAGGACATCCAGCTTCGAAACAGCGACGGAAAGATCGTCCGGTTCGGTGAGATCTTCGACGGGAAGCGTCCCGTCGTGTTGACCTTCAACTATTCGAACTGCCCGATGTTGTGCAGCCTCCAGCTGTCGCGATTCGTGCAGACGCTCAGCCAACTCGAGCGAACGGTAGGGTCTGACTTTCAGATTGCGACCGTCAGCATCGATCCCGCTGAGACGGTGGAACGGGCCCGTGAAACGAAGGCCCGATATTTGCGTGACTATGGACGGCCAGAGGCCGCCCCAGGTTGGCAATTTCTTCTCGGCTCGGAGCAGGCGGTTCGTAGTCTCGCGGATTCCGTGGGCTTTAGCTACGCTTACAACGAGGAGCGTCAGGAGTGGTTGCACGCTGCCGCCCTGATGGTGTTGACTCCCGATGGCCGAGTGGCTCGGTACATCTATGGGGTCGACTATCACCCCGAAACACTCAATCTCTCCATTGTGGAGGGGTCGGAGGGCAAGATCGGGTCCACCTTGGACCGGCTCGTCCTCTATTGCTTTCACTACGACGAGAGCGAAG
>CBINDO010000398.1:0-6662 GCA_966249405.1 uncultured bacterium | reverse complement strand
GGTGCCGCTGTCGCTGGCGGCAGTGGCGACGAGGTGAACTCCGCCATCGTCGAGCAGAAGCGCGAGATCCGGGAGCTCACCGAAGCGCTGACGCACCTCGACGTGGAGCTCGAACACCTCGTGGCCGAAGAGGCCGCCGTCACCAGCGAACTCGTGAACGTCGAAGCGCAGTTCGAGGCTGGCCGCAAGTCTCACCACCAGCGCGAACTCGAGCTGCTCACCGCCGAAAAAGACCACGGCCGCTCGGTGGCCGAGCTCGAACGCGTCACGCGGCGCGGCGCGGTCGTCACCGCCGATCTCGACAAGCTCGCGGAGAGCTCCGAGGGCTCGACCACGACCCTGGCTCAGATCCAAACGCGTCTGGAGGAGCTGCAGCGCGAACAATTGGCCTGCGGCGCAGCGCTCGCCAAAGCCATCGACGAGAACGCGGAAGCCAAAGCCCAACACGCCGCCCAAGCTGCGCGCGTCACGGAGCGCAAGATCCGTTTGGCGCAGGTGCGGGAACAACTCGAGGCGTCGCGCTCGGGGCTCATGCGCGTGAGCGCCGAGCTCACCGCGGCCGCCCAACGTCGCACCGAGCTCGACACCGAACTGCAAGAGCTCGCGAACCAACACGGCGCGACCGCGTCCGAGCTGCTCACCGCGCGCGACGAGGCCGACCGCACGGCGGCGGAACGCGACCAAGCGCGCGTCACTCTGGACGAGGTTCGCCGCTTGCTAGACGAGGTGCGTTCCGGGTTGAGCAGCCGCGAAGGTGCGCTGCGCGAGATGCGCAACCAGCTCACCGACCTCGAAGAGCGTTCGCGCGAATACCAGATGAAGGTGCAGCGCCTCGACCTGGAACGTGAACACCTCGTACAGGGCGTACGTGAACGGTTCCGCGGCCTCGAGCTGCCGCGCGTGGTCGGCGACTACCACGCGCGCCCCGCCCCCGACGCCGAACATCGCCGGCGCATCGATGAACTCTCGAAGCTCATCGACCGCATGGGCCCCGTCAACCTCGACGCGCAAGCCGAATACGAAGACGCCGAACGCCGCTTCACGGAGCTCAACGACCAGAAAGTCGACATCGAGAAGGCGCTCTCCGAGCTCGACAAGGCGATCAAGCACATGGATCGCGAGAGCAAGAAGCGCTTCAAGGAGACCTTCGACGTCGTCAACGATCTCTTCAAGCAAACCTTCACGCGCTTGTTCAAGGGCGGCCGCGGCGAGCTCAAGCTCACCGAGCCCGACAACTTGCTCGAGACCGGCGTCGACATCATCGCCCAGCCGCCCGGCAAGAAGCTCGGCAACATCGAGCTCATGAGCGGTGGTGAGAAGGCGCTCACGGCCACGGCGCTGATCTTCGCGATCTTCCAGCACAAACCTTCGCCCTTCTGCGTCCTCGACGAGGTCGACGCGCCGCTCGACGAGGCCAACGTGAGCCGCTACAACGAAGCCATCCGCGCGATGACGTCGCATTCGCAGTTCGTGATCATCACGCACATCAAGAAGACGATGCAGTCGGTCGACGTCCTCTACGGCGTCACCATGGGCGAGCCCGGTGTCTCACGCTTGGTGAGCGTCAAGGTCAACGAGACGGCCGTCTCGCGCAGCGACCGCGTGCCCTCCGCATTGCCGAAGCGCCGCGAGCAAGCGGCAGCAGCAGCGGCTGCGGCTGCGGAAACTGCCGCCGAAGCGGCACCTGCCGTCGCGTAACGCGCCGTCCCAAAGCGTCGCTCACGCGCCGCGCCCTGCAGCGCGGATCCCAGGCCGGGCGTCTCCTCGAAAGGAGTCGAACCCGGCCTGCGTCTTTGTCTGGCCTGCCGGGATTCGCTGCCTAACGCCTCTGTCTCACCACTACCGAGGTGCTCGAAGGCATCGCATCGGGCAGCTCGCACGCCGAACGTCATCATCAGCGCGAGCCACGTCCCGTGTGACGAGCCACGGCTCGTCACACCGTCAGCCAGCCGCGGCCCCCGTGAGACACGTACGGTTCCCACGCCTGGGCGCGACTCGGGGCCAAGCGGTGGGCGGGAGAGTGGAGAGGCCGCGTCGTTGCTGGGCCCATCCCCAATGACCGGCTCGGGCACGAGAACGAGCCGCCGCGCCGTGCTCATCCGTGTTTCGGTGGCGTCGGCGTCCGTGTCGCGTTTTCGACGTGCTCGTCGGGAATGTCCTCGACTCCCGCCGCGGCTTCGGGAGTAGGGCGACGGCGTCGGCGTGTTCACGATTCGAGATGCCTCGACCACGCGGGCGTCGGCTACGCGCGTCACACGCGGTCAACGGCCCGTGAAGATGCGTTGACTCGCGGCGCCACCCACCCGATGACAGCTGTTGCAGTCGCCGTTGGTCTGCGGCGTCTGCATGGCGATGTCTTGTCCGTCGACCACGATCTTGGCCCGATAGGGCGTCGGAATCATCTCACCGCTATAGAAGTTACCAGATCCGTTGCTCACGAGTTTGTGCTCCACGCCGTCGGCGTCCGTAACCACGACCTCGACGCCTTCCACACCGAAACATCGCGTGCCCTGGTCACCGCTCTCGTAGACGGTTCCGGCGAAGCCGAAGCGCGGGGCGTCGTCGCTGCCCGCGTGGCAAGCCACGCATGTCTCTCCGGGCATCATCTCTGGACTCCCCTCGCCGTCCTCGACCCAACGCAGCCCCGACTCGCACACGGAAACATCGACGTTCTCCGTCGACTCGCCGCTGCAACTCAGCATCGCGAGAGACACCAACAGCACCCCGTTTCCCGTTCGCTTCATGCCGTCACTCCGTCGCAAACCGAATCACCGCGATCAGCGTAACCCACAACTCCGGGTCCCACCACCACAACAACCCAGCTGCGCCCAAGACGCCCAGCAGGACCGCGAACACCGCGGCCGCCATGGCCAAACGCAGCGCGACCTCGGGCGGGATGCGTCTCACCACCGCCAAGTAGTGGAGGCACGAGGCTCGGGGATTGGCCGTAGCGCCCTTCAAGACGCGACCGACGTGACTCCATCCCCCAGAGTACCAAGCCAGAACGACTCCGCCGGGCGACGTCACCATGTCCCACCCACACGCATACAAGCCCAGCAGCAACGCCGGCCGCCACTCCGACTTGTTCCCACGCACGAACAAGAGGGCCTCGAGCGCCGCGACCCATACCACGTGGAGCAAAACCATGAACGCACCAAGCCCAATGCAGACGCGCAAGGTGCCGCCCAACACTCCCCAACCCGGCGAACCGGCGCCGAGCAGCGCCATCACCGCCCAAGCGCCGAGCATCAGCGGCGCCGCGTATGAACCCACCGCCACTACCTCCGCCAAAAACGCGAAGCCGGCGGCGCGTCCCACTCGTCCCAACAGCACCGCGTCGAGCCAACTGGGCGGCGGTTCCGTAACGCGCATGCAGGTGAGCCACCACGCTCGCGCGCCCCAACGCTCCTCCCACGGGATAATCTGACGCATGCTGCTCGCGGGGCCGCGCTCACTCGCCGCACACCCCTCGCAGTCGGTGCGCCCGCACCACGCGCACAACGTGGCGGGGGGCACGTCTTCGTGCATGCTCGGCGCGCCCGACGACTTTGGCGGTGGCAACTCCGCGCCGGTGGTCACGATGACGTGTCCCACCGGTTCGACTTACGCGCGTGAGCCGCTACCGCCTTGGCCATGGGTCGCTCGTCGTTTGGGCTCAGTTCGAAGGCGGCACCAGCGAGCCTTCACACGCCAGCGAGCCCAAGAAGGCCACCAGCGCCTTGATCTCGGCATCGCTCAGCTTGCGGTCGACGAACTTGGGGTCGAGGTTCTTGTTCTTGTAGCCACCGCTGGCCATGAAGCGGACCGCTTGTTCCAGGGTAGCGGCAGAGCCGTCGTGGAAGTACGGAGCCGTCTTGCTGATGTTCCGGAGGCTCGGCGTCTTGAAGGCGGCGAAGTCCGACTCGCTCTTGGTGACCGCCTGACGGCCAACGTCGACGTCCGCTTCCTTCTTGCCCTCGATGCCGACACCGGCGTTGTGGTAAGCGCCGCCCGCGGCCAGGAAGGTGTCAGAGAAGAACGGCGGGGTGTGACAGCTCGCGCACCCACCTTTCTCGCGGAACAGATCCCAACCCTGCTTCTGCTCGTCCGTGAGCGCCGAGGCGTCACCGGCGGAGAACTTGTCCCACGCCGTCTCACCGCACGTCAACGTGCGCTCGTACGCGGAGAGCGCCTTGACGATGGTGTCCGGAGTCGCGCCTTCGCCGGGGAACGCTGCGGCGAACAGCGCCTCGTATTCCGGCTTCAAACCGATCTCATCGGCCTTCTTCTGCAGGTTCTCTTTGCCAACCCCCATGTTACCCCCGGCCCAAGCCGCCGTGGCCTGCGCCTCGAGGCTATCGGCGCGGCCGTCCCAATAGAATGCGGGCAAGTAACCGACGTTCCACATCTGCGGAGCGTGCCGAGGCAACTTCTTCTGACCGGGTCCAATCGCGGTGGGATCGTGTCCGCCGGTGCCATCCTCGTTCAAGTGGCAGCTGTGGCAAGCCATCGTGCCATCGACACTCAACGCCTTGTCGAAGAACAACTTCTGCCCGAGAGCAACCTTGGCTGGCGTCGTGGGGTTGTCCGCCGGTGCTTTGATCGTCCCTAGCGCCTTGGGCGGCGTCTTCAGGGCGGGCAGTGCGTTCGCCGGAGCAGCGGTAGTCGCGGGCGCAGCGGGTGCCGCTGCCGTTGGCGGCGGCGTGTTCTGACTCGCGCTGGGTTGCTCCTTGCTGCAACCTGCAAGCACACTCAAGCCTAGTGCCCAACAGCCCAAAACCTTATTCATGGTAACCTCCTCTTTCGACCGCGGTGGGTTGTTTCCGCGGTCTACATAGGCAGCTTCGGGCCAAAGAACCAGGCTTATTGTGTTATCCCGGCGGGTGCTGGATCACCAACCGGCAAGTTCACGGCACCGTGGGGCAAAACCGGCTGATCGGACTTCTCGATCATCTCCCCGAAGCGGCACTCCAACGTCAAACGACGGGGCCCGAACATCCGCTCGGCGTCGTCGAGCACGAGTGCCTCACGCAGCACGTCATCCATGTGATCGACCATCACGACGCGCAGCTTCTCGAGCACGTTCCGCGGCACATCCTTCAGATCCTTCTTGTTGTCCCGCGGGATCAACACGGTCTTGATGTCGTTGCGGTGGGCCGCGAGCAGCTTGTCCTTGAGTCCGCCGATCGGCATCACCCGGCCGCGCAGCGTGATCTCACCCGTCATCGCGACATCGTGACGCACGGGAATCCTAGTCAGGGCACTGGCGATGCTGGTCGCCATGGTCACGCCGGCACTCGGCCCGTCTTTGCGCACAAAGTCCGGGAAGTGAACGTGCGTGTCGACCTTGGCGTAGAAATCCGTCTCGAGTCCGAGCGTGGAGGCGCGCGAGCGGATGTAGCTCATCGCCGCTTGACCGCTCTCCTCCATTCCCTTCTCGAGCAAACCCGTAATCACGAGTTTACCTTTACCCGGCACCACGCTGACCTCGCAGTCGAGGATGTCGCCGCCGTAGTCCGAGACGCTGAGCCCGTGGGTCAAGCCGATCTCTTCACGCGCGTCGGGTTTACCCGACCGGTACTTCATGACGCCGAGGTACTCGGGGACGTCGGGTTCGTTGACGACCACCGGCTCGGGCGCGCCCCCCTTGAGCACCTTGAGCGCCACCTTTCGACAAATGCTCGCGATCTCTCGGTCGAGAGAGCGCACCCCCGACTCCTTGGTGTAGTGCTGGATGACGCTGCGCAGCGCGCCTTCGGTGACGTCGACCTTGGTGTTCGCCAGGCCGCACTCCGACAGTTGCCGCGGCAACAAGTACTTCTGCGCTATCGACAGCTTCTCGTACTCCGTGTACCCGGAGAGCTGAATGATCTCCATGCGGTCGCGGAGCGGGATTGGGATGCCGGAAAGTGAGTTGGCGGTCGTCAGGAACATCACCTCACTCAGGTCGTAGTCTAGGTCGAGGTAGTGGTCGTTGAACGTGCTGTTCTGTTCGGGGTCGAGCACCTCGAGCAGCGCCGAAGCCGGGTCGCCCCGGAAGTCCTGGCTCATCTTGTCGATCTCATCGAGCAGGAACAGCGGGTTGTTGGTGCCGGCCTTCTTGAGGCCCTGGATGATCTTGCCAGGCATCGCGCCGATATAAGTGCGCCGGTGCCCGCGGATCTCCGCCTCGTCCCGGACTCCGCCGAGCGAAATGCGCACGAAGTGACGACCCGTGGCACGCGCGATGCTTTTGGCCATGCTCGTCTTGCCGACGCCGGGCGGCCCGACGAAACACAAGATCGGCCCACGCAACTGCTTGGTGAGCGCTTGCACGGCGAGGTACTCGATGACTCGGTCCTTGCACTTCTTGAGCCCGTAGTGGTCCTCGTCGAGCGTGCGCTCCGCCTCTTCGATGTCGTAACGTTCCGCCGACTTCTCCTGCCAGGGTAACGAGAGCACCCAATCGACGTAGTTGCGCACGACCGTGGCTTCGGCCGAGGTCGGATGCATCATCTTGAGCTTCCGAATCTCTTTCTATACCTTGGCCTTGGCCTCGTCGCTCATCGACTTCGACTTCAGCTTCTCTTCGAGTTCGTGCAGCTCGTTCTTGAACTCGTCGCGTTCACCGCCGCCGAGCTCCTTCTGAATGGCCTGCATCTGCTCGTTGAGGTAGTACTCCTTCTGCGTCTTCTCCATCTGCT
>CBINDO010000397.1:0-6683 GCA_966249405.1 uncultured bacterium | reverse complement strand
TAACCCCCCAACGTTCCGGGGCCCAAAATTCCGAGGGCCTGCAGGACCAACATCACGGTGCTGAGCATCGTGACGATGGCAAGGTTGGTAATGATGAGTAGACCGAATCGCTTGAGCACAATTCCTCCAGTGGGATCGGGCGCCACAAAAAACGCCCTGCGAGACACATAACCACCCTGCGCCGGTACGTCTAGGCCGGGGGTGCCTTTCCCGCCGGAGTGAAGGCCTCTTTCGCTCAAAGCGGGCCGCCGGGGGCGACCGGCTTGCCCAAGCGCCCGCCCGGGGTTATGTCACAACCAGCTCATGGCCTCCGGATCCGCAAAACCCAGCCTCAAGGAACGCTTCGAGGCCCTGATTGCCGAGTATGGCAAGTTCGTGGTGTCGCTCTACTTCGGCATCTTTTTTCTGACGTGGACGGGGTTCGCCTTCGCCATTCAGAATGGCTTCGAGGTGGAAAGCGCAGGCGCGGGCGTAGGAACCTGGGCAGCTGCCTACGTCGCGACCAAGCTCACCCAGCCGATACGCATCGGGGCGACGCTGGTGCTGACGCCCATCGTCGCCCGTCTCTTCGGAAGGCGAAAACCCCAGAGCACACAGGTAGAACCGCCGCCCAACGGCTGAGCGTCGGATCGCGTCGTGCTCGACCACCGATCGGCTGTTACAGCGCGGGGTTGGCGTTCTCGACCAACTTCACGAAGTAGTCGTGGAACCACTGCCCGGCCTCGGGAGCGCCAGGCGTTGCGTCGGGCGAAGCGCAGTTTTCGTCGAAACGCGCCGCCGTGGCGTCGGCCGTGCCATCGCTGTCTCCCGGCGGCTTGACCCAGAAATAAGCGTCTACGCCGGGTGTCGGCGCAACCGTGGGTCGTTCACCCAAGCCAGCGCCACGGATATTGCACCAGTTACCCCAACGTGTTCGGATGTCGCTTTGCCCGTTGCGACTGGTGTCGACGAGGAACGCTTTGCCGGTGACGCCACGCTCCTCCAACACGCCGAGGAAGCTGCGGACGTAGTCGAGCTCGTTGCCGGCAGGGTTACTGGCCTCGAGGCGCTTGCCGAAATCACCCGAGATCGCGTTGTAGTTCGCGACGTTAGACGCGAAGCCGCGGATGCGCGACGCGCCGCCCGCCATCTCCAGCACTTCGAGCACGAGATCGACCATGCGCCGCTGGTTCGCTTCCCAGCCGAGCCAGCCCGCGTGCGCCGCATCGAGGGATATCGAGACGTTCGGGAGCGACAGCTTCGAGATGGCGTAGGCAACGGAGTGTAGATAGACGTCCCGCGACACCGCACACTTCTCGACTCCCAAGTTACTGATCATGTTGGGTAGGCTGTCTGGCTCGAGGACGATCGCCACCTTTTGGTGGGGTGCGTTGGCCAAGTGTTCTGCGATCACGTCGATGTATTCGGTTCGGTACCGTCGTTCCCCATCCTCCTCGATCGACAACTCTCCGTTGCTCGCCTTTGCCGCGCAGTCCCGATTGGGAAGATTGTACACGACGATGACGGGCACGGTTTCCTCGCTCGAAGTTTTGGTGCGATTGGTCGCGTCTTCCAGCCACCGGGGCAGTTGTTCCACCGCGGCTATGCGATCGAGCCACAAGGCGGTCGGCTGCCTTTCGACTATCGCCATCGCTTTCGCCAGCTCGGGCGCGAGGGCGGCGGAGCTCCGCACTTTTTGACTGTAATACGGGTCGACGTAGAACGCCGCTCCTTCGAAGGGGTTTTCGTTTGGACTCGCTGGGGTCGTGGCACTTTCGACGGGCAACGCAGGGAATGGCCCGGGCGTGTCGCGTTTGGCGGTCGGAGTCCAGCGCGGAGCAGAACCGCTAGCGCCCGCGCAAGCGGCAATACACGTAGCCGTTAGGAGCAATGGTGCAACATTGCGTGCGACATTGCGTGCGACATTGCGGGCAACACGGCCTGCGCGACTCGAAATGAAGGTGAACTGTGGTTGCGTTGAGGAGGGAGATTTGTCCATGGCTCGTACACTAGCCGTGCAACGAGCACGGCGCTTCTCAGCGCGCGGCTGTGAGCTCTCGCTTGACGAGCCTCGCGATTGCGTCCGCCACGGCTCACCCGCGACACGCCCGGGCACGTGACCACGGCCGCAAGACACCGCCGCTTCCAGGGCGGTGGCGCGCTTCTCAATCGGCGGGCGCCAGTTCTCGTCGTGCGGGCGATGCGCCGTTTGAATGCGTCTGAGCCGTTACCGAGTGGTCCAACGTCTGCAGTGACATGAGCCCTGCCGTAGAGCACAACGTCGTTCGGACTTGGGTCGGCTACAGGGGAGCGGCACCGCTGCGCCTATTGTGCGACACGTGGCCTCAGGTACCGCCGGTGCCCGGTGGGCGCCTCGAATGCGCGAAGGAGTCGCCGCCTCAACACCGCACTTCGGCGCAGGCGTGGCTGTCTTCTTTGGCAGCGTTCGATGAACTCCGCGCATACAACGATTTTCCAACGCTGCTGCGGCGCGGCGTCGAACTGCTGAGGGAAGCCATCGGAGTGGAACGTGCTGCCATCTTCTTGGTGGAGCCCGGGCAACGGCTCGTCGGCACCTTTGGCACGGGCACCAACGGCGAAACCACCGATGAGCGGCACATCGCCTTCGAGATGGGGCACTCCCATCGCGAAGCGTTTACTCTCTGCAATCAGGGCCTAGCCCAGTGGTCACGCTTCTCGAACGTGCCCCTGTTCGCCCAAAGCGGCGACACGACGGTGACCCTGCGCATGGGCGAAAACGTGATTGTGCCGATCCCCAGCAACGGCGGATGTTTGGGTCTGATCGCCTGCGACTGGGGCCTGACCGGAGGCAGCTCGGACACCGAAACGTTGGTGCGCACGGCAGTGTTCGCTCGCATCCTGAGCCCCCTGCTCGTCGCGTGGCTCCCGTCGGTTGCGGAGGTAGAGCCGAAGGTGGTGAACACGGCCGCTCAACGGTTGGTGGGATCCGCGATACGTCGCCTGCGCATCGACCCGAACGAAGACCGTCATGCCATCGCCAAAGCGCTCGGCACGACGGCCGATCGGTTGGGGCGCGTCTTCAAGTCCGAAATGGGGGAGACGCTTGCGGAGTACCGCAACCGTTTGCGCCTCGAGCGATTCTTCTCGGTGGTGGACGCCGAAGGCGGCAACTTGCTCGGCGCCGCGCTGGACGCGGGGTTTGGCAGCTACGCCCAGTTTCATCGAGTCTTTCACGCCGCGTTTGGGTGCTCGCCGATCGAGTACCTCAAGCGCCGCGCGATCTAACCCCAGAGTATAGCCGTCCCACCGGCTGATAGTTCGCCGTACACGTAGCGATTCGAACGCCATCACACCTGGGGCGGGTCGCATCGCGGTAGGTTCAACACAGCCGAACCGTGAGGTTGAGTCACATCGATCGCCGCGCGCCTCGTGCGGATGGCGGATGGCGGATGGCCAGCGCTCGCCTACTGTGCCGTCAGCTGCGCTAGCTGGTAGCAGAGCTCGCTGTAAACCTGCGGGCTCAGTTCGGAGAAGGTGAGCGGACGCCCGTCGAGGTCCGTGACTTCGATGTCGTGGAGCTGCACGCGTTCGGCGAAATCGTGCTGGCCGATGGGATAACCCGAGTGATTGAGCTGAAACACGATGCCCAGCGCCTCGAGCGTCTTGGTGTTCGAATACACGAGGCCATGGTCGAGTGCCTCACCGTGAAACCAGCCCCGGCGCTTGATCCAGCGGTCCAGACGTTGCGAGTCCGTGGTCAGCGCGGCCGGGTCGACGTCGCCGGGGCCACCAAAAACGCCCACCGGGCGGTCCCACTGTGCCAACGGGGCGTCGTTGGCCTTTTCACCGAGCCACTGACGCACTTTCCGCCACTCTTCCGCCGAGCCACGCACTGGATGAGCCAGACCGATCTTGGTGACGACGTCCCCCTCGACACGTTCACCCGAGCCGGCCTGAAACAAACCACGACGCGAAAGGGCCGTCTCGTACACACGCAGCTCACCATCGAAGAACTCGACGCGCCACACGAGGCGTTTGAACAGGTCCGGAAAGACGTCGTGCAAGGCGCTCCACTCGGGCCATGTCCAGGTACGGCCCGTGAACAGGCAATCTTCGAGATAGCCGATGAAGCGCTCGGTGTCGAAGCGCTCGAGCGCTGGCTTGTTCACCAGAGACTGCTCATAGTGGCGTTGATAGATCCAACGATCGGCCTCGGCCCGCAGCTCACTCACCGACCGCCCGCTGCGGTAAGCGACGCGACCGAGCAACGTTTGTGCGAGCGTCCGCGTGCCGCGCGAGTGGAGTGCCGCTGCCCAGTGCACGAGCCAATCGAGCGCGCGCCTGGACGCGCGCCACTGGAGAACGCGCAGATAACAAGCAACCACGACGTGTTCGTTCGCGCGCAGCGCACCAATCGCCGCTCCCACCTCGTCGATCAACGTCTCGTCGGCCAAGAGCCACACCTGGTAGACCGCCCACTTGAACTTGGTATCTTTCGAGCGGTTCCAACGCGCGTGCAGGTGGCGTGACCATGCCGCCAAGTGACGAGGCTCGAGCCAAGCGCTCACTTGACGAACCAAACGCCCCTTGAGCGTCGAGTCGAGTTCGGTCACCAGCGACAAGAACCCGAGCGCTGCGCGTTCACTCAACGCAGCGCCCGACTTGTAGGCGAGGCTCGGCAATGGGCTATCGAGCAAAAACCGCGGTTCGGAGGTCCCTTCGCCGCGCGCCTCGAGCGCCTCGTGCAAGCGGCGCTCGACGTCGGCGCCGCCAGCGAGCTCGACGTCGGAGCCGTGATCCCAACGCGGAGCCGCGCCGGCTGCGGCCAACGCTTCCTCGAGGTACGCGCGCACGGGCGCGCGCGTCTCGGACCCCAACGCCGTGCGCAGCGGCTCACGTGCTTCGCTCCGTCCCCACACGGCGAGCAGCTCGGCCACCGAGATGCGAACGCCGGGATTGTCGGCGCCGAGCAACGCCAACACGGGTTGGATCGGGGCCGAGCTCACGCGGCTCAGCCCGTCGACGGCGTGACCACGCACGGCTTTGCTGTCGGACGCGAGTGCAGTCACGAGCAGCTCGACAGCCTCTTCACCAGCGTACGCGGCGAGGAGCCCGTAGATGGGTTCGGCGTATTCGGTTTGGCCATGGGTGAGCACGTGTTTGGCCGGCGCCGCCAACTTCTCACCGAGGCGTGCCAAGGCGCGACGCGGCCTCGCCCACAAACTGGTGGGCAGCTTCGGCATGCGCGCAAACGTGTCCACCGCGACCCAAACCGCCGCAGTATCGTCTGCCAGCAAGTCCACCACGTAACACCACAGTCGCACGTCACCTTGCGGCACGTGTTCTTCGAACCAGGGACGCAACCACTCGAGACACGCGGCGCGGTGCGCGTTGACGAGCGGACGCAGCGTAGCCGCCCATGTCTCACTACGCTGATACGTCTCTTGACACAAGCTCAGAAACTCAGCTCCAGCGCGGGCCTCTCGCTGCGCTTGCTCGGCGACCTCGTCGAGCGGGGTGCGAACGCTCGGTTGATGTTGGCTGAGCCGCTCGATCAGTCGCTCGGCCTCCTGCCGTGTTTGCTTCTTGCCGCTCTGCAATGCCTGAGTGAGCTCGGGCGCCGCATCTTGCCCTAGCCACTCGATGGTTCGTTTGGCTGCCGCCACCACCGCCTTGGAACCGTGGCCGAGCCAGGGCACGAGCACTCGGGATGCAGCCTCACGATTCGACGAAGAGCCGAACCGCGGGAGCAACCTACCCAGCGCTTCGGTCACGACCGTCGCCAAACTCGCCGATACCTTGCTCAGCGGCTTGGCGCACCCGGGGAAAGAAAGCAGGGCCGACAGTCCCTCGCCGCCACAGTGCCCGAGCGCTTCGACCGCCGTGTCGCGGCTCACGTCCCCCGCCTCGACGCGGGCCAAGAACTCGTGAAGCACGCCTTCGTCCGCGAGCGCCGGAATCAGCAGTGTGGCTCGCTCTTCGCGCAACGCCTGCCCAAGCAGGTGACGCGCGAGCACGTTGGGCAGCGCTAGCAGCGACTCGCGTGTGACGTCGACGTCGTCGAGGCTGCCCGAACGCAAGTCGAGGAGCAGCGCCTGCTCGGCCCAACCAGGAAGCGACGTACGCGTCGAGCCCGCGAGCCGCGCGTACACGAGACTGAGCACGATCTGGCCCTCGGGTGAACGCGTGCGCTCCGCCCACGTCTCGACGTCCTCGAGCGTGACCCGACTGTTACCAGCTACGAGCAAGTCCACACCGACACGTCGAAAGTCGGACGCGCAGTAATTGACGGCCAGCCCGAGCCGCAGCTGCGCGTCCGCTCCATTTGCGATCTCGGTCACGCGCTGTGCTCGCAAGATCGGAAACGGCCCCTGCCCCAGGGCGCGTTCGGCGTAACGCGCCACCAGGCTCACCGGGATGAGCCCCTCGTAACCGAACCCCGTCGGCGGCGAGTTCAGATAGTGTTTGGCGATCGCTGCGGCCACGTCGTCCGGCATTTCGCCGCCCGCCGTGAGCGCCAAACAGAAGTCCGCCAGTTTCTGCAGCGGCGCGGCCAGCTCTGCCCGGTGCGCACGCACCTCGTCCGGGGCGCGGCGCGTCCACGCCATCACCCAGCGGCGGCTCGCCACCTCCCACCATGGCACGGCGTCGGGTACGCCGCGCGCGGCGGCCACGTAACGGCCTACCCACTCGACGCGTTCGCGTGAGCTCGCGCCGATGTC
>CBINDO010000396.1:0-6707 GCA_966249405.1 uncultured bacterium | reverse complement strand
CCATCCGGCTGTTCGGCAGCGCGGCGTGGCAATCCCTGTGCAACGCGCACAGCAGGGCGCACAGCAGCGGGTAGCCCGCGAGCTTGCGGAGGTGACTGCGAGCCTCGAACTGCTCGAGCAACTCCAAGAGTTCGTCCACGAAGCGCTCTTGATCGACGATCCGACGCAAGATCTTGAGCGGCCAGATTACTCCCTCGGCGCGCTGGCAGTAGTCTCTGATTGGCCCGATAGCCGCCTCGCCTGCCGCGACCACTCCCTCGACTGCGGCTTCTTTCTCCTCGCGATCGGTGATGGAGGGTTCCATGGCGAAGTCGAAGCGCCGCAACAGGGCCCGCGCCCCGTCGGCGTTAGCCATGGCTGAGAGCTGCGCGATGGCCTCTTGCCGGTCGTAATCCTGCGACAACTTGTTGCCGACGATGCGCGTGAGTCGAGCGACATCCTTGTTGCCCTTCTGGGCGACGTCCGCGCCTTTCTTCGAATCCGCGCTTTTCTTGAACAGGTCAAAAAGTCCCATACGGCCTTCCGTCGAGTGCCCCGTCCGATTGGTTCACGGCGGTCACCCGCTCCAACCTGGAGCGGCGCCGCTGGGGCACGAAGTGCCGGCACCGTAATGCCGATCGAGCCCAAAGCAAGCCCAATCGGTGGGCGCTCGAGGCCTCAGCCGGTGCCGCGTCGGCTCTCGTCGTCGGCTTCGGAGACGCCCGTCAAAGAGTTCAGCAGCGAATTGATGCGAAACACCAACCCGCCGAGCTCCTCGTGCTCGAGTTCGAAGCGCATGTCGGTCTTGCCGTTGATGATGGACAGCAGCCCTTCCTCGAGTTGAGAGACTGGTCGAGAGATATACGCCCCCAACGCCGAGCCAACGATGGCGACCAGCAACAAGCCGAGCGCGGTCACTCCCCAAAGGGGCCACAAAGCACCCGCCACGTTCGTGAAACCGGACTTCGGTGCGAGAGCGATCAACGTGGCACGCGCGTCGGCATATCCCGACAGCGGCGCAAAAGCCGCGACGGTGCCGTCTCCAACGGCGTCGGCGTGTACTACGAGGATCTTGCCGCCCGTAAAGGCGGCGGCGGCGTTGCGATGCACGAGGTCTTCCGGCAGTGACGATCTATTCAAGCCTGGGCTGGACGCGACGACCAAGGTGGCCCCGCCTTCGACTTCGGCGGCCAATGCCAGCGGGTAACCGCTCGTCAGTTGACTGATCCGCCCCATCCGATCGTCGTTCATGGGAACCCCGAGAGCCAAGGCGCCGACGACCCCATTTGGTCCAGTCACGGGTGCGTAGCTGACGAGCAACTGCTCTTGCCGCTGCCGATTGAGCCAGACTCCGCTCTTGGCGACTCCGGACTGCAAACTGGCTTGCAGCGACGGATAGATGGCTCCCAGGTCATCGCCGCGCATGAGGGTATTGCTGTTGTCTCTGCCCAAGGCCCTGCCGTTACGATCGACGAAGACGACGAGCGACGGCCTCATCCCCAGAAACTCGGGAGAGTTGGCGGCGGCCTGCATGATCAGGTTGGCTTGCGCCGTGGCCGCCTCACCGCGGGCCTGGGGAATGCCCAGAGTGAACACGGAGACGACGCTATCTTGCGTCGCCTGAGCACCTAGCCAGCGTTCGGCACGCAGACCGTCCAACGCAAGCTGGGTGTCCGCGGCACGTGAGGCGCGCTCGGCCCCGACGTTGAGCGCCGAGGAGTCGCCGGACGCGTCCGACAGTGTAGTCAGCAGGATGGCGAAGCCCAGCACTCCCACCAACAGAACGATGCCGGCGTTCGCGACGATGATCTTCCAACGCAAGTCCATTTAACCCCCGCACACCTCGAAGTTGAAGCCAGTGTCGATTCGCCCGGCAGGGTAGATCCCTTGTACTAGTGCTAACCCATGACAATGAGCTGGTGTTCCCCGACTGGGCTCCTGCGAAAGCCGTAACGACTCGCTCGCCTCCTGCGCGCCCGAGGTGGCCCCGCAAGAACTGCCTCTGCCGGTCTGGTTAACAGAAATGAAAACGCGAGAGAACACCAATGCTGTTTCCCAGTCGGATCGTTGGTACGCTGTGGGTTACGGCACGAGGCAGGCCGCGGTTGAGTTCTGGCGCCCGGCAATCTGCCGTGCCTCCCCTCGTCCTACCAGCCGTCCGGAGAGCAAACTCCCTGTTTCCACAACAGGAAGGCGTTGCGCCCCTGGCCCGAGCTGGGTTAAGCCGCGCGCCTCTTCTGGTGGTTGTAGCTCAGTGGTAGAGCACCGGATTGTGGCTCCGGTCGTCGGGGGTTCAATTCCCCTCATCCACCCCACTTACTTAGCCGAGAGACCTATCAACGCCCCGACGATGTCGGGCGAAGTTAACGAAAGTTAGCCGAGGGTCGAACGCTGGAGCACGGAGGGCCCGAGGTCGAACTCGGGCTCTGCCGTGTTTTTGGCGTTTCGCGGCGCCGGGCTGGCATCGATCGTTCTGCGGGCCGCCCTTTCGAGTCGGAGAAAGTTTTGCCGCATTCATAACAGCCGCAAAACCGTGCCCGGATTCCAGACGGAGCGTTTGCGCGCTTACGCCGATGTGCGTTAGAAGCAAACTCGGTTCGAAAGGAATTAACGATGAGAATTGGCAGCGCGGGATGGTTGGTGATGGGCGGTACGCTGAGCGGTGTTCTCGGTTGCGGAGATCCGCTGCCCCCCCCGGCGCGGCTAGCCGTCAAACTCGAACTGGCCGGTTGTGGCGTCGACGACCAGTTCTCGCTACCCGAGGATCCCGTCGTTCGCTCGACGCTCGAGCCCACAATCCCCCAAATCCAGCTCGATCAACTGCCTCGGATGGTCGAAGGAGAAGGCGGCGCCTCGGTCTCGTGTTCCGTGGTCGAGTCGTCGCCCAACAATTTTTCGTTCACTGCGAGCGCTGCGGTCGGCAATACGCGTCGATTCACGATTGATAGCGGCGTAACGACGGGCCCCAGCGGCGCGTCCAAGGGAACCGGTACGGCTACGGTCAGCTTCCTGAATCCGCGCACCATTCCCGCACGAACGGGCACCAACTGTACGATAACGACGGAGTTGGCACCGGCAGGCGGAGGCGCCCTACTGCTCTCGTTCAACTGCTCTCCCCCCAACTCGACCTTCAGGGCCGAAACCCTGGACACTCCGAACTGCACGGCAGCAGGTACCGTGGTCATCGACCGCTGCTCCAAGTAGAGCTCGACCCAAAGCCGCAACCAAGTGCAAAAACCCCGCCTTCAGCGGGGTTTTTCGTTTCAGCACGCCACTCGGAGGACTCGAACGTCCCCCCATCGCGGGCTTCACTTGGCGGGGATCTGCTGCGTCCGAGCGTACTCCAGGTCTGAGCGTCCGCCTTCCACGACGGAGATGACGACCGCGGTCACGTTGTCTTCCCCCCCGTGTTCGTTCGCCATCGTCACCAGGCGCTTACAGATGGCTTCGGGCGTCTGGTAGTCCTGCACGACCTGCAAGATGTCCTGATCGTCGACCATGCCGCTCAGTCCGTCGGAGCACAAGACGTAGACGTCGCCGACATGCGCGTCGTCGCCGACCATGTCGACCTCGACGTTGTCCTGCATGCCCAAGGCACGTGTGATCACGTTTTTCGGCAACTCGTTGCGCTGCTCGTCCGTCATGTCCGGCATCGCGGTGAGATATTCGTTGAGGAGCGAATGGTCGCGCGTCAACTGAACGATCGCGCCCTCACGCACTCGGTACGCGCGACTGTCGCCCACGTGCCCGATGAACATGCGCCCCTTGCGAGAGCTGAACAGCGCCCCGACGACGGTGGTGCCCATGCCCCGTAGGTCATGGGAGCGCACGCTGTGTTCGTAGACATGGCGATTGGCGAGACGTATCGCCGTCGAAAGCCTGTTCTCTTCCTCCGACAGCTGCGCGTCGAAGTGGAACGGCCAAGTCACGTCTTCGGAAGCGGTACGGACGAAGAAGTCCGTGATCGACTCGGATGCTAGTTTGCTTGCAACGTCGCCGGCGCGATGGCCCCCCATCCCATCCGCAACTATGAAAAGCTCGTGTTGAGGAACAACTGCAAAGCTGTCCTCGTTGTGTTCTCGTTGGAGACCAACGTCACTGAGACCGGCGGCATGTGCGCGCATTCTAGTAAGGATACCCTAGGCGTCCCGGGGGACGCAAGCGAGGTCAGATTTGGAGGATCTCCTTCTCTTTCGAGGCGATAAGCTGATCCACGCTCGTTCCTGCGGCGGCCACTTGGTCATCGACCCGCTTTTTGGCGCGTTCGATTTCGTCTTCGCTCGCCTCGCCGTCCTTCTTGAGCGAGTTGAGGACGTCGTTGGCGTCGTGGCGCGCCTTCCGGATGGCGACCTTACAGTCTTCCCCACACTTCTTGGCGAGTTTCGTCATCTCGCGACGGCGCTCCTCACTGAGCGGCGGCACGGGAACGCGGATCAGCGAGCCGTCCGACTGGGGGTTGAGCCCGAGTGAGCTCTCGCGAATCGCCTTCTCGATCAATTGGACGGCCTTCTGGTCCCACGGCTTGACGGTCAAGAGCCGGGCCTCGGGGGTCGAGACCGTGGCCATCTGGGAGAGCGGCGTGACGGTGCCGTAGTAATCGACGCGGATCGAATCGAGGAGGCCCGGATGGGCGCGCCCGGTGCGCAGCTTGGCCAGTTCGCGCTTCAGCGCGTCGACGCCCTTGGAAATCGAGTCGGAAAGCTCTTCGATCACTTCGTCAATCATGGTGTTCTCCTAAAACGCCCGGGCTGCGCCCGTCCATCGCGTTTTTCTCGTTCCCGACCTCATACCATTTGTTCGAGGTGCGGCAGGAAGTCCTAAGCGCGGAGCGAAGTTCTTTGTTGCCAGGGCAAGGGGATTGGATAATGTGCCGCGCGTTATGGAAATGGAAAACGGTCTTTTCAACCTCGCCTGCATCATCATCTCGGAGGTGTTCTGCCTTTGCCTCATCCCGATCATCCTGATGAAGGGCACGCCAAAAGGCAGCGCTTCCAACGACGAGTGAGCGACTCGAATCGAACCCCCAAGGGCTCGCTCGTCAGCGCCGAGGCGGAGTATCCGACCCCTGCCACCGTTGCTCCCAGCCCTCATTCCACGCCTAAAACGCGCCTCAGCTCGGGACCTTGCGCTTGAAAATCTCGTCCGAAAGCCTTCGCCAGAACGGCGACGCCGCCCCCTTACCCGCTGGTCCCCTGACGGCGGCCGCTCCGAGTGTATCCATCGTGGTGCCTGGGCTGAACGAGTCCGCCAGCTTGCCCGAACTTGCACGTCGGATCGAGCAGGCGCTGGGTGAGGTGGAGCGTTACGAGCTCATCTTCGTCGACGACGGCAGCACGGACGACACGTGGCAGATCATTGCGTCGCTGCATGCGCAGTCGCCGCACGTTCGTGGCCTGCGCTTGCGACGCAACTTTGGTAAGGCAATGGCCCTCGCCGCGGGTTTTTCGGAGTGTCGCGGTGACATCCTCGTGATGATGGACGCGGATCTGCAGGACGACCCCGTGGACTTGCCGATGATGATCGCCAAGGTGCGCTCCGAGCTCGACGTCGTCGTCGGGTGGAAGGTCAGCCGCAAAGATCCGCTGTCGCGACGGCTGTTCTCCAAGGTGTTCAACGGCACCGTGCGCTATTTCACGGGCGTGCGGCTGCACGACATGAACTGCGGCTTCAAGGCGTATCGGCGCGAAGTGATCGAGACGATCCCGATCTACGGCGATCTGTTTCGATTCATCCCGGTGCTGGCGGCTGCAGAAGGGTTCAACGTCGGTGAGGTGCCGGTTACTCATCACCCGCGTGCCTTCGGCCGCTCCCGATACGGCCTCGAACGCATCCTGCGCGGCTTCTTCGACCTCCTGACCGTCATCTTTTTGACGCGTTACGTCCGAAAGCCCATGCACCTGTTCGGACTACTGGGACTGGCCACCGGTTCTTTGGGCCTATTGATAGCCGTATATCTCACCGTTGGCTGGTTCTTCGGCAGCTGGATCGGATCACGCCCGCTATTGCAGCTGAGCGTGATGCTGATGGTGATGGGCGCGCAACTGACGGCCTTGGGCTTCATCGGCGAATTCCTGACCTATCAGAACCAGAAGCGGTCGTACCGCGACCACTACCCGATCCGCGAACGCGTTTGACGTCGCGGACTCGCCACACGACCGGTTGGTGCCATGAGCCTGCTCTCAGTCCATAATTTGTCCAAGAGCTACGGCACCCATCAGGTGCTGAGCGACGTCACCTTCACGCTCGTACCGGACCAACGTGTGGGCCTCGTCGGCGACAACGGCTCCGGTAAGACGACCCTCGCGCGGATCCTCGCGGGAGTGGAGGCCCCGGATACCGGAACGCGGATGGTGAGACGCGATGCCCGGGTCGGGTATCTGGCTCAGGTTCCGAACCTCGACCCCACCAAAACTGCCCTGGAGACGGCGCTACTCGGCCTCGCGGCGTGGTCGGAGACGCGACGCGAGTTCGAGGCATTGAATGCGCAACTCGGCGGCCTTCCCTCGCCGCCTGCCGAGCTCGTGAAACGGCAAGCCGAGCTCGCGCATGAGTTCGAGCATCTCGGCGGTTGGGAGCAGGAACATCGCGTTCACTCCTTGCTGGAACACCTTCGGGTGCCGAGCGTGCAGGCACTCGTGGGTTCGTTGAGCGGTGGCGAGCAACGGCGCGTCGCTCTCGCGCAGCTGCTCGTGAGTGAGCCGGATCTGTTGATCCTCGACGAGCCGACC
>CBINDO010000395.1:0-6730 GCA_966249405.1 uncultured bacterium | reverse complement strand
CGCCGGAGCTGGTGCAGGAGAAGACGTGGACTCTGGCGCCCTGGGCAAATTAGAGATCACTGCCGTCGCGGAACTCGGCGCCGCGGTCGACTCGACCAACGGTGAGCGCGCCGGGCTATCAGCGGGACCGAGCGCGGCCGCGGCACTCACCGCAACCACACTCACTTTGCCGCCAAACCCTACCGCGTTGCGCGTCAGTTCGTGCCACCAGGACCGTGGTGAAACGGCTGCGTCCAACACGCTCGGGCCGAGTCCCTTTGCGAGCGAGATCTGGAGAGCCCGATAAACGCGCTCCGCGTCAGCGGGAGAAGCCAACTCTGCCGAACGGACTCGATCGAGGAATGCTCGTGTTTCCGGATTCATGGAGGTGCCTCCGCATTCGCCGCGCGCCGCCGCAGCAGCTCCGCTTCGAAACGCTTCCGCGCCGTGCGCAGCCGCGAGTAGACGGTGTTCATGTTCACGTCCAAAACCTGCGCAATTTCGGGGACGCTCATCTCTTCGAGCTCGGCGAACACGAAGACGGTCCTGGATTTCTCGTCCAACACCGAGAGGACTTCGTGGAGCAACCGCACGGAGTCCTTGAGCTCACTCATGCGAGCAGGGTTCGTCGACGCATCGGCGACCGCTTCGTCGAGCTGCTCGGTGCGTCGACGAACGGCGCGCTTTCGGTATTCGCTCGCAACACGCACCGCGATCGCAAAGATCCAGCTCCTCGCCGGCAACCGAGCATCGAACTGTTCGAGTTTGCGATGGACGACCAGAAAGACGTCCTGCGCGGCGTCGTCGAGTTGCGCTTCGGGAACGCCGAGCCGCCGCAGTACCCGCCAAGTATTGGCGAAGTGGTCACGGTACAATACCTCCAGCGTTACTGGCAGGGTGGTTACGGCGACCGCAACCCCTTCTGGGCAAAGAACCGAGGATGCCATGGCTCCACACGTACTTGGTGGCTTGCTCACAAATCCGTGACGGTGCTCGCACTTCTCTAAAAAGAGATGGACGCTCCCAGCGTGGCGCGGATCGTGACGTCCGACGCTTCGGCCGCCTTACCCGCGACCGGAAGGTGGGTGTGCACCGCCAGCTGTGGCTGCCATGGCGCGTCGCGGTAGATGAACGCAGCACCGAGCTCGGGCCCCCACGTCCAACTGGTATGCGTCTGCCGCTGCGGAGCTTCGTCGTTGCTCGCTGCGGTGCGCGAGAGGCGCCAGAATCCGCCGACGACCCCCCCGCACACGGCTAGCCACCGGCCGGGGTCCGGACTTCGACAGTATTCGAGTTGGGCCAAAGCGAAGTCGTGGCGCGTGGTTTCGAAGGACGACGAAGACGACTCTGCCCGCTCCGAAGGCGCTCCGTACCAGGCCGTGCCTCGAAGCTCGCCCCGACCGAGGCCGAATACCAGTCCGCCCCCAATGACCGCGGTGGACTCCGCCAGCGTGCCCAAGTCCAAACCGGCGCTGGCGAGGAGCCGAAGGTTCGAGCCGGAACCGCCCGTAGGCGACACGGCGTTTTCTTCCGTCGGGTTCTCGTTTGGTGCGCGGGGCGACACCCCCTGCGGCTCCCTGCGCGGCGCAGTCGGGAGGCTGCTGACGCGAACATCATCGGGCAACGCGGCGACGGCATCCTCGTTGGGCGATGGCTCAGCCGGTGAGTGTTGGCTGAGGGCCAGCGCTACGATGGCGGCCGTGGCCTCGATCGACTGCTCGCACGTAGGTGCCAGCAGGGTCCGCGCGCCCAGCGTCTCACCGTTCTGCTGCAGCCGCATGTGCGACTCGAACCCCTGCTCGGTGTCCCTGAAAGCCACCGTGACGTCGACGTCGCCACCGACGGCGCCTACCATGCGACCGCGAATCTCGTCGGCGAGCGCCGTCGCGTCGACGTCGCAGGAAGCGCTTTCCGTGACGGAGAGCCAATCGTCTCCGGCGCGAGCCGTGCTCGTCACTAACAACGCCATCGCCAAGAAACCAAGCCAACGGACGTCGATGCGCACGGGAGGACTCACCGGGCGACTATACCCGGAATTCCGTCCGTGCTCTAACGGTCTCGCGACTCGGGCTCGTTGCGCGCGCTAACACAGCCCGTTTAGCTCACCGTGTACGGGGCCAGGGTAGCGCAGGGCGGTGAATCAGTGAACGGCCCGTCGACGCTTCGAGCAGAACGCTAACCCAGCAGCCAATTCAACGTCCGGGAGCCGGCACCGCCAAAATCTTGCTCGCCGCTGGCCTCAGCAACCAACAGATTGAGCCCGAAGAACAAGGCCCAGCCTCGCGCTCGCATGGCCGCGGCCTCGGAAACTGCGCCGTAAGCTTCCCAAAAGGCCGCGTGATCCCGAGGCGCGAAGTGCAGCCAAACGCTCGCCAAATCAGTCGCAGGGTCGCCGAGATTGAGGTCCCCCCAATCGATGACAGCCCGCAATCGACCATGGTCCGTCACTAGGTTCTTTGGGTGGAGGTCGCCGTGAACGGGTACGTGCACCTCACTCGCCTCGACGGCCGCGAAGCGCTGAAACACAACCTCGAGTTCACGCAACGTCGCAGCGGGCAAAGCGTTCATCCGCCGCAACCTGGCGAGCCGTTCTGCGACGTCGGCCGCGCGGTCTTGCAGGGGGCCTCCGCGCCACGCGAGGGGCCCCAACCCAGGCAACTTGGTCGAGTGGAGCGTGCGAAGAAAGGAGCCGAGCAGTGCCGCTTCGGTTGGTAGCAAGGGGCTATGTGAAGCGTCCGCTCCCGGAAACCACGGGACGACGCTAAACGGCCACGGGTACACACCACTTGGCACACCAAGTCCCAAAGGAACCGGGACCTGCACTTCAAACTGCGAGGCCAACGAGGGCAAGAACTGCTGCTCCTTGAGCAACAAGTCCCTCGCCACTGCGATGCGTGGCAATCGCACGGCCATCGTCTCACCCAGTCGATAGGTAACGTTGTCCCATCCACTGGCGAAGTGCTCGATGGCCAAATGGCTCCACTGGGGGAATTGCGCTCTCAACAGTTCGCCAACGACCCCATCATCGATCTGCACCTCTGCCGGTGGAAGATCGGAGCGCGCATCGTCTGGGGTCAGCTGATTCGGCATAGCCACTGGGCAACTCTAACAGACGCAACTGGTTTGGTACATCACGCCAGCACGCCCACGATTGCCGCCCGGCTCAGTCTTCGACGAGCAACCAAGACGTGAGCGTGGCTTTGACCCACGTGACGAGGTCGGGCCACCAGAACCAGATGCTCACGAGAGCCCCAAGACACACGACCGCGACGACGATCCGCTTCCACGTGACCGAGCGCCAGATCGTCCACGAGAACACCAACGACACGGCGGGGATGAGACCGAACATCCACATCGCGATGGCGCGTTTGGCGCCCCCCTCCGCATACAGGCTGCCAGCGAAAAGGACGTTCGTGGTGATACTGAGCAGCGCGTAGATCAACGAGCCGACGATGATCGCGATGCGCGCGGTTGGCGCTCGACGCACGAACGCCGCCAAGCCCGCAATACCGCGAATCGGGCGATGAACCACGTTCGTGTACAGCTTGTTTCCACGCAGCTTGCGGGCCAGCTCACCGCTGCTGAGCAGCGCGCTTTCGGTCACCACCGCCGCGCGTGCGCCGAGGTCGACGAGCACCGTCGCAGGCATCGCGCCGGTCGCGGTTTCGTTGCCCACCGCGTATTGTTTACGGAAGTATTCGTCGAGCTGCGTGGTGCTCATTTCTTTGAGCGCATTTTGGGCAAAGACCCGCGTCGCCAAGTTCACCAAAGACGGGTTGAGCGCGCCGACGTTAGCCTTGAACTGCCAGCTCTCCGCGGAGAAGCCGAGGTCGGCGGCGGTGCGGCGCTCGGCTTTGGCCGTGGCGCGCAGCGACTGCTCTCGCGCCCGCCGTGCTTTCTTCTCCGCGACGCAAGCCTGCTTCTCGGCCTTGTCGGCCAGCTTGCGTGCCTCGCGGGCTTCTTTCTGGGCAGCTGTCGCGGCGCCGTCCAGTGGTTGATCTTTGCCATTGGTCGGTGTTGGGCCCAAGCTACCGCCAATCTTGAGCTGTCCCCACTCGAACTGTTCTTGCGCCGCGTCGGCGACGACCTTGGGCAAATCTTCGCACAACGCATCGAGTTGAGCCGTGTCGATCAAGGTCGAGACGAGCTCCGCCCGTGCCTGGGGCTCGTTCGCGTCGTACGCCTCCAGCTGTTGCAGCAACCGCTGAATTGGGTCGGTGGGCTCTTTGCTTTCGTCGAGCCGACGCTGAAGGTGCGGAAACAGCCGACCGAGCGTCACTCGCCGTTTCTGCGGCTCTCCCAACGCGCGCAGCACCGCGTCCACGTCGAGGTTCGGCAACTGTGGCGCCCCTCCGCCGCTGGTCGAGAACCGCGAATGCTCCATCAACGTTTCCACTAGCCTCGCGATGCCGTCGAGGCGGCCCCACAAGATGTCGTTCGAACGCCACGACCGCTTCAGGAAGGCGCCGAAATGACCGAACGTCTCACCGCATATCTTCTTCTCCAGCGGCCGTTTGCTCAATCCCGCTTGCGCGTCCACCGGGCTGAGTCGAATCACGGAGATGTGGTCGCGCTGACGCACACCGCCAGCAAGCTCCAAGGGAAAGCGCATCCGGTCTTCGCGCTCGAACCGCTCGAGGAAGTCGCCCACGCTGCACCCGCTGTCCCGAATCAGGGAGCGGAGGCGCTCGTCGCTCGCTTCGAGCACGGTCCGCTCCTGCTCCGACATGGCCACTTTGTACGTCACCCGTCCAGCGTTGATGTCGCTCACCCGCGCTTCCAGAGTTCGCCGGAACTCTTCGCGCCGGTAGTCTTTCGACCGGAATACGTCCTCTTGAGCCACCCCGAACGCCGCGTAACTCGGCTTCGTCCGCATCCAGTTTTCTAGACCGGCGTAGTCGAGGAGCGTCCGCGTTCGATCCAAGATCTCCTTCCACAAATCGACTGGGCGAAGCTGCCGAAGCTCCATGTCCGATTCAGCCTGGCTGATGGCGCTGGGTAACACCACGCGTTCGATCGCACTACCGATGATCTCGAGGTGCTCGATCTCGTTGTTCACGTTCGACCACAGAGCCCTCACCTCTGGGTTGTCGCACAGCGCCTCCAGGTAGTACGTGAGCGCCATCGCGCGTCGAGTGTAGTAATCGACGTCGACGCGCCGCAGCAGTTCGTCGAACTCGAGGCCCATCTCGGGCGTGATGTGCTCGGGAAGGATCGATTTTCTCAACCCTTCGAGCAGCGGAGAAGACACCTCGGGCAAAAACCGACCATCTAGAGCCTCGGCGATCTTCTCGGTGACCCGTTGAGCGATGCCGAGCAGACGCGCCGTGCGGTAGGAACGTTCGCGAGACGATTGTTTGTCGGATTGCGGCCTGCCGACGCCAGCACCCGTCGGCGTCGGTGGACCGGGCGGGACGCTGACCCCGTTGCGCGTGAGCGCCTCGACGAGCTCGCCGAAACGTTGGATGGCTGCGTTGTGCTCCGTTACCCGCGCCAAGTCACCGGCGATGCTCTCGTACGCGGGCAAACGCGTCACGGCGTCGAGTACCGTCGAAAGGAACGAAGGTGCAACAAGCGGCTCCTTGCGCTTGCCGCGCTGCTCGGCCGCGAAGCGCTCTGGATCGGGCTCCAGGTAGAGCAGGTGTCGGCACACGCGCCGGTGCGCTGGCCTTCGGAAGATCGTATCCAGGGTGGTCGTGAAAGGCTTGTTGTCAAGCACGCCGCCGTCTACGAAGTAACGCTCGCCGACGCCGAGCTTTCCCCAAACCTGCAGTCGAAAGTCCACTTCGCTCGGCAAGCTGCCGTCGGGCTTCTCTTCCCCCAGAAAGTGAACGGGCGCGAACGCCCCCGGAAAACACGACGTAATCTGCGCGAGTTTGGCCAACGCCGCGAGCCCCACGTCGGGGGAAGTCGCCGTGCTCGGTTCAGTGGCGGCGCGAAGGTCGGCGCTTTCGTGCGGGTCGCGTGGTTTTTCGTTGGGCCACCTGCCGTACGCGTCGCGGCGCGGATCGAGCTGACACTTCGCGACGTTGCGGTGACGGTGCTTGAGCAGAAACACCGTCCGGTGTTGCTTGGTTTCGATGACTCGTCCCGTGGCGTCGACTTCGTTGGCAATGCGTCCGTAAAAGTCGGTCCCGGCCACGAAAAGGTCGAGCTCCCGCGTCTCACTGGGAACTTCGGGCTCGTCTGAGCGGAGCTCGGTAAGCCACATTTCACGAAACCCGTTCTCGAGCAAGCTTCGATAGTGTTCGCTGTCGAGCACCGAAGGCACCTGGCCCTCGTCGTAGTCGTTGAGCAGCGTGTTCAGGTCGCCGTCTTTCCGCCACAGGTCGGCGCAGGTGCCAAACTCGCGCCCATTGGCCAACGCGAACGCCAAAAACATCCCGTTGATGCCACCTGCGGACGCGCCGCTGGCCACGTCGACCGTGATGTCGGCGTCTAGCAAATGTTTGAGCAAGAAGTAGACGCCGCGGCCGCGCACGGCTCGAAACAGCTCGTTGGTCGTGCCGTTCATGTAGATGGCGAGCGACACGCCGCCATACAGCACCAACCCAAGCCTTATATCCCGTTGAAACTCCGCCGGCTTGGTCGAGTCGCTGTTCATTCCGTACGCCTCCTAAACCCACTGTTCGGCTGTGTTGACCTTACCACGATTGCCGCCGCCCCAGGTGTGAGGGCGTTCGAATCGCTACTTGTAAACTATCAGCCGGTGGGACTGCTACATTGCAGAGTTCGGTTCAACTGAACCGAA
>CBINDO010000394.1:0-6760 GCA_966249405.1 uncultured bacterium | reverse complement strand
GTGCGCACCCTGGGCCAAGGCACGTTACCCGTGTTGCCGGCGCCGTAACGCTTCGCGTCTCCCCCGGGCCGCGCGGACCACGCATGTGCGACAACGCTACGGAGCGTGAAACGTGTCCAGCGCAGAGTCGGCAGCCTCGCCGTTGCCTCGGCACGCCGTCAGTAGCGCAACGAGCGCACCGCACCATTTCCACCAATTGTGCGATGGCAGCTTGCGCTTGCCCCCCCAACTTCCCCAAACGCCACGCGTCGACATGCCTATACCCTAGACGGCTTTGGCACCGAGGACAAGGCGTCGTACATCGCTCCAGCGTTGCGACGTAACGGTGTCAACCTCTGACGCATGTTGTCCTGACGCCTTGAGTTCCGTAAGACAGCGGACGCTCTATCAGGTTTACGCTCTACGGCTCCCCCTCCAACTGCTCCCGCACGCTCACCAAACGCCGCTCGAGATACTCGCGGATATCGTCGTTCTGAGCGTGCAGTTCGCTTCCGTCCGCCTCCGAGACGTACGTCTCACACAACGTCGTGAGATCGGTGATGCGCCGTTCGAGGACGTCGGCGTCGAGGGTCGTCTCGAGCAGCTCGCGGTAACGCGCGACGTAGGCGTCGCGGAAACTCTGCACCGCCATCATACGTCGCACCAGCGGGCGCTCCGTGCCCTCTTCGTCGGAGTTGGGGCGATTGGGCTCGAAGCGGTCGAAGCTGTGGAAGATGGAAGCTTCCGGACCCATCGGCGCGAGTGAACTCGGCCGCGTCTGGAAGGTCGCGTCCATGTCCCACGGCACGTAGAACCAACGTCCAGAGAGGGGGCCCTGATACAGCCAGTAGTTCTTGGGGCGCTGCGGGTAGCTGTCCCAATTGGAGATGAAGTTGGCGACCACGAGGTAACTCGTGAAACTCTCGACGTCGAAGTGCGCGGGCAGCCAGCTCGCGAAGTCGTCGTCGGGCGTGGTGTTCAAACCGTCGATGAACGAGCGGAGGCTACCGTAGTTGGTGGCTGCCGCATCGTTGTTGTTCAGCTTCTTGTTGTAGTGGAGGAAGTAGTCCTCGTCCGCGTCGCCGAGTACCGTGAGCAGGGCGAACCGTTTGGGCTCGTTGGGCACGTCGTAGGCGGCCTTGAACAGATCGCCCGCGTCGCTGCCGAAGAAGTCGCTGACCCAGGCCTTGTTGTCCGGATCTTCGTAGCGGAGGTACATGCCGTAGTCTTCGCCGTTCACGTCGAGTAACACGTATTCGGCGGACGGCACACGTACACCCGCGGCGTGCATGAGGTCGTAGGCCAACTTGTGACGCAGGTGCGCCTCGCGGTTGAAGTTCCACTCGCGGCGCTCGCGGAACTGGTCGGCCTTGTCGAACTTCACTTTCCAATTGCGGGTGCTGCTCCCGGAATTGATCAAGTTGAACAAAGCGTACGCGCCACGGTAGTTGAGCTCGACCGTATACGTGTGATCGTCGTCGGTGAACGTTCCCGGCACGTCCTGCGCGTCCCACGGTGCGGCTTCGAGCTGAGCTTGGGCCTCGCTGCTGAGGGAGATTGAATAACGAGGCAGACTCGAGGGCAGGGGGGGCCAGGTCGCGTCCGGGGTGGGCTCGCGCCGTGAGCCAGCCGGCGGCGGTGTGGCCGGTGTATCACCACCTTCAGAGTCGCCGCTCGTCGGTTCGGCGCTGCACGCCAGCGCCCACAGGCAGCAGAAAAGGGGCAAAACGCGGTTTGGCGAGGTCCGAGACAGCAGGTGCAACACGTGTGGCGTCTCATACCGAAGCGCGCCGCGCGTCGGAAGGGCACGGCGCACCGTGAGTGTTTGGTGAACGCATCGTGAACACCGTGAAGCGGGGTCGGGTGGGCAGGAGTTCCGAACCGAAGCGCCGTGATATGCGACGTCATGCGCGCCGCCGGACGACGACTTCGCGCCCTCGAGCCGCCGGTCGGTACCGCGCCGCTGGATTGCGGATACACGGACGGCCCACTGATCGGGAGATGGGCTTCCCCGGCCACCACCCTCGCGCCTACACGTGTGCAGGTTTGTGCTCGACTTTCGCACAGTTGTGGGGCACGAACCGTCCGCCGATGTGGCTTTGGCGTTCCTCACAAGAGTCGACGCGGCCCCCGATCTCCTGGAAAACAAAGCGCTTTCCTGTGCACGGCGCTTGACATTGAAACGCCGATCGGTACCCTCCGCTTCCCCGCAAGCTCCGGGGTCAATTTTCGTGTTATGCCCACTATTCAACAACTCATCCGCAAGGGCCGCAAGGCCGTAATCGACAAGACTGCGTCTCCGGCGCTCAAGGCCTCCCCTGCAAAGCGGGGAGTTTGTACCCGCGTGTACACGGTGACCCCGAAGAAGCCGAACTCGGCGCTCCGCAAGGTGTGCAAGGTCCGCCTCGTGAACGGCATCGAAGTCATCGGTTACATCGGTGGCGAAGGTCACAACCTCCAAGAGCACAGCGTGGTTCTGATCCGCGGCGGCCGCGTCAAGGACTTGCCGGGTGTGCGTTACCACGTCGTGCGCGGCACGTTGGACGCTGCTGGCGCCATCGGTCCGAGCTCCACCAACAAGGCTAACCGCAATCGCAAGCGCTCGAAGTACGGCGTGAAGCGCCCGAAGAAGTAATCGACGCTCGTCGCTCGAGAGAAGTTAAAGGAACAGACAATGCCCCGTAGGCGCGAAGTACCAAAGCGAAAGATCACCCCGGACCCCGTGTACCACGACAAGATGGTCGCGAAGTTCATGAACGCCCTCATGTTGAGCGGTAAGAAGAGCACGGCAGAGGGCATCCTCTACGGCGCCTTCAACATCATCACCGACCGCTTCAAGGAGGAACCCCTCGAGGTTTTCCGCAAGGCTCTCGACAACGTGAAGCCGAAGCTCGAGGTGAAGTCTCGCCGCGTTGGTGGTGCAAACTACCAGGTGCCGGTCGAGGTTCGTCCGGAGCGTCGCGTCGCTCTCGCCATGCGTTGGTTGGTTACCCAAGCACGTACCCGTGGTGAGAAGACGATGCGTGAGCGTTTGGCGGCAGAGTTCGTCGATGCATCGCAGAACCGCGGCGGCGCCGTGAAGAAGCGTGACGATACGCACCGCATGGCTGACGCGAACCGCGCGTTCGCTCACTACCGCTGGTAATTCGAGCTACGGCTGATCGAGATTGAGTGAGACTGGGCCTCTAACTTAGGGAGTACGCCTAAAAGCGATGAGTAAGACGAAATAAATTCGGGTTGTAAAAGAGAAGGCGGGCACGCCAAGCGCAATGCCCCCCAGCAAAAGGCTACCCCAGGTAGCGCTCCTGCACCCCGAGTCCCCTTCCGGAAAATAAGGCCCCTCAAAATAGAGGCAGCCAAGGTTCCGGGGGGGCTTTCGTCTATCTACCGTCCGGTAAAACACTCAGCACTGATTACGGCGCAAAGAACCCCATGGCCCGCGAATACTCCCTCGAACGCACGCGCAACATCGGCATCATGGCGCACATCGATGCCGGTAAGACGACGACGACCGAGCGTATCCTCTATTACACGGGGATCAGTCACAAGATCGGTGAAGTCCACGATGGCGCTGCCACGATGGACTGGATGGAGCAGGAGCAGGAGCGCGGCATCACGATCACGAGCGCCGCGACCAACTGCTTCTGGGCGCCGTCAGCCGGGCCGTTGGGCGAGGTCAAACACCGCATCAACATCATCGACACCCCCGGGCACGTGGACTTCACGATTGAAGTCGAGCGTTCGCTGCGCGTGCTCGACGGTGCCGTCGCCGTGTTCGACGGTGGCAACGGCGTCGAGCCCCAGAGCGAGACGGTGTGGCGGCAAGCTGACAAGTACAGCGTGCCGCGCATCGCGTTCGTGAACAAGCTCGACAAGATCGGCGCCGACTTCCAGATGAACCTGGACTCGATCCGCGAGCGCCTCGGCGTACGCCCCGTAGCCATTCAGTGGCCGGTGGGACAAGAGTCCGAGTTCCGCGGCATCGTCGACCTCATCCAGATGAAGGCGGCGATGTACGATGACGAGAGTCTCGGCGCCAAATACGAGTGGGTCGCGATCCCCGCGGATTTGCGCGAGAAGTGTGAACAAGCGCGCGAGTCGATGATCGAGCACTGTGCCGAGGTCGACGACGCGCTGATGGAGCGCTGGATGGAGGGCGGGAGCGCCGCCATCAACAACGACGACATCTACCGCGCGCTGCGCAAGGGGACGTTGGCGTTCAGCTTCGTGCCCGTCGTGTGCGGGTCGGCGTTCAAGAACAAGGGTGTTCAGATGCTGCTCGATGCCATCGTGAACTACCTGCCGTCTCCGGTAGACATTCCGCCCGTCGAAGGCGTGAACCCGAAGACGGAAAAGACGGAGACGCGCAAGGCCTCCGACGACGCGCCGTTCGCGGCGTTGGCGTTCAAGATCGCCAACGATCCGTTCGTCGGTAACCTGACGTTCTTCCGCGTGTACTCGGGCAGCATCACCGGCGGCACCGCCGTGATGAACACCGTGCGCGGCAAGCGTGAACGTTTGGGACGCATCTTGCGCATGCACGCCAACAAGCGTGAAGAGCTCAAGGAGTGTTACGCGGGTAACATCTACGCGGCCGTTGGTCTGCGTGAGACGCGCACCGGCGACACGCTGTGCGACGAGCGTCACCCGATCATCCTCGAGAAGATGGAGTTCCCGAACCCCGTCATCTCGATCGCGATCGAGCCCCGCACTCAGGCGGACGTAGACAAGCTGAGCATCAGCCTGCAGAAGCTCGCGTTCGAAGACCCGTCGTTCCGTACTTACACCGACGAAGAGACGGGTCAGACGATCATCGCCGGGATGGGCGAGCTGCACCTCGAGATCATCGTCGACCGGCTCAAGCGCGAGTTCAAGGTCGAGTGCAACGTCGGCAAGCCCGAAGTTGCCTACCGTGAGGCGATCAGCAAGAAGGTCGTCTGCGAGCACAAGTTCGTCCGTCAAACCGGCGGCCACGGCCAATACGGCCACTGCGTGTTCGACCTCGAGCCCGGCGAACCCGGCAGCGGCTTCACGTTCGTCAACGACATCGCGGGTGGCATCATCCCGAAAGAGTTCATCCCTTCGATCGAGAAGGGGATCGCCGACGCCATGCGCCGCGGCGTGCTCGCTCACTACGAGCTCGTCGACTGCAAGGCGCGTCTGTTCGACGGCTCGTTCCACGACGTCGACTCGTCGGGCCCCGCTTACGAGATCGCCGCTTCGATGGCGTTCCAGGACGGCGCCAAACGCGCCGGCGTTCACCTGAAAGAGCCGATGATGAAGGTCGAAGTCGTCGTACCGGATGCCTTCATGGGCGATGTCATCGGCGACCTCAACGCGCGTCGCGGCAGGGTGATCGGCATGGGCCAGCGCGGCCAAGCTCAGGTCATCGAGGCCGAGGTCCCACTCGCCACGATGTTCGGGTATTCGACCGACCTGCGCAGCAAGACCCAAGGGCGAGCCACGTACTCGATGCACTTCTCGAGCTACGAGCCCGTCCCCAAGAATGTACAAGATGAGGTAGTTGCTCGAGTTAACGGGGGTTAATCGAGGGCGCTACACAGACTAGAGCAATAGACAGAGGAACAGACAATGGCCAAAGAGAAATTCGTACGCAAGAAGCCACACGTAAACGTCGGAACGATCGGTCACATCGACCACGGCAAGACCACGACCACCGCAGCGATCCTGAAGGTGCAGTCGGACAAGGGTCTGGCCAAGACGATCACCTACGCGGACATCGCGAAGGGCGGTATCGTTCGTGACGAGACGAAGACGGTGACGATCGCCGTGAGCCACGTGGAGTACGAGTCGAAGAACCGCCACTACGCGCACGTCGACTGCCCCGGGCACGCCGACTACGTGAAGAACATGATCACGGGCGCCGCGCAGATGGACGGCGCGATCCTGGTCGTGAGCGCGCTCGACAGCGTGATGCCGCAGACGCGTGAGCACGTGTTGCTCGCTCGCCAGGTGGGCTTGGACCACATCGTGGTTTGGCTCAACAAGTGCGACGCAGTCGACGACGAAGAGATGCTCGACCTGGTGGAGATGGAAGTTCGCGAGCTGCTCAACGCGTACAAGTTCCCCGGAGACACGGCGACGATCGTTCGCGGTGCAGCACTGCCGGCACTGCAGGGTGACGCCAAGTGGGCCGAAAGCATCGGTCAACTGATGGACGCGCTCGACAAGGACATCCCGGAGCCGGTTCGCGAGGTGGACAAGCCCTTCCTCATGGCCGTCGAAGACGTGTTCTCGATCAAGGGCCGCGGTACCGTGGCAACCGGTCGTATCGACCGCGGCGTGATCAAGGTCAACGACGAGGTCGAGATCATCGGCTTCGAGCGCGACAAGAAGACGACCTGCACGGGCGTCGAGATGTTCCGCAAGAGCATGGACCAGGGCCAAGCCGGCGACAACGTGGGCTGCCTGCTCCGCGGCGTGGACAAGGAAGAGATCGAGCGCGGCCAGGTTCTGGCTGCTCCCGGTAGCATCAAGCCGCACCGCAAGTTCATGGGTGAGGTTTACGTGTTGAAGAAGGAAGAGGGTGGTCGCCACACTCCGTTCTTCACGAACTACCGCCCGCAATTCTACATCCGCACGACGGACGTAACTGGCGCATGCAAGTTGCCCGAGGACGTCAAGATGGTGATGCCGGGTGACAACGTAACGATGGAAGTAGAGCTCATCACGAAGGTGGCACTGGAAGAGCAGATGCGTTTCGCTATCCGCGAGGGTGGCCGGACCGTAGGCGCAGGCGTCATCTCCAAGATCATCGAGT
>CBINDO010000393.1:0-6848 GCA_966249405.1 uncultured bacterium | reverse complement strand
TATGCGTTCCGCGCCGACCCGACGCTCGAAGGGGTCTACGGTGACTTGGTGTACGTCTCGGCCAACGATCCCAACCAGATCGTCCGTTATTGGCGCGCGGGTGAATATCGGCGTGGGATGTTCTTCCGCGGTTGGATGCCGCCGCACCCCACGTTGTTCTTGCGGCGCTCGGTTTACGAGCGGGTGGGCGGCTTTCGCATCGACTTGAACATCGCGGCCGACTACGAGTTCGTGTTGCGGGCATTGCACATCCACGACGTGAAGGTCGCCTACGTGCCCGAGGTGTTCACGCGCATGCGCCTCGGTGGCATGAGCAATCGCAGCTTGAAGAACGTCGTCCGCAAGACGCAACAAGACCTGCGCGCGTGGCAGATAAACGGGCAAGCCGCTTGGGGTCTCGGCGCGGTTGCGCTCAAGAACGTGACCAAACTTCCGCAGTTCGTTCAGCGGCCCAAGAGTGGGGCCCGCTGACTGCTCCGTCCCGAAGCCGTCGCCACGGCTGGTCCCACGCCTTCAAGCGCCGATGTACAAGCGGTTGCCGAAGTTGCGCTCGAGGTCGTTGTTGAAGACCTTGGTCGATGCGCTCTCGACGTCGTATTCGATGCGCTTGAACTCGAAGTGGAGCGTGTCGCTGTCGAACAGCGTGTAACTCGCGCGATTGTCGCCGTCCCGCGGTTGGCCCACGCTGCCGACGGAGATGATGTACTTGAGGGAGGGATCGAGCGTGATGTCTCGCGCTGGCAATTCGGTAACCGCGTTGCGCGTGAGGGCGAAGACTTTACACAGGTGGGAGTGCCCAATCAACGTCAGGTGCGCCAGCTGGTCCCACATCGGCAGGCACTCCTCCGCCTGCTCGGGGGCGAAGATGTACTCGAACTCTTCCAGCCTGACCGGTGAACCGTGGCACAATTCCACATTGGTTCCGTCCACCTTGTGCGAATAGGGCAACTCCTTCAGCCACTCCATGTTGTCCGTCGTCAGCAGACGACAGTGGACATCGAGGGCCTCGCGCGCGGCCTCGTAATAATAGGAGTAATCCATACGCCCAGCCACGGCGGCGTCGTGATTGCCGAGGATCGTCGCGGTGGCGACTTTACGCACCAAGGACGCGCATTCGTTCGGTGACCCGCCGTATCCCACAGTGTCGCCCAGGCAATAATAGCGGTCGATCCGCTCCCGAGCGAACGCGTGCATGACCGCGCTCAGGGCCTCGTAGTTGGCGTGAATGTCACTCAGGATGCCGATTCTCATGCGAGTTCCGTCAGGGGTGGGGCCGTACCAACCTCATATACGGCGATCCTCGGGGGGACCCAAAGCTTACACGCGCTGCGTCGCTGCGTCGAGTTGTTCGCGTACGGTTCGCAGCAAGTCGTCTGGTTCGTAGGGCTTTCCGAGAAATGCGGTACCCGGGGCGAGCTCTTTGTTCGACGCCAAGATGTCCGAATAGCCGCTGCTCATGACCGCAGGAATGCCGGGGGACAACTTGCGGATCTCGGTCAGGGCGTCGCCACCGCTCTTGTTTGGCATGACTGCGTCGAGGATGATCAGTGAAATTCGGTCCTGATTCTCCCGGAACGTATCCACCGCCTGCTGCCCATCGCGGGCCTCGAGCACCGCGTAGCCGGCGCGACGCAAAATGCGAGCCAAAATCGTGCGCACCGGTCGCTCGTCTTCGGCGACCAAAATAGTCTCACCGTTGCCGCGAGCGATGTGGGGGCGTGGCGAGGTGGAGGAGGCTGCCGCTTCGTCCAAATCCACGGGCAAACACACCGTGAACGTCGTGCCGCTCCCGACGTCCGAAGCGAGCGAAAGTGTCCCACCGTGTTGGGTCACGATGCCATAAGCGGTCGACAGACCCAAACCCGTGCCGTTCGCCTTGGTCGTGAAGAACGGGTCGAAGACTCGCGTTTGCAGCTCCTCGGGGATGCCGACGCCGGTGTCGGTGACGGTGATCGCGACGTCGTTGCCGGTCGTGGAGCGCGCCGGGCGCGTATAGCAGCCGATCCGCAAGGAGCCGCCGCTTGGCATCGCGTCGCGCGCGTTGACGCACAGGTTGACCAGCACTTGCTCGAGCTGGCTAGTGTCCCCGAGGACGTTGATGTCGTCCGATTGGAGCGCGAGCTCGACGTCGACGTTCTCCGGCAAAAGCCGCTGCAGCAAGCGCACGGTGTTGCGCAGCAACTCCGGCACGTTCACTTGACGTTGTCGCAAGGGCTGACGTCGCCCGAAGGCGAGCAACTGTCCGGTGAGTTCGCGAGCCCGCAGTGCCGCTCGACCTGCTTCGTCGAGCAGCTCTTGCTGCTCACCGTCGGCGGCGCACTCCTTGGCCAGCTCGACGTTACCGATGATGGCGACGAGCAGGTTGTTGAAGTCGTGGGCTACCCCGGCGGCGAGTTGCCCCAGCGCTTCCAACTTCTGCGCGCGCTCGCGATGGGCTTCGGCCTGTTTGCTCTGAGTGACGTCGATCGACGTCCCGAACAGCTGTACGACCACGCCGCGTGCGTCACGGATGGCCTGGCCTTTCGCCAGCATCCAACGCATGCGCCCGCTCGGCAGGATCACGCGAAACAGCTCGTCGGAGTACACGCCGGTGCGCTTGGCGGTGGCGATGCCGTCGATGAAGTGAACGCGGTCCGAAGGGTGAACGAGTTCGATGAGATGACCGAACGGCATCGGTGGATTGTCCAGCGACCACTCGAACAGGCGACGCAAGTCGGCGTCTTGCTCGACCCAATCCGCGTCCACTTGCCACGACCAGTGCCCGATGCCCCAAGTCCCGACGGCCCTTTGCAACGCCTCTCGCAGTTGTCGGGCAGCATCTTCCCCCTGTTCGAACTCGTCCTGGGGCGATGAGGCGATTTCGCTCATTTCGGGCGGCTCACGGGATTCGGACTGCGGGGAGCCCACATAGTTGGGCCAGTTTGGCCGATAGCCATAAGAACTACAAGGCCCGCGCGTTGGCTCAGTCGGCTAACGTTTCCGGTTTGGCATTGTGGGGCGAGGTGGGCATACGACGACCGCCGAGGACGTCGACCGTTCTCACATCCGACTGGTCCGTGACACGGTGAAAGTCCCGGTGAGGCGCCGTTCGATGGGCTTATCCTGAGGCGCTTGCTGCGCCATCACGTTATAGTCGGGCGATGCGCGTAGCTTTGATCTCCGACCTTCACGCCAACCTCGTGGCGTTGAATGCCGTCCTCGAAGACGTCGAACGGCGGGGCGCGGATCAACTCGTGTGTCTGGGCGACATCGCCGACCTGGGCCCACAACCGCGCGAGACGCTCGAACGTCTGCGCGAGCTCGGTTGTCCCATCGTGCAGGGGAACCACGACCCGTTCACGGAGACGTTTCCCGGCCTGGAAACGGTCGTGGCGTGGTGCCGCGATCGCATCGGCGAGGACGGCGTCGCGTTCCTGCGCCAAACGCCGGCAACTCTGGACGTTGAGTTGGGAGCCGGGGCGAGGTTGCTTTGCGTGCACGGTTCCCCGTTGTCTTACGACTTCCAGTTGGTCGCCGAGACGCCGGAGGCCGAACTCGCCGCATGGCCGCTTGCGCCCGACGTCGTCGTGGTGGCGGCGGGTCACACCCACTTACAGATGATGCGGCGCGTTCACGGGCGCACGTTCCTCAACGTTGGGTCTGTCGGGCAACCTTTCGAAGCGCTCTTCGACGGCAGTCGGCCACCGCGGTGCCTGCGTCGCGCCGAATACGCGATCGTGGAGTGGAAAGCCGGCGCGCTGGACGTCGAGTTGTGTAGCATCCCGCTCGATTTCGAGGCTTACTCGCGTTCGGTGCGCGCGGCAGGCTTCCCGAACCCCGACGAGTGGTTGAAACATTGGGACTAGACCAATCCCAGACTAGTGAGTCAGCGAGTGCGGCGTCCGGGCGAGGGTGGACAGACCAGGCGGCATGTTACAGGTTATCGAAGTGAAGTCGAAGCAACTCAGTGCAGACCGAGTAGTTCGTACAGGCCACCGATTCGCTCGCGTCGTTGGGCGACTGGCGTCGTTCGTCGTGAGTCTCGGAGCGTTGCAGTGCAACACCTTCGACGATCCGCCGGAACACTCGGGCAATCCGCCGCCCTTCGTCCCCGACTTTGGCTTCGAGGACTCGACCTCGACGGTATTTCCCGCGACCTCCGACGCACCGCCCATCGTCACCGAGCTGCCGGCTCCGCCTACAGCCACCACGCTCCCCGGCGCGATCGACGGCGGGTTGCCGCCGGAGGTGAGCTCATCGTTCACGACGCCTTCGTCGAGCGCAGCGCCAGCATCGGGTGCACCCACTGACCTCGATTCCACGTCGCCGACCGACGCTTCCGAACGCTCCGGCACGAGTGCAGACCCCGCGTCCTCGAGTCGCGACGTCTCCGGAAATGCGACGTCGAGTCCCACCGCCAGCTCTGCCACCATCGACTCCGCGACTGCGGAAATCTCCGTCGGGAACACGAGCAATCGCGACTCCGACATCGAACACGACGCCAGCACTCCGAGCGACGCGGGCACTCGCGACGCCGGAGATTGAGCCACGAATACACACCAAATGAGCGGAGCAAGGCTTCGTTCGAGGGACTGAAACCATGGGATCTTGGGGAACACTCGCTTTCGACAACGACACCGCGCTCGACTGGGTCATCGGTTTGGAGAGACACAAGGGGCTCGAATTCATCACGACGACGATCGAACGCGTCGCTGACGCGGACGAAGAGGACGAGGACGACGAATACCTCGATCAAGACGCCGCCATCGAGGCGCTCGCCGCATGTGAAGTTCTGGCGCGCCTCCAAGGCCGCTACGGCTACCGCAACACGAACACCGAAGACGTCGACGACTGGGTCGCGGCACACCCCATGGCGCCGCCCCTCGCGCTCATCGAACGCGCGCTCGTGGCCATCGACCGCATCGTCGGCAAGTCTTCGGAGCTCGCCGACATGTGGGCGGAGAGTCCCGACGCCAAAGCCTGGCGTAAGGGTGTGGCCGACTTGCGCGAACGCGTTCGAGGGTCGTGATTCAGGTTAACCAAGGGAGCTGGCGAACATGACTAACGGCAGACTTTCGACGTGGAGCTGGTCGCGCCCAATGGCCATCGGTCTTCTCACGTTCGCCACTCCTGCGTTGGTTTGGGCGGGGTGTCCGAACCCGTGCGAGCTGGTGGTCGAGCCGCTCACCGTCGAGCCGCCCTTTGACTGCGCGACCCTTTCCAAAGCCTTCGAAGAGGGGTGTTCGTGCGGGGTGCGTTTCGACATCGACAATACGCGTGCCTGCACGACCCCCGTGCGCGCCGTCGGCTTCGAGTTCGACAGCTGCTTGCCATCGGCGCCAGACGGCCCGTGCAACGAACTGCAGCCTACCGAGCAGGGGAGCGTGGTCTTTTCGTTGGTCAGTCTCGGTGAGACCAGGCGCTCGTTCGTATTCGAAGATGGCGCTGGCGAACATCGCGTGAACGTCGTCGCGCGCGTGAAGAGCTTTGGTGCACAGGGCTGCGATGTGGCCGCCCCTCGTCGCGAACCGGACCACAACGGCTGGACTTGGCCGTTCGTGTTGTTTGTCGCCGCGTGCACACGACTCGTATTTCGGTCGCCGGCGCGGAGGCGCTTCCGTTGGCTCGGTGCATGAGCGTCGCGATACCTCCCGACGCACCGTTCGTTGCTGCTTCGGAGGGGTGCATCGAGCGGTGTCCTCTGCGGCGCGAGTCGTTTGACTGTCCAGGTGAGACAAGCGCGTGGTACCTCGAGGCGATAGGAACGACGCGAGATTGCCCCGAAGTCGGAGGATCGACTTTGGTTCGACCCGCGTGACGCCTCGGTTTGGAGGGTACCACTTGCCGCGGTGCGCTCCGCGACTTATGGGACAGCGTGGCCGCACCTCTCACTGCTCTGCTGACAGTCCTGGCGTTAGTGTGTTTTGCGGCCAACTCCCTGCTTGCGCGTATCGGGCTCGGGATGTCCTCTGGTGATCCCGTATTGTTCACCTGGGTGCGAATATCGGCGGGTGCGTTGTGTTTGGTGTTGTTGACCCGTGGCACGGAGCTGCCGAGAGATCTGCGGCGTACGTCGCTGCAGGCCGCGGCGCTCGTCGTTTATGCGCTGCCGTTTTCGATCGCGTTTCGACAACTCTCCACAGCTACCGGAGCGCTCATCGCGTTTTCGAGCGTTCAGATCACGATGGTCGGTGGAGCGATTTGGCGCGGCGAACGTCCGCAGCTGCGGGAGCTCATCGGTCTGACCGGCGCGACCGCAGGTCTGGTCCTGCTCGTGGCACCGGGGCTCCGCGCACCAGATCCGGTGGCAGCATTGGTGATGGCGTTGTCCGGCGTCGGATGGGGTGTGTTCTCCTTGCTTGGCAAAAGCGCTGGTCCGCCCCTGAGAGCGATCACTGCGAGCTTCGTCATCGCTGGCGCGTTCATGACTCCCTGGGCAGCTTTCCGCTTTCTTACGGACACGCTGCAAGGTCGTGCTCTTCTGTGCGCCCTGATTTCAGGCGCCGTCACTTCGGGGCTCGGGTACGTCGTTTGGTACCGCGTTCTCCAGCAGCTACCGGCAACGCGCGCAGCGTTGGCTCAGCTTGCCGTGCCCATCTTGGCCGGAGCTGGCGGCGTGTTGGCGTTGGACGAACAACTGTCGCCGCGTCTGTTGATCGCTACCGTCATCATCGTGCCGAGTTTGGCCTTCGGCTTGACTGGGCGTCGCGTACCGAAACCAACGCCGTCAAGTCCACTCACGGACTCGACGCCAAATGTGACGCCATCTGCGGCTCCAGCGAAGCACGTGACGTGACGCGACTGACGGACCCGCGGGTGGATCGCTGATCGCGCAGGGCGCGGCTCAATTCGCCGCCGCTCGCTACGCT
>CBINDO010000392.1:0-6862 GCA_966249405.1 uncultured bacterium | reverse complement strand
CTTTTCGAACCTCGAAGTTGATATTGTCCAAGGCACGTACCGGACCAAATGCCTTGGTTAGGCCTTTGGCCTCGATCATCACGTCACTCATGGCGATGTGCCACCTTTCATTGGTATTGAGCGGAGGGGCGGCATCCTAGCCACCGCCTTCCGGTAGTCAACAAGCGACCGAACTCGCCTCATGGCCCGCGTAAAACTGTCGCTTTCGCGATCTATTCCCGGGTACGCGGCCCATGTTCGAGACGAACAACCTGGCGGCCGGACGTCTCTCCGCGCCGGTACGATGCCGTCACATTCGCGCGGTTCGTCGGTTCAACCCGCCTGGTATCCCGTGACCAGCGCCTGGGCCAGAAGGCCCCACCCATCGGCAGCCACGAACAGTAGCAACTTGAAGGGCAGACTCACCTGGGTGGGGTTCATCATCTGCATGCCCAGCGCCATGAGCACGTTGCCCACCACGATGTCGATCACCAGGAACGGGAGAAAGACGGCAAAACCCAGGGCAAAAGCCTCTATCAACTCGGAAATCATGAACGCCGGAATGATGACGGCGAAGTCTTCCTTGGTTACCTGGTCCCGAGTGTCGGCCGGGCGAGCCGCTTTGGCCAACTCGAGAAAACGCCGTGTCTCGCGAGGTGCGGCGTTCGCCTTCAGGAAACTCCGTAACGGCTCGGCCGCGGCGTCGAACACGTCGCCTATCAGCTCGGCAGTGGGCTTTTGCGTGCTCAGTGCCGCGGTGACGCCCTCGGAAATCCGTTGTCCGACAGGGGCCATTGCCAGCAGCGTAAGCGCCGCCGCCAGAGCCATGATGACGGTGTTGCTGGGAACGCTCTGTGCACCAATCGCGCTCTTGGTGATCTGCAGCACCGTCGAGATCTTCACGAACGAGGTGAGGGACATGAACGCGAATGGAAGGAGACCGAGTACGGCCAGCCCGAGCACTAGGCTGAAGGGTTGATCTAGAGCGGGTGCTGCCGGATTCATGGTGAAGCGCTCTTGTCCGCAGAACCTGGAACACCGACTTCGGGTCGTGCGGCGATGCCCTCATCGACGGGTGGGGGCGCGTTCACTCGGGGCTGCGTCGTGAGGCGGCGAAACACGGCGCCAAATCCCTCCGCCGGTCTGGCATACGGCGTGACCTCCGAAGGACCCAGTTCCATCACCTTGGTCATTCCCCCCTCGGCAGCTCCCAATGCGACCACGCGCTCTCCGATACGTACCAGGTATACGGCACGTTTGCCCTCCAAACGCAACGTAGCGAGCAACTCCAACGGCCCCCGAGGAGCTGCACGTTCCCAGCGGCGAGAGGCGTACACCAAAAGCCACGCGAGCACCATGATGCCAGCTAGGGTCAGGCTGGTATTGAGCATGTACTCCGTTGCGGGCGTCACGGCGTCGAAACCTACCCGGGACGGGCGCACGTTGTCACCTGCCGCGCTGGCAAAACAGCACGAAGTCGCGCCGATTCAGCCACGTTTCGCCAGCGCATGGAGCTTACCCTCGGCAACGCGTTGCGATAGGATGGCAGCGCGTGCCACCATCCAAGCCTCCCTTCGAGAGCCTGACCTTGGAGCCGGCCTTACCCTGGGGGTTCGGTCGCGCGCTCGACGAGTTGTGCGCCGAGTTTGGTTGGGCTTGGGCGGCGCTGGCGATGGTCCGCCTCTCGGAGTCGGGTTTGGGTGGCGCATGGTTGGCGCGCAGCGCGACGTTTCCCGACGTACCTCCTCCCACCGCAACGCAGCTGGTTCCTGCCAGCAGCAGGTTTATCGTCTTGGGTGAACGTTCCGCGAGCGGACTACACGCCTGGGTCGCGCCCTTGTCGACTCGCCGGGGAACCACCGCGCTGCTCTTGGAACGGCCTCCACCCGCGGATTTTGCCGCCCGGTCCCAGTCACTCGTCGGGGCCATCGCAGAATACGAACGTCTCTACCTGGCCAGCGTGTTGCTCACGGCGATAGATCACGCGCCCGACCCAATCGAGATCAGTGATAGGGATGCGTGCCTGTTCTACGTAAACGAGGCGTGGCGCAAGTACTTCGACTACCGCGACACGGCGATCGTCGGCGAGACCGTCGGAGCGCTCGTTCGGGACGACGCCAATCCGGTCCACGACTCTGCCTACGTCCAATTCACGTTCTCCGAGTTGTGCAAGCGTCGTGAATGGCTCGGCGTTTTGGGTTCACGCACGCGCGATGGGGAGCGACGCTTCAACGAGGCGAGGGTCTCGCCCTTCGACGACGCCTCGCATCACCACCACGGCAACCTCGCGATTCGGCGCGATTTGTCTCACCGTCAGGGGCGCGACGAAGCACTGACGAGTGCGCATCGAGAGTTTCGCGCCGTGTTGGCGGCGATGCCGGACGCCGTCATCGTCCTGCGCGACAACGTCATCTATTTCGCCAACGAGTCGTTCTCGGCATTGGTCGGTCGCGAACGTTCGGAGGTCATCGGCTCCACCTTCGCCAGCTTCGTACATCCCGAAGACCGCGGTGCTCTCGACGCGCAACGCGACGCCGGCTGGGCCAAGAACGTGCGCTTGTTGCATCAATCCGGCGCGCTCCGCATCGCCGAAGTTTCGGCGGCCGGTGACGTCTCTTTCGAAGGTTCGCCATCCCACATCTTACTGGCTCGCGACGTGACCGAACGGGTGCTGGTGCGTGAGCAAATGGCGAGGAGCGATCGCCTGGCGGCGTTGGGCGCGCTCGCCGCAGGCGTGGCGCACGAGATCAACAACCCGCTCGCCTACGTGCTGCTCAATCTGGAGACGGCGCAAGCCCACTCCCACCCGGGCGCGCGTGAGGCCCTCGAAGAGGCGATGGACGGGGCACGGCGCATAGGCGCCATCGTCGCCGAGCTGCGTGGGTTCTGGAGCGGGTCCGGCGACGCGCTGGGGTCCGTGGACGTCACCACGGCGATCACCTCGGCGGTCAACCTCGTGCAGAACGAAATCCGGCACCGCGCGGAGCTCGTTCGACAGTTGGAGCCCGGGCTCCTTGCGTTCGGGCGCCATGGGCAGGTGGTGCAGGTGCTCGTGAACTTGCTCGTCAATGCGGCCCAAGCCATCCCGAACGACCAGGGGCGGCCTCGAGTGGTGCGGGTGCAGTCTCGCGCCGTCTCACCCACTGAACTCGAAATCACCGTCTCGGACACCGGCTTCGGCATCTCGCCCGAGGTCCGTGAGTCGTTGTTCGAGCCCGGGGCGTCCGTGAGAGGATGGGGACTCTCGCCGGGTTTTGGTCTCGCGATCTCCAAACGTATCGTCCAAGAGCTCAACGGGACCATATCCGTGTCCGAAACCGGGCCAGGCGGCACCACTTTGGCCGTCCGTCTGCCGCGGGTCGCTCGCGAGGAGCAAGCGCCGGACAGCCGTAAGAGCCACTACGACCTACTCCAAAGCCCGTATCGCGTCCTCGTCGTCGATGACGAACCGATGTTGGCGCGCGCCGTGAAGCGGGCGCTCGATCCGTTCGTCGTGCAAGTGGCTACCGATGGTCAAGAGGCTCTCACCGTGATCGAGACTGAGCCCGAGTTCGACGTGATCTTGTGCGACCTCATGATGCCGCGCATCTCGGGAGCTGACTTATTTCACAAGGTATCGCTTCAGCACCCACATCTGTCCCAGCGCTTCGTGTTCATGACTGGCGGAGCGTTCGCCGACTGGAGTCAGCGCTTTCTCGAAACCGTCGAGCGCCCAATCATCGAAAAGCCGTTCCAGCCCGCGCAGCTACGCCGCTGTATCGAGAGCGTGGCGCGCGAAGCAAGACGCACTTCGTGACTGCCTGCTGCAACACGTCTCACTCTCTACGACATGCCACACCGAATGGCGTTCGCGGGCTGACGGGGTGCGAGGACATCACGCCGCAGGACATACTGCGACGGTGAAACTGGAACCGCGTCGATAATAGCGCGTGCAAAATCCTTTGTTGGCGCTTTACTTGATTGCGAGGTGAGTGCGCTCAGTGGGCGAGTGCGCTGCGGCCATGTTGGAGGATAATATGGAAATGGCGAAATACGCTGCGATATTGCTGTTTGTCGTTGGGTGCGGTGCGCCCGACCTATCGGAGGACACATCTCACCAAGATTCGGTGATGGGCGTGGAAGAAGAACAAGACTGGGGTGTTCAGACGAGCGCCTTGTCATCTGCGCAGAGCCACAAACAGAGAAAGCCGTTGAAGGTCAGCTTCAACGACTGCACGGAGTTTGCGGGGTTGACCTTCGTGCCAAACGAAAACGTGGCGGGCTTGGTGCCGTCCGGGTTCGAGCTACTGCACCTCACGTCGGAGTCGGAAGCGGTGGTGGTCGTTCGCGTGGCCGACTGCAATTCGGTGCGCGTCAAGAATGGCAAGGCTCGGGCCGGAACCGTCGCGCAGGTCGGCGTGACGCTCGCTGGCCCGGATGATACGTCGGACATCAACAACTACACGTTGTGGTACGTGACGGACAACCGAGACTTGGCGCGCGAGCTGTCCAAGATGGGCGTGCCTGCGGAGTACTCGGACGACATCGGCTACCACTTCTCCGGCGGCAACGGCAGCGGACAGTTCGACATCACGGTGTCCGCGGATGAGGCGCCCGACTTCGAAGTGAGCGGCACTGCGACCGCCCCAACGGACCCGGCCGTGCCGTTCGTGGCGTCTTGGTGGTACGAAACGTGCCACGGTCGCGTGCAGATGCGTACCGAGCTCCCCGAGATCCAGTTTGGTGCCTCAGCGATGACCCTGAATGCGTTGGAGAGTGACCTAGAAGAGGTGGTAGGCGATTCGCCCGTGGGGTTCCCCGGCTTGGACAGCTACAACACATTCCAGAACGCTGAAATGGTAGTTACTGTAGATTAACGTCTCGGTTCCTTACCTCGGCGCCTCACCTCGTGTCCGGGCCTCGAAGGCGTCCCGGCACGAGGTTGCAGGAAACTTGACAGCAACACTGCGACCTGAGCAGGTTAGCGGCCAAGCTTCACCGAGGAGGAACGCTCTCATGAAAAGAATCTCGAGTTGTGTCGGGTCATTGGCTTTGGTGTTTACTTACGCCGGCTCTGCGGTCGCTGAGCCAACGGTGCAGGGGTTAACTCTCGGTGTGGAGCGGGTGTTCGGGTTCACCGCCGTAACCGCCACGGACGAAGGTGACGCCGCTACGACGAGCCAGAGTTCGATTGGCTTCGGCCTCGGTAATACATCCGGCGCGGCACCCGCCCTGTTCACGATCCCGAGGGTCAACGTGGATTACGTGCTGCCGATGGGTGTGAGTTTTGGAGGCGCCCTAGGTTTTAGGACCTTGGGGATCACCAACGAGGTGGACGGCGGTCCGCTCAGCGTGACGACGGAGTCTAGCGCTACAGCGTTCCTTTTCGCCCCGCGAGTGGGTTACCTGGTCGGGTTGAACGAACAATTCGGAATCTGGCCGCGTTTGGGCTTCAGCTACGTCGCCGTTTCGACTGACGACGACGACGGTGAAGACGACGACTTCTCGCAGAGCTACGGCGCGTTGACGCTCGAGGCGCCGCTCATGTTCATGCCACACCGCACGTTCGGGTTCGTGGTCGCGCCTTCATTGGACCTTGGTATCTCGGGATCACGGGAGGTCAACGGTGAAGACTACGACGGTGACCTCTCTCTCTCCGAGTTTGGATTCACCTTCGGGATGTTCGTCGCGCTGTAGTAGACCGCCACGGCCTTCTTGATTGGGTGAGGAAAGGTGGTACCTGACCTCGCCCGCTTGCCGTGCTCGTGGTACATCCCGCACATGCCAAGCATCAGCATGTCCAATCTTGCGAAGTATCACGCCCCGTTGGGCGCGCGCCGGTTCGGGCTCCGCGTGTTCGCCTGCCTGACCGCGGTGTTGTTGGTGTCTCCTCCCGCCAGTGCGCAAAACGAAGAGGAAGGCGTCTTTACCTACGCTTTCCGCGGGCTCGGCGTTGGAGCTCCGGTAGGAGCGGCCGCGGGCTATCTGCTCACGCGTGACGACGATTGGGGCTCGGACGACTGGAAAGACCTCGGCACCGGCGTGGCCATCGGCGCGATTGCTGGCGCCGCTGGTGGAATTGCGATCGGAATCACCGACCTCAGTGACGGCAGAATGGGCATGGGGGCCACCGTGTTGCGTGACACGTGGTACGGCACACTTCTCGGCGTCACGATTGGCGCCATCGTCGGTGGCGTCCTGATCATGGATTCCGGCGACGGTGAGGATCTGTTGGGAGGCATGGCCTGGGGCGCCGTGATCGGCGCGCCGGTCGGACTTGGTGTCGGATTCATCGAGGCGGGCATGCGGGGCCAGATGGGTGCGTCGGGGCCAAGCCGTTATGCCGGTGTTGGGCCCACGAACGATGCGCCGGTCGCGTCGACGGAGCTGCGTTTTGCGCTCGTGCCGACACGCGCCGTCGCGGGCCCCGTCGCGAGCGGCGAGCGTCAGGAGCTCGTCTGGGTACCGACCGTATACGGATCCTTCTGAGCTCCCAATCTCTGCCGGCGGACCAACTTCACCCGCGTAGGCTACGGATGAAGTCGCCCACTGCGCCGACGCCCTGAGCGTCGAGCACTCGAATCGTCTGACTGCCAACGACGGCGATATCTGCGTGTCCGCGCAGCACATCGACGTCGGCTCGGTCCTTCACTCCGAAGCCGACGGCGAGCGGCAAGTCCGTCGCCTCGCGTGCTCGCGCCACGTAGCCCAGCATTTCGTCCGAGAAGTTGGTGTGAGCTCCGGTTACGCCTTTGCGAGCGACGCAGTACACGAAACCAGAACAGTACTTGGCTACTGTCTTCAAACGTTCCGGCGTCGAGGTCGGCGCGAAGATGAAGATCGGGTCGAGCTTGTTCTCGCGCAAAGTCGCGACGTATTCGGGGCTCTCCTCCGGGGGGAGGTC
>CBINDO010000391.1:0-6890 GCA_966249405.1 uncultured bacterium | reverse complement strand
AACAACAACAACAACAACAACCCGCCGAACGCCGCACCGAGTGAACTCGTGGACGACGACGACGTGATCGCGACCCCCAATGCCCCAGCAAACAACGGTGACGGCGGGGTGCCGGGCTTTGCGACGATCTCCGAGAACTGCGCGGCGCTGACTCAAACTCCAGAGCAACTGCGGTCGCCGGTCGACGTCATCATCGTGATCGACAACTCGAGCAGCATGGCCGGCGAGATCGAACAGGTGCAAGAACGCATCAACTCCGACTTCGCCCGAATCATCGAAGAGAGCGGCGTCGACTATCGGGTGATCATGGTGTCGCGTTACGGCGACGTAGACATCTCCGTCGGAGAAAGTGATCACCCCATTTGTGTGAGAGCGCCGTTGGGCTCGAGTGATTGCCTCAGCCCGGAGACGATCCCCCTCGTCCACAACGCGCCACGCTTCTACCACTACAGCGCCGATATCCGCAGCCGCACCCCGTGGTGCGACCTCTTGACGTCGTGGGACAGCCCCGACGAGTTTACGCCTGCCGATCGCGAGCAGCGTCCGTGGGAATCGATTGCACCCATCGGTTGGAAGCAGTTCGTGCGCGAAGAAGCATTCAAGGAGTTTCTGGTCATCACCGACGACAACTCACGGTGCGAGGGCGAAGGCCACTACTTCGAGGACGGCAACACCAGCGATGCACAGAGCAGCGCGGTCGAGTTCGACACGGCCTTGCTGGCGCTGGCCCCACGCCAGTTCGGCAGCAACGTAGCTCGCAAGTACAAATGGCACAGTATCGTCGGCATGACCGAGAACGACGACGCGCTCGAGCCGTGGCCAGCGTCCGCCCCGCTCCAGACCGGGCAATGTTCACCCGGGTCGGAAGGTCCGGGCCTAGGTTTCCAGGCGCTCAGCGTACTGACCGGCGGCCTCCGCTACCCGTCGTGCAACAACGACAACTTCGACGCCGTGTTCCGGGCGTTGGCCGAGGGTGTCGTCACGGGCAGCTTGGCCTGCGAATGGGAGATCCCCGAGGTCGAGAACTTCGACGCCGATCAGGTGAACGTCCAGTGGCGCTCCGACAACGGGTCGCAAGCGTTTAGCAACGTCGACACGCTCGCGGACTGTGAAGAAGGACACGGTTGGTACTACGACGACAACGAGAACCCGACCAAGGTGCTCGTGTGTCCCACCACGTGCACGCTGCTTCAGAGCGATCCCAACGCCAAACTCGAGCTGCTGTTCGGTTGCGAAACCGTGCGCAACCCCGGCAACGTGCGTTGATGGCGACCCACCTGGCCGGCGCCCCGTGAGTTTCCTCCCGCTGCGAGGCTCGACTGCAAAGTCTGGCCTCGCAGATTGCTCGCTAGACCCCGACGTGGCGACGCGACCCGTCGACATCCACCAGCGCCTCGAATCGGGCTTAGTTTTGCTGCATCGGAGCAGAGCGCGTGCTGCACGAGCGGCAATTTGCCGCTTGGGCTTAATTGTCACGGCCGCGCCACATTGAGTGAGTGGGATTGGCCCCTAACTCTACAATAGCGAAGTGAAACTACGCACCGCTCACTTCACCCCCGTCTTAGTCGCGTCCGCTTGGTCCGTGTTCGGCTGTTCTGCGAGCCCGAACCCCGACTCCAACGCGATCAACCCTCAAATGACGGTGACAGCAGGGGCGACGGCGCCCGTCGTTGCTCCCCCGACGGTGCCCCAGACCGGGACGACGCCGGAGCCGACGAGCCCGGTGACGGTCACCCCAACGGTTCCAGGGCCAACCGCTACGGCGACCCCTTCCACCGTTACCCCCGCGCCATCGACGACGTCGGCCCCTCCCGAGACGAGCTCTAGTTCCGGGGAAGAAACCGTAGAGCCACCAGCACCGCCGCCCGCGAGCGCCGTGTCGTTCACGACGCCGAGTGGCACGTTCCAGGGCGAGTTGAGCGTTACCCTGGCGGCTGCGGAAGGATTGACCATCCATTACACGACGGACGGGAGCTTGCCCACGGCTGCCTCGCCCACGTATTCGGGACCACTCACGTTGACCGAGACCACTCAGGTGCGGGCTCAAGCCTTCAACGGCGATCAGCCCGTCGACGCGCCTTCGACCGGTATCTACATCGCGCGGACCTTCGACACCGCCTCGGACATCCCCGTCATCGTGATGGAGGGCTACGGCGGCGGGCGCCCGCAGAAGACGGTCTCTTTCGGCGGCCCGCAACAACCACCGGAACAAGAGGCCGAACCTGCTGCGCCCGAGTACTATAACCTGGCCTTCATGGTCTTCGAGCCGAAAGACGGCGTGACGTCGCTCGCCAACCCGCCGACCTTGGTAACTCGGGGTGGCTACAAGGAGCGCGGCCAGTCGTCTGCCAACGCCGACAAGTCACCGTACAAGGTGGAGTTCTGGGACGAGTTCGACGCAGACCGCGACCTCCCCGTATTGGGCATGCCTGCCGACAGCGATTGGGCGATGATCGGCGAATACTTCGACAAATCGCAGATACAGAACTCCCTCATCTACGGCTTGGGCGCAGAAATGGGTCTGGCAACGGTGAGACTGCGCTTCGCGGAGCTGTACATCAACTTCGACGGTGGCCCCCTCGAGGAGTCGGACTACTTCGGGTTGTACGCGCTCACCGAGACCATCAAAAACCAAAAGAACCGGCTCAATCTGAAGCAGCTAAAGCCCGAAAACACGGCGGAGGCGGAGATCACCGGCGGTTACATCTTCAAGTTCGACCAAGCCGCCCTCGACAGCGGTGAAGCAGAGGTGATTTGCACGGGCTCGGAACCCTTGGCGCGGGGCGCTTATAACCCAGAGGCCCATTGCTTCAACGACTTGGGCATCGTCGACCCCGAAGTGCCGAACGATCAGCAGTTCGCTTACATCTCGAGCTACCTACAGGGCTTCCACGACGCCTTGCACCAAACGCCGATCGGGGACTACACGCAGTTCATCGACGTCGAGTCGTTCATCGACTTCATGATCGTCACCGAGCTGAGTGCCCACGTCGACGCGTACGTCCGCAGCAGCTACTTCTTCAAGGAGCGCGATCAGCCGGTCAACGCTGGTCCACTTTGGGACTTCAACTTGGGAATGGCCTCCACGGATGCCGATCCCGAAGGCTGGCGCTTCGAGACTCAATTGACGAGCCGAGGTAACGACGATTGGTTCTACCAGCTGGGCAAAGACCCAGCCTTCATGCAACAATTCGCAACACGTTGGCGCGAACTACGCGCTGGCATCCTGTCGGACGAAGCGCTCGTGGCACGCGTTGAAGCGATCGCCGCCCCAATTGCGAACGCTGGGCAGCGAGACACCGACCGTTGGCCGAACAGTGGCTTGGGTGGCGGATTTGGTGGTGGTGGAGGATTCGGTGGTGGCGGTGGAATGGGTGGCGACCAAACCATGGATCCCGCGACGCCACCGTCTTGGCGCGAGCAAGTGGACAAGCTGATCGCGTGGCTGCCGACACGCACCGCTTGGATCGACTCGGCGGTCGCGGAAGTTCCGTGACTATGTGACAAACCCGAGTAGCATTCGTCGCCCCATGATCCGACGCCTTCTTTGGCGACTCTACCGAGTTCGACCCGTCTCTACCTTGGTCCTGTGCCTCCCCGGCGCATTACTCGTGACGTGGTACGGCTGGCTAGCATTCGCCAAGTTGCATCGGTATCAGGCGGCGGTTGGCGAAACGGGGCCACTGTCGGCCGAGCTGTATCAGATCGCGTTGCACGACACGTTGATGAGCGATTGGCGACGAGTCACGATGCCGCCAGCGCCCGAGGAATCCTCGTTGCACACGTTCCGGCTTTTGCTGGAACGCGACGAGTGGGGCGAGCTGATGGATTCGGCTTCCGTCCGCGACGACCGCCCCTACGTGCGCGGCAAGGTCGAAGATGTCACCAAAGGCGAGTTGATCGAAGCTCGGGTGCGCCTACGGGGTGGCCGCCACTGGCATCTCGGTGAGACGCAAAAATCCTTCAAGATCAAAGCCGACAAAGGTGATCTGATCGCCGGCAATCGCGTCGCCAACCTGATCAACGACCCGACGCCCATGGTCGTCGGTGAGCAGCTGATCATCGACCTCGCCAAAGAGTCGGGGATCCTGACTCCAGCCGCCTACTTCGCGCGGCTAAAGGTAAACACGAAGGACCTAGGCGTCTACCACTACGAAGCCGGCGCTGACGAAAGCTTACTCCGAGAGGCGCGCCGCATCCCGGGCAGCATCTACAGCGGTGAGTTGCCCGGTGACGCCGCGACCGAAGCGCTGTGGGCGGGGCCCGAGCTGTGGACGAAGGTTGCATCTCGAACCGACGACGAAGCGGACAAGGCCAACTTCGCAGAGCTGGGACAGTTCCTCAAACACTTCCGCGAGGACAGCGCAACGGCCTTCGCCGACTTCGCCGACAACGAGCTCGACGTTCGAAAGTTCGCGCTGATGGACGTCCTCGACGTCGCGTTCGGCGGAGACCAACACGACTTCCGAGAGAACCACCAGTACTACCTCGATCCGTACAAGGGCCGCTGGGAACCGATAGCTTGGAATTTCCGCGGCTTCCAATCGGACCGCCACTTCAACATCGTTGATAACCCGATCCTGCTACGCCTCAAGTACCTCCCGGGTTACCTCGCGCTCCGGGACCGGTTACTGTACGAGTTCCTGTCCGGCGAAGGCTCCCCCGATAGGATCCACCACCGCGCCGCGAAGCTCCTGAAGAAGCTCGCGGGAGAGCTCAAGTCGGACCCGTACTTCGACGCCTACCGGCAGCTGCCGAGAGTGGACACCTTCATGCGACGGATGGTGCGGCCCATGACGCTGAAGCGGCTCGCGCTGGTCGCCGAGTCCGAGCTCGTCACCTACAACAACCGGCACGCCGAGCTCGTGAGCGCCCTCGAAAAGAACCCCTTGTACTTGCAGATGGGGTCCCCAGTCGTGCGGCCAGCGGCGGTTGCAGCGCCTGGTGAGACGGCCGCGTTACCCGACGCGAGTCCGCAGAAGAAACAGGCGAAGGCCAAAGCCGCATCCAAACCATCACCCGAAGCCGAGCCAGCTGCTCCGTTGCCGACCCGTCACCTCACGCCGGTGAGCGTGGTCATCGACGGCGAGGCCGGCGCGGAACTCCGCGAACTGGACGTGAAGTTCGACGACGCGTGTCAGTCGCCGGACGCGGTGTTACTCCGCCACACAAACCCCAAAGCCCAGGTGTTGGACGAAGGCTGGTCGCCAGTTGCGGTTCGTACCGCGCACGGGCAGCTCGAGCTGGTGTCTCCCCTCACTCTCACGCCTGGCGTTAGGATCGTCGCCCACGAGCGTCCCAACCCGCGGCGTGGCAACATCCGCTCGGAGGTCGTTCCGGAGCAGTATGCCTTCGCGCTGGAGACGAGCTGCACGCCGGTGGCGATCGTCGCCGAGGCACGCAATACTGCGACCGGCGCCTTGATCCTGAGCCGACCGGTTACCCAAACGACGTTGGAGCGTCTGCCCCAGGCTTACACCGAGGCCAGCGCGACGCCACGGTTCACGGTGGGGGAAGTCGCTCCCCACCACTGGCAATACGCCGAGCGAGCGGCGACGGAAATCACGCTCGGACCGGGCGACGTCGACGTGCCGACGACGCGGGTGTTCGACGAGACGGAGTCGGTGGTCGTCGAACCCGGGACACGTCTGCGCATGGGTCCCGATGCTTCGCTGGTCTTCTTGGGCAAGGTGAAGTTCCGCGGCGTGGCCGATGCGCCGATCGCGCTCGAACCGGCAACCGACAAACCGTGGGGTGGCGTGGCGATTCAAGGTGAGGCGACCACCGGCAGCCGTCTGCGTCACGTGCTGGCCCACGGCGGCTCCGAGCCCGTGTATCGGGCCGTCGCTTACCCGGCGATGCTCAACATCCACGCGACGTCGGACATCGACATCGAAGATTGCACGTTCGGCAAACACGCCGGCAAGACCGACCTCCTCCACGCGGCGTACGTCGACGACCTGCGAGTCACCGACACGAGAGTTCAGGACGTAGGCGGCGACGCCATCGACCTCGAGTTCACCAACGCCAAGCTCAAGCGCCTGCGCGTGATCAACGCCGGCGACGATGCGCTCGACCTGATGGGCACCCGTGTCGACCTCAACGACAGCATTCTGCTCGGGATGGAGGGCAACGGCGTCTCGGCCGGTGAAGAGAGCGCGGTCACCATCCGCAACTCGTTGATTGCGGACGGCAAGATCGGTGTGCAGGCCAAAAACGCCTCCACCATCACGCTTTCGGGCACGATCCTGCTCCACAACGACACCGGCGTCCGCACGTACCAAAAGACGGTCCGTTACGACGGCGAAAGCCGCGTCTCGGCCAACGTGTTGTTCGTCGTGGGGTCGACCAAACACGCCATCAAGCGCAGCGATCGCGACGACGAAGGCGAAGGCAAACTCGACGAGGGTCGGATCCTGCAAGCGCTCCCGCAAAGCGGCGTGCTCGATCACGTGCTTTCGAACGTGTTACAATTATCGAACTGGCAAGACTTGGAGGGGTGGGTTAAGTCGGCACGCAAAGAGAGTGTTTCATGGCGTTGAGCCCCTCACCCAAGTTACCGAGTATCGGGTTCGTCGCCATCGTCGTCATCCACATCGCCGCAGCGGTGTTTTTGATCTGGGGTTTCGCGACGCCACGCCTCGACCGCGTTTGGCAACTGCATCACGAGCTCAAGATCGGGGACGTCGCGAAACTCAAGAGTGACGACCAGACCCTGCTCGAGGGCGCATTGCGCGACTACCCCACCTTGGCCAAGGCTTTGATCTCGCGCGGCGACATTGGTGTGATTTCGGCCAACCGAGACGGCTGGATCGAGACGCCGTTCATCACGCTGGTGCGCACCGGCGACGCCAGGACGGCCGAGCTGCTGCTCAACATCGAGACTTCCC
>CBINDO010000390.1:0-6998 GCA_966249405.1 uncultured bacterium | reverse complement strand
CGGCGGACCGCTCGAGCCGACCGACCTGCCTGTCCCGACACGTCACCTGGATCATCATGCGGCGGTTCCACAAAAACGCGCCGGCGTTGGGAGCCAACGTGGCGCTGTCGAGGAAGTAGCGGGTGCCGTCGGGGGAGAATCCAAGCATGCGCCCCGTTTATCGCGATTCCCGGCCAGAGGAAGCGAAAAGCGGCGCACGGAGGCGCCGCGCGGGCCCACACGCCGCCGGCCGTGCGCGGGCCGTCCGAAGCCCCGCGGCTCCAGCGGCAAACGGGGCGCGGCGTCGGCGCGCGCTGAGGTCCACCGCGTCGCGCAACCCCCTACCAGGCGTGGCGGCGTTGGACACGGCGAGACAAGGTGCGATCTCGGCGCGTCTGCAATGTCGTCGACTCTGGGTTTCAGCCCGAGTTTCGCGAAGATCTCGTGATTGATCGTTCGAGGGTAGAGTTTTGCGCCCGCGTTGCGGAACGTTTCCAGTCGGGCGCCGTTCACATCACATAGACGCCAAGGCACGGCGCTTTGTCGCCTGCTGTACCTGCGGCTCGTCACTGTTGAAGCGCTCAGCGATTTTTAGCGAACGCATTCAGGAGTGGAGTGATGAACTTTCGAAGCATAGTGAGGATTGCCGTTGTTTGTTCGATAGGTAGCAGCCTCGGGGCGTGTGGCGAATCGGGCGGTTCCGGTGAGACAACCCAGACCACCACTTCGCCAGGTGGCTCCGGCGACACCGTACCCACGGACGGGTCGGAAGCGGACCCAGGGGCAAGTGGTGGCGGCAACAACACCACGACACCAGCCGGCAACACCAACCCCACCACCACCAACCCGGACGACGGCTCCGGCGGTATGGACTCGGGGGACACTCCCAACCCGGGCTTCTGTCCAGAGACGCAACCGGAAGCGGGCGCGGAATGTATGGTCGGGTTCCCGGCGGCGTGCAACTACGCCGACGTGGGCTGCGTGTGTGGTGACGGAGTATGGGCGTGTTATTCAGAGAGCGACTGTCCAGACGTCGCTCCCGCCGACGGCGCGACGTGCGACTTGAACGGCATGGCGTGCACCTACGACGACCTCGGGTGCACCTGCGACACGACCGATGGCTGGACCTGCAACAGCGCCTGCCCCGACATGCAACCGACGGATGGCATGAGCTGCCGACGGTCGGCAAACCAGAGCTGCAATTACGCCGCCGGCGCGTTGGCACCGGGCTTCATGAGCATGCCGGACACGACGTGTGCGTGCACGGACGGAGCCTTCGTTTGCTTCTCGGACGCCAACTGCCCCGCGGAGGCGCCCACGACCGGCGCGGCGTGTGAGTTCCCGACGTTGGACTGCGAGTTCACTGGCTCCAATTGTCGGTGTGACGCCGACGGCACGTGGCAATGTCAAACGGACTGCCCAGAGACGCTGCCCGCGGACGGCGCCAGCTGCGAACGCCCGGAACAAGCGGCTTGTCGCTACGACGACATGGGCGCGGCCGTTCAAGGCTTCGGCGGTATGGGCGGCGGCGACGTAGCCTCGACCTGCACGTGCACCGATCTAGCGTTCGTCTGCATCGGTCAAGAGGACTGCCCAGCGGAAGCGCCGGCAACCGGCGGCGAGTGCGCGAACCTCACGGGGCTGGCTTGTGACTACGAAGGCAGCTCGTGCAACTGCGGCGAGGAAGGTTGGACGTGTCAGACGGAATGTCCGGCGGCCCCACCGGCGGACGGCGCCAGCTGCGAACGTCCCGAGCAGGCCGCGTGCCGCTACGCCGAGGGTGAGTTGCTCGCTGGCGGCGGCGGTTTCGGGGGCGGAGGCGGCGCGCAAGCCGACACCAGCTGCGCCTGCGTCGAGAACGCCTTCGACTGCTTCTCGCCCGAAGATTGTCCCACCACGTTGCCCGGCGAGGACGAAGCTTGCACGGTAACCGGCGTCCTCTGCGTCGTAGCGGGGCAAAACTGCACGTGCAGTGGCCGAACCGACACTTGGACGTGCGTCGTCCCGAGCGAGGCTGGGGCGCCGGCAATGACGGAGGCTCCCGAGACCACCGCCGAAGCGACCTCCGCCGTGGTAACCAGTGACGCGCCGCCAGTCAGCGCGGACGGCGGCGCTCAATGAGAGCCGGTCTGCCAAACCCGAGACCCGCGACCCATGCAACAAGCGATTCGAACGCCCTCACACCCGGGGCGGCGGCAATCGCGGTAAGGTAAACACAGCCGAACCGTGGGTTTGAGCGTAACGCGCGAGAGCGGCGGCGTGGTCCATTGGATCCACGCTGCCGTTCACTTCTTCTCGGGATGCTGATGCTTGTGGCAGTTCGGGCAGTCGCACTTCTCGCACTTGCATTCGCCCTTGTCGCATTCGCACTGCCCCTTCTCACACTTCTCGCAGGTGCCGCTGTTGCCCTTGCAATCACACGCCTCGGCGTTGGCAGAGAAGGTCAGAAAACAGGTAGCCAGCACAGCAATCAGAGACTTCATAAACGCACCTTTCCGTCGGTTGACGTCGCCCGGCGTGTGAGCGTGCTCGCTCGCCGTCGCAACGTGTCGGTCGCCGGTTTAGGCGCGACGCTGCAGAGTGTGACAGGAGGGTGCGTATTTTCGACTTTTGGGGCGCCCGCCGCGCCTGCGCGTCGCGGACCTCGCGGTGCGGGCGCGCGACGGGTTCGAAGCGCCCCTACTCGCTGCCGCAGCCCTTACTTCTTCTTGTAACCCTTCGGTGACTTCCAGCGCGGCGCCAGGTGGATCCGCGCGACGTCTTGGAGCAGCCCGAAGTGCGCGCAGTGGTCCATCTTGTCGTTGCCGCTGAAACCGCGCATGTGGAAGCTACCGTGGGAGAACCTCGAGACCAGCTCGAGCCCCATCGGATCACCGGCACGTGCGCCCGTGCGCGTGGGCCGGCCCCCCACCGCTTGAACGATGAGGTTTGCCGTCTCCGTCGTCGAGGCGTACCCCGGCGGGATGATCGACGAGTGGCTCATGAACATCAGCCGCTTCTGGCGCGTGGCGAGCTGCGCAAAGTCGACGAACGATTGGATCTGCCGCTGATTCAGCACGCGATTGCCCGGCACGTCCGAGACGTAACCGGTGTGCAGCGCGTCCAACAGAATCACGGCGTCGATGTTCTTGCGCCCGTATTCGGTGCCCAAGATCTCCTGCACGGCGCCGTAGCCGGCGCTCCACGCCGACAAACCGATGTGACGGGCGCGCGCCTTCGGGATCCCGAAGTGTTCGGCGACCCCTCGTTCCACACTCTGGACCAAGTGCGAGAACACGCTGGGCCCGTTGAAAGCCTGGCTGTACGCGCCCGAGCCGTTGCCGAGATCGATGCCGACGAGCACGATACCGTTGATCGCTTGCACCCACTCTTTGCGCGCCGCCTCGTGGCCGTGAAAGTGGAACACGACGTCGAACTCGCCGTTCTTGGTGAGGCCGCCGGCCTGCGGCACGATCATCTGGCCGAGGTCGGGACTGCGATCCCACGGCGCGAACGTGCCGAAACCCGGGTCGGGCGTGTTGCAAGGATTGATGCCGCGCTCTTGTGCCGACTTCTGCGTCTGCGTGTACGGTTCGGGGGCGGCCACACCACCGGCGCGGGACGCGGGCGGAGTCGTTGGGGACGGACGCCAGTTGGCGTCGGGGATCACCAGCCGCTGCCCCGCGCGCACCGAGTTCTCGTTCGGCAGCCCGTTGCGCGCCACCAGATCCGTTACTTTCACGCCATAAGTGCGCGAGATGTGCGTCAGCGTCTGGCCCGCTGCGACGCGGTGCTCGCGCTCTTTGGCCACCACCTCGACCCCGACCGCAACGGCGGCCAAGATCACGGCGAGCCCCAGGCCCAGACGGTGTCTCACGGCAGTCGACTTCACGGCGCTTCGATTATGCAGAGCGGCCGCAGCCGGGCCTAGGCTAAGACCCGCTTTTGTCACGGCGCGTTACCAACTGAGCAGAATCTTGGCCTCCTAGGCCAACTGGCCGAGGGCACTGCTCCCCCGACGTCGCAGTTCCGACCGCGCGTCGGTGCGCCCCCCGCGCTAGTTCCACTGAACAAAAACCCGGGTTGGCTCTAAATACTGGCATGGCCAAAACCCTGATCGTGGCGCGCCACGGACACGCCCTGGACGGCGAAGACGACTTCCAGCGACGGCTCTCTCCGAAGGGCGTGTCAGAAGTCAACGCAGGCGGGCTGGCTCTGGCCGCGCGCTCGACGCGGCTCGACGCGGTTCTGACGAGCGCTGCGCCGCGTGCGCTCGAGACGGCGCGTCTGCTGGCCCAACACTGTGGCTTCTCGGCACCACTGCGCGTGGAGGAGGAGCTCTATCTCGCCGAGCCGCTCACCATCTTGCGACGGGTCTGCGCGACGCCCGATGCCGTGACGACGCTGTTACTGGTGGGGCACAACCCGGGGTTGTCTTCGTTCGTGTCGATCGCGAGCGGGCAGTCGCACGAGCTTCGAACCGGACAGGTCGTTCACCTGCAACTCGACGTAAACCACTGGGGCGAAGTGTCGTTGGTTTGATGGCGCGCCATCGGTATTTGAGTGCAGCGGAGCCTACGCGCACCGATCAAACGCATCCCGTTTGAGGCCCAGCGCGAATACAATTATCCGCACGCGTCGGAACGCGGGAGATCGCCCCAAGACACGCTGCGATCGCGACGTTGAAGAACTGTCGTGCGCTCTGAGATTCGGAGTTTCTCGAATAGAAATTCGTGATTCTGCCCCTTAGAGAACACTCATGGAACTCAGCACTCGTTGGCTCACGTCGCCTCTTGCGTTAACCCTTGCCGGTCTCTCCCTCGTCGCCTGTGGCGCCGAGGACGCTGGGGGTGACGGTACGCAATTGCAGCCCACCAGCACCGTTGGGACGCCGGCGCCGCCACCTGTAACGCCGCAACCCGTGACGCCGAACCCCACTTCCGTCGTTACCCCGCAACCTTCCACGCCGGTGACGCCGCCACCAGTTGCACCACCGACCGTCACACCTCCGCCAGTGACGCCGCCACCCGCGTCCACCACTCCGGCCACACCTCCGCCGGGGAACGTCACCCCGACGGCAGTTCCACCCAACAACCCACCGGCCCCGCCGCCCCCTCCAGCCACGACGGAGCCCACGCCGCCGCCGCCGGCCCCCACGTCGGGGTTCGGCACTCCCCAATACATGGGCAGCGGTTCCTCGACCGAACAATACGATGGCGGCGACGTGCAACGTAACGGGGTGAACTACAAGTTCATCACCAACGGCTGGGGTCCCGGCTACGAAAACCAGAGCATCTCGTGGAACGGCACGTCGTTCACCGTCGCCAGCTTCAATGGCACCCCTGGCCCACAATACCAGCCCGCGGGTTATCCGACGATGTACTGCGGCAAGTATTCCGAACGCACGCCGTCCAAAGAGTGCGGTTTGCCCGCTTCCATCGACTCTATCGCGTCGTTGCGCACGGGTTGGCGCTGGCAGGCCAATGGCAACACCGGTGAATACAACGCAGCGTGGGACATCTGGGTGTACAACGGCAATCAGTTCGCCGGCTTCATGATGGTGTGGCTGCGTGAGCCTCCGGGGCAGCAACCCGCAGGCATGGTCACCGAAGAGGGCGTTACGGTCGAAGGGCTACCGGGCACGTGGGACGTGTGGATCGGCACGGTCAACGGCGCGCCCATCATCAACTGGGTCAAACCCGAGGGACAAGACATCAGCGAACTCGAGTTCGATGTGATGGACCTGGTGCGCGACGCACCCAACCGTGGCTTCACGGTCCCCGGCACCGACATCGGCGCGGTCGCCATTGGGTTCGAAATCTGGGAAGGCCCGGTCACGAACCTCGTCTCGGAAGACTTCTACGTCGACGTCGTGAAGAAGTAACTCGGCCGCAGGCTCCGTGCGACGCGCTCCCGGGGGACGCGTCGCACGCGACAGTCGACGGCTAGAGGCTCGTTGGTGCGGTCATCGCAGACGCAGCGCTTGTTTGAGCGCCGGCAGGAACCGTCGGCTGACGTTGACCTTCTGCCCATCCGCGAGATGCAAGAGAGCTCCCCCCGAGTCCGGTTCGAGCCCACGGATCGCGTCGAGACGTACCAGCTCGGCGCGGTGAACACGCACGAATCCAAAGTTGGCGAGGCGTTCTTCGAGAGCGTTCAAGCTCTCACGCAGCAGGTGCTCGGCGCCGTCGAAGCTGAAGGTCGTGTACTTGTCCTCCGCATGGAAACGCGTGACGGCGCGCGCGTCGAAGAACCACACCTTGCCCATCTCGTGGACCACCAGCTGTTCTGGCGTCGAATGCGGTTCGGTGAGAGCCGCCGAAGGGTCGGAGGCCGAGCGTAGCGCCGTGCGCGCGGCCAGCCGCTCACGCACCTTCTGCAGCGCGCGTTCCAGTCGCTCCTGCGCGACCGGCTTGAGCAGATAGTCGACGGCGTTTGCCTCGAACGCGAGCGCGGCATACTGCGCGTGAGCAGTCGTGAAGACGACGAGCGGCGCGTCCACTCGTTCCGCCACGCTGAAGCCGTCTCCGCCCGGCATGTCGACGTCAAGCAGCAACAAGTCCGGCGCGAGTGCGAGTGAACGCTCGAGCGCCTCTTGACCGCTCCCCGCCTCCGCGACGACATGCACGTCCGCCACCCGCGCCAGCATCCGCACCAAGCGCGAGCGAGCCAGCTCTTCGTCATCGGCGACAAGCACGCTCAGCGGCATGATGAGCCTCCAAGGTGACGTCTTTGGCTCACGACGCCCCAACCGGCAGAGGGACCCGTAGCTCCGCGAGGTAACCACCACCCGTCGCTTCCCCGGTTCGCAGTCGGGTGGTATCGCCGTAGAGGAGCGCGAGCCGCTCCTTCAGATCTTGCACACTGGTCCCGGTACCTCGGTGTGCGGAGCCGTTGGGCCCCGGCCCATTGTCGGTGACGGCGAGCAGCAGGTCCGCACCCTGCACGCTTGCACGAACCGTGAGACGACCCCCGGCGAGCGAAGTCGCGGTGCCGTGTTTCACTGCGTTCTCGACGAGTGGTTGGAGCAGCATGGGAGG
>CBINDO010000389.1:0-7016 GCA_966249405.1 uncultured bacterium | reverse complement strand
CACCGGCTACCCGATCGTGGACGCGGCTGCACGACAACTGCTGCAGGAAGGATTCGTGCACAACCGAGCGCGCATGATTACCGCAAGTTTTCTGACCAAACATTTACTGGTCCACTACAAGGCCGGCGAGGCCCACTACATGAAGTATCTCACCGATGGGGACTGGGCGCAGAACAACGCCGGCTGGCAGTGGTCCGCTGGCTGCGGCTGCGACGCCCAACCGTACTTCCGCGTCTTCAATCCGGTTACCCAAGGCGAGAAGTTCGATCCGGAGGGCGCTTACATCAAACGGTACTTGCCGGAGTTGCAGCGGCTAGACTCGAAGTTCATTCACAAACCGTGGCTCGCTTCCCCGGCTGTGTTGGCGCGCGCGGGGATCGTGCTCGGAAAGACTTACCCGACGCCGATAGTCGATCTCGACGTGGGTCGAAAACGGTTCTTGGCATTGGCCGAGAACACGTTGAAGAAGAAGGAGTGAAGCGCCGCTCGCGGGTCTTTTCGGTCGGAACACACCTCACGCCTTGGCGCGCTCGCTACCCTCGCGCGCAAACAACCGGTGTCGCGCCACGTCGGTGATCGAGACGACGGCGGGATGCTTCAAGCGGCGTTCGACGGAGACGGCATAGAACCGTTCCCGGATGTCGTTGAGCACACCAACGACCTGCACTCCGTACTGCTCGCAGACCTCGCGCTCCACCACCGACGGCCCCACGAATAGGCCGACCCCGTCGGCGCCGAATACCTTCATGAGCGCGCTGTCCTCGAACTCCGCGACGACTCGTGGCTGTACGCCGTTGCGACTGAACCACTGATCGAGCGACCTTCGGAGCGTGAGATGCTCGAGCGGCAGGAGCATGGGCGCCCCATCCAGCGATCCTGGGAAACCGCGGCGGTAGATCCGCGCAAGCGGCTCGGTGGCAAACACCGTGCTACCTGTCTCACCCAGCAAGTGACTGAAGGCGCGCACCTTGCCGCCGCTGGGAACCGGCGTATCCGAAATCACGAGATCGAGGTTGTTGGTGGCGAGTTCCGCCAGCAAGCGCTCGAAAGAGTCCTCGCGGCAGACGAGTCTCAACTTGTCCTTGGAACTCATTCCAGGTTCGAGCAATCGCTTGACGATGAGTTTGGGCACGGCGTCGACCACTCCCACGTCGAGCCGCGTCGGCTGAGTCAGACCGCCGCGCTTGACGGCGCCCATCATTTCGCGCCCGAGTGAGAAGATCTCCTCCGCGTATTTGAACACCACCTGCCCCATCTCGGTGAGCACCAGACGACGTCCTTGCTTGGTGAACAGACGTTCGTCCATCTGCTCCTCGAGTGCATGAATTTGAGCACTCAACGTCGAATGAGAGACGTGAAGCACCTTCCCCGCGGCAACCAGGCTGCCCTCGCGGGCAACCACGTAGAAGTAGAGCAAGTGGTGATAGTTCAGCCAATCCATGAATGACCTCGGGTAGTGATTTGCGCCATCTTGACGGCAGTCGTGCGCCTATCGACGAACGGAGCTGCTCGAAGGACGTGCCCAAATGTAACACAAACAGACATATATCCCCAACAATTCGTTATTGTCGACACACTGACAAGTGCCCATGAAGTCTTTTGTCGGGATCCTCCCGAACCAAGAAAGGACCCACTTTGAACGAGGTTTTGGGCGCGCCATGGCACTGGCTTGCATTCATCGGATTCGTGCTGCTCGTACTAGCGCTCGATCTCGGCGTGTTTCATCGCCAGTCGCGCGAGGTCTCCCTGAAGGAAGCCAGCGTGTGGACTGGTGTTTGGTTCGCCCTCGCGGCAGGCTTCAACCTGCTCGTCCTCGCCGCGTTCGGAACCACGGCAGCGCTAGAGTTTGCAACCGGGTACGTGATCGAGAAGGCCTTGGCCGTCGACAACATCTTCGTGTTCGTCGTCATCTTCTCTGCCTTCTCGATCCCCCTCGTGCACCAACATCGCGTCTTGTTCTGGGGGATCCTCGGGGCGCTATTGATGCGCGCGGCGTTCATCCTGCTGGGCGGCGCCCTACTCGCCAAATTCCACTGGGCCATCTACGTGTTCGGGGCGTTCCTCTTGGCGACGGGAGGGAAGCTCTTGTTTACCCGGGCTGGCGAAACATCGGAGACTTCGAAGGTCGTCAGCGTCCTGAGGCGTTGGATCCCCGTCGTCGATACGGATCGGAGCGGACGCTTCTTCGCCAAGGTAGACGGCAAGTGGATGGCAACTCCGCTGTTCTTGGCGCTCCTGGCCGTGGAGTTCTCCGATGTGATATTCGCCGTCGACTCCATCCCCGCCATCTTCGCTGTGACCAACGAACCGTTCATCGTGTTTACCTCGAACATTTTCGCGATCTTGGGACTTAGGTCGTTGTACTTCCTGCTGGCGGGGGTGATGGACAGGTTTGTGTACCTCAAAACGGGTTTGGCGCTAGTGCTGGTCTTCGTCGGGCTAAAGATGTTGGTCAGTGGGACAATCAAGATACCAGTGACGCTTTCGCTGGCGGTGATCGTCACGACGTTGTTGGTGGCGACGGTGGTGTCCTGGCTGCGCACCAAGGCCGAGCGGGATGCCAGCAGCACGCAGAGCCGAGTCGCAAACGAGTGAGCCCGTCTCACGGTAGCTGCCCCGCGGCGCGGGCTTCGCACGTGGTCGCGGCACATAGCGTCGCCCCCACGTGCGAGTGACGGTGTGGACCTCACCCCACGAGCTGCCGCAGTACGTAAGGCAGAATCCCACCGTTCAAGAAGTAGTCGAGCTCACCCGCGGTGTCGATGCGCGCGACCACCTGAAACGCCTTGACGACCCCTTCGCCATTCGTCGCCGCCACCGACAAACGCTTGAGCGGAGCCAACTGGTCGGCGATCCCGCGGATGCTGAACACCTCTTCACCCGTCAAACCCAGGCTCAATGTCGTCTCACCATCGACGAACTGCAGCGGCAATACACCCATTCCCACCAAGTTGCTACGATGGATACGCTCGAACGACTCGGCCAGCACGGCCTTGACGCCCAACATGAAAGTGCCCTTGGCGGCCCAATCGCGGGACGAACCCGTGCCATACTCCTTGCCGGCTAGAATCACGAGCGGCGTCGCGCTCGCCTGATAACGGACGGAGGCGTCGTATATGGACATCGTCTCTCCCGTGGGCAGGAATTTCGTCACCCCGCCTTCGGTTCCTGGCACGAGCTGATTACGCAGCCGCGTGTTGGCGAACGTACCCCGAACCATCACCTCGTGATTGCCGCGGCGGGCGCCGTAGGAGTTGAAGTCTTGGGGTGCGACGCCTCTCTCCGTCAGGTACACGGCGGCTGGCGAATTCTTTGCGATCGAACCCGCGGGAGAGATGTGGTCCGTGGTTATGGAGTCCCCGAGGAGGGCGAGCGTGCGCGCGCCGACGATGTCCGAGAGCGGCGTGAGTTCTCGCTTCAGACCATCGAAAAACGTGGGCCGTCGGATGTACGTACTATCCTTGTCCCACAGGAAACGGCTGCCGGCGGGCGTTGGTAACTTTTGCCAAGCCTCGGGGCCCTTGAAGACCTCACTATACTTGCGACGGAACAGCTGACTGTCCAACGCCCCACTGATGGCTTCGGACACTTCGCGTGTGCTGGGCCACAAGTCGCGAAGGAATACGGGCTTTCCATCGCTGCCGGTGCCGAGAGGGTCGGTATCGAACTGCACGTCCATTTTGCCGGCCAGCGCGTAAGCCACGACGAGCGGCGGACTGGCGAGGTAGTTGGCGCGCACGTGCGGGTTGATCCGTCCCTCGAAGTTCCGGTTGCCGCTGAGCACGGAAGCCACGACCAGCTTGCCCTCTTCCACGGCGCGGGCGATCGGCTCCGCCAAAGGACCACTGTTACCTATGCACGTGGTACACCCGTAGCCGACGACGTGAAAGCGGAGTTGCTCGAGCGCTGACAACACCCCGGACGCCGCCAGATACTCCGTCACGACTTGCGATCCAGGAGCAAGGCTGGTCTTGACCCATGGCTTTACGGTGAGACCGCGTGCAACCGCCTTCTGCGCGAGTAACCCCGCCGCCATCATGACGCTGGGGTTGCTCGTATTGGTGCACGAAGTGATCGCGGCGATCACGACGTTGCCGTGCGTCAACTCGAAAGACTGACCGCCCAGCTCCGTTCGAACGCCTACCCCGTCGTCAGTTGCGCTGGGACCGAGAAGTGCGGGGAGCGCCTTGGCCCACTGCTTGGGCACATCCGTCAAGGCCACACGGTCTTGCGGACGGCGCGGACCGGCGAGGCTCGGGACCACCGTGCCCAGGTCCAACGCCAGCACCTCCGTATAGTGCGGCTCGGGTGTCGATAGCGTCCGGAACCAGCCTTGAGCCTTCGCGTAAGCCTCCACGAGGGCGACTCGCTCGGGATCGCGACCGGAGAACTCGAGATATCGGACGGTCTCTTGATCGACTGGAAACAGGGCGCACGTACATCCGAACTCGGGTGCCATGTTTGCGATCGTCGCGCGGTCCGCCAGGGGCAAGTGCTCGAGGCCCGCGCCGAAGAACTCGACGAATTGGCCGACCACCCCCTTCTTTCGGAGCATCTCCGTGATCGTGAGCACGAGGTCGGTCGCGGTCGACCCCTCGGGCAGCTGTCCAGTGAGACGAAACCCGATCACCTGCGGGACGAGTAAGCTGATGGGCTGACCCAGCATCGCGGCCTCGGCCTCGATGCCGCCGACACCCCACCCCAGGACGCCGAGTCCGTTGATCATGGTCGTGTGGCTGTCCGTTCCGACGAGCGAGTCTGGATAGGCGACGCCTCGCTCGTCGAACACCACGCGCGCCAGGTATTCCAAGTTTACCTGGTGCACGATACCGGTTCCGGGCGGCACGACGGCGAGGTTCTCGAACGCCTGCTGCCCCCAACGTAACAGCTGATAGCGCTCCTGGTTTCGCTCGAACTCGAGCTGTGTATTGCGCAGCAACGCGCCGGCAGTGCCGTATTCATCGACCTGCACGGAGTGGTCGATCACGAGTTCGGAGGGGAAGAGCGGGTTGATGCGCATCGGATCCCCGCCCATCTCTGCGACGGCGTCGCGCATCGTCGCTAGGTCAACCACGGCGGGCACGCCAGTGAAGTCTTGCAGCACGACGCGGGCGGGAAGGAAACTGACCTCTTGATACGGCTCGGCGTTGGCTTGCCAGTTGGCAAGCCCAAGGATGTCGTCGCGACGGACGTTCTTGCCATCTTCGTTGCGCAGCAGATTTTCGAGCAAAATTCGCAGCGCGTACGGAAGGCGTTCGACGTCGATTCCCGTCGCGCGCGCAAACGCGGGCAGACTGAAGTAGGTGGGCTTGCCTGGTAACTCCAACGTGGAGCGAACTTGAAACGAATCGAGATTGGGCACGTCGCCTCCTTCTATCTGGTTACTCGCGGCAAAGAACGACATCCCAGCGTCTTGGCCATCTCGAGTCCCCTAGCGCCGAAGCCACGACAGGGCAAGTCACTTCGACCCACCGACATCCGGCGCCCCACGCACCTCCAGCGGCGCGGCTCATTGACACAGCGTGCACGGGCCCTCGTCGCGCCGCTTGGCTCGTTCATGCCCGACCGTTGGCCGCGGGCAGCCCAACACCCTTGAATTGAGCGGTGTAAAGCCTGAAGTAGGCGCCCCTGCGTTCCAGGAGCTGGTCGTGTGTTCCTCGTTCACTGACCATGCCATTTTCGATGACGAGTACTTGGTCGGCGTTGCGGATGGTGCTCAGCCGATGAGCAATGACGAAACTGGTACGACCGGACATCAAGCGTTGCAGAGCGCGCTGAATGCGCGCCTCGGTACGCGTGTCGACGCTGCTGGTGGCTTCGTCCAGAATCAAGATCGCGGGGTCGGAAAGCAGCGTACGAGCAATCGACAGCAGCTGTCGCTGCCCCCTGCTCAAGTTGCCGCCGCGCTCCGTCAGGACCGTACGATAACCGCGAGGCAGCTGCCGAATGAAGTGGTCGGCCTCGGCGAGCTGCGCGGCCTGAATGACCTCCTCGTCCGTGGCGTCCAGGCGCCCATACCGGATGTTGTCCATCACGCTGGCGGAGAACAAGAACGTTTCCTGGAGCACGATACCCATCGTGCGACGCAGCTCCGCTTTCGACAACGTGGTGATGTCGACACCGTCGATCGTGATGCGCCCGGAGTCCACTTCGTAGAAGCGGGCCAACAGGTTGATGACCGTCGTTTTGCCGGCGCCGGTCGGACCAACCAAAGCGACGAGTTCGCCTCGCCGCGCCGAAAGTGTGAGCTCGCGGACCTGCAGCTGACCGGGCACGTACCCGAAGTTCACCCGCTGAAACTCGACGTCGCCCCGGACGGGGAGCACCAATCGCGTCGTCCCGGTGTCGATTTCAGGCACTTCATCCAGGGTCTGAAACACGCGCTCCGCGCCGGCGATGGCTGCCTGCAACGTGTTGTACAGCGTGGATATCTGGCGCAGTGGTCCAACGAAGTTCTGTCCGTAGTTGATGAACGTCGCAATGACGCCTACGGTAACGAGACCCTTCAATGCCAGCCAGCCGCCGAGCCCCGCGAGAACGATCACGAACAGGTTGCCGAGCACGGCGGTGAGTGGCATCAAGAGCAACGCATAGGTGTTGGCCCGAACGGAGGCCTCGTACACGCCCTCGTTGAGCTCGCGAAATCGGGCAGCAACCGCATCGCCGCGACGAAATGCCTGGATTACCTTCTGACCGTTGAGCGCTTCTTCCATCTCGCCCGATAGCTCTCCCACCGAACGCTGGACGTCGCGAAATCCACGGCGGGTATAAACCGAGACGAACCGACTGAACCACAACATCAGAGGGACGACCAACAGCGACGCGAGGGCCAACCAAGGATCGAGCAAGAACATGGCGACGACGATCCCGATCATCGACAAAACGCTCGCCAGCAATGCCGTCACGTTTTGCGCCATGGCCTGGTTCACGGCATCGATGTCGCTGGTGAGTCGGCTCATGAGTTCACCGGGAGACCGCTGATCGAAGAACTCCAACGGTAGCCGTTGTAGATGACC
>CBINDO010000388.1:0-7033 GCA_966249405.1 uncultured bacterium | reverse complement strand
GGCCCCCCGCGCGTCGAACGCGGGCGCGTGGACCAGCCCGAAGTCGCTGCGAAAGCCGATACTCCAAATCACCGACGTGATGCCCTCCGCGGTCAGGTCCAACGTGGTGGGACTCGACTGCGGCGACCAAGGCGGCTGGTATGCGGGTTCGACGGGCGCGTCGATCCGCTTCTCCTCGATGTACTTGTCGACCATCGCTCGAATGCCGTTGTAGACCGCGTCTGCAGCGTCGAGGCGAGCGGCGACGTCGGGTACCACGTCGCAAACACCGCCACTTACCCCTTTCAAGTATCCGTACAAACGGACGCCTTCCAGGGCGAGGCGTCGCAAGTCTATCTCACGACCGCCGTCCCGACCCGTGAGATAGTGATTGGTCTTGTCGCGTGTCGCATCGACGTCGGGGTGCGCCTCGACAGGCAAGTCGTAGTAGCCCATCTCGTGGAGCCACTCCACGACGTCTTTGCCGCGATAGACTCGCGGCGAACGAGGTGCATCGCCCAAACACAAGTGCACGCGCCTGCCCGCCAGGTGCAAGTCTTCGGCGATTTGGCAACCACTTTGGCCGCTGCCAACCACGAGCACGGCGCCTGCAGCCAACTGGGCCGGGCTCCTATAGTCGCGAGAGTGAAGCTGGTCGATGCCCTCGGGTATGGCGCGGCTCCATTCGGGGACGATCGGGGTGTGATACGCGCCCACGCAAACGATCACACACCGAGCCTGCATACGACCTTTTGATGTGTCGATCTCGAACTCGCCATCGCTCCGCGGCACGACGGAGTTCACCGCGACACCGACGCGCAGCGGCGGATCTACCCACCGGCAATACGCTTCCAAATAAGCGACCACCGCGTCCTTCACCATGAAACCCTTGGGCTCCGGGCCTTGGTAGGGAAACCCCGAAAGCTGGCATTGCCAGTTGGGGGTGACCAAACAGAAGGAATCCCAACGCTCCTTCTTCCAGGCGTAAGCGACCTCGTTCTTCTCGAGGACTACATGCCGTATACCGTTCTGCTTGAGCCAATAGCTGGCGCAAAGTCCGGCTTGGCCGGCTCCAATGACGACCACGGGGTGATGCTCAATCGGACTCATGAGTGCCTCCGTTGCCGAAACGCGGCTACTTGTCCCTGAATGCCAGCAGCTCGACCGCGGCGTTTCCGTCGAACTGCTTGGCGGCCTCTTCGAGCTGGGCGAGCTGGTCCGATGCGGCGCTGCAATAGAACCCGTACTTGGCTCGTACCCTCTCGGCCCCGATGCGTAGGCCGGCGCGGCTCCGCTCGAGGAACTCGAACACGGGGTACTGCCGCCCCGCGGGGACCAACTCTTTGATCACTAGCGACGGCGAGTAGCAGTCCTGTTCGCGCCCGTCTGGCCAACGCACTCGGAAGTAAGTTTCAGGCATAACTCAAACCAAATACTCTCGCGACTTCAGCGCTTCGACGGTAGATGCCGAGGCATCTTTCGGCGACCGCGCGCCAACTTTGACGCATGGCTTCGGCACGCGCCGTCAACTGCTTCTGCACCGGGTGCAACAAAGCCAACGTCGCCGCGTGAGCAATGCTGTTGGGGTCATAGGGGTCGGCGCGCCACGCGGCGTCGTCCGACAAGAACTCGTCGAACGGCGAACCATAACTGACGACCACCGGCACGCCGGAACCCGCCGCCTCCAGCGCGGCCAGCCCGAAACCTTCCTGCAGTGAGACGCACCACACGAGGTCCGCGGCGGCAAACAGCGCGCCCATCTCGGGTTCGGGAACGACACCGACTCGCACCACGTCGTGCCGCGCCTCGACCAATGAAAGGGCGGCTTCGAAGCGGCTCTGGTATTCGCCGTGATCGAGCACAGATGCTCCCCCGGCAATGACCCATACCGCTTCGGGAAAGCGCTGCTTGAGCGAGGTGAACGCCGCCAGCAGGTTCAAAGAGTTCTTCCGTTCCTCGACGCCCCCGAAGCTGACGAGTAAGGGCCCCACCCGGTCCCCGAGCAGCCGCGCCCTGATTCGCGCAACCATCGCCTCCGGCGTGATGGACACACGTGCCGTGATGCCATTGCCAACTACTGTCGAGGTCCGCCCGAAACGCTGCCCGAGATCCCATTGGGTCAAGCGACTGACGACACACAGCCGCTCACTGTTCTCGATCGACGCCTTTTGGCATTCCCGCAGATACGGGTCCGTGAAATGCTCGACGTGATGAACCGTGCGCACCACACGGCAAGCGGCCTGCCGCGTCGAGAGCAGCGCGTTCGCGGTGATGCAGTCTTGCGCGTGATAGACGTCGTGTTTGAGGCCGCGTTTGGAGACGAAGTCGGTGAGCTCCTTGATCCGGCGCCTGACCAACGGCTCGCCCCGCTCCTGACTCGGCTTCGACGGCACCAAGACGAGCGGGCAGGACACGTCCCGATAGAAGCCCTCGCCCGTTCGGTCCATGGCGTAGAGTGTGGTGGCGACGCCCAACCCGTGCAGCGCCTCCGCGACCGCAGCGGCGTGTACCACGCTGCCTCGGGGCTGCGTTGCGTAGGTAAACATACCCACCGAATATTCCTTCGCATTCACCGTCATGACGCCTTCTTGCAGACCTTCTTGCTGTCTCTTTCCGCGCACCCCAACCTCCCCATCCCAGTCAACATCTCGCGACCGAAATCCCAGAACACCTCTTTGCTGCGACCATCCACCAGGTACACCCGAGGTTCGGCGACGAAATGTCCCACCTCTGCGGCAGCGATGCCCTGACGCCGGAACGTATCCAGGAGCGCGTCGACCTTGTCCGGCCTGGCAGCGAGCAGAAAACCGTAGCTCGGAAAAGTGGTGAGCCAACGGTAAGTCTCGACGTCATCCGGCATCGGCAGGTTCGCGAGCTGCAGCGTAGCCCCGACGTTGGATGTCTCACACAGCATGGCGAGGGTACCGGCAAACCCAGCTTGACTCACGTCTTTGGCGGCCACGGCGAGCCCAGCCTCTGCAAGCTCCGAGAGCAACCCAATGTTGCGCCGCAGTTGCTCTGGGGATGCTTGCGTGGCCGCGTCGAAGTGCGCGTAGTCGCCTCGGTAGGCACCGCGCAAGTCGACCGCCGCCACCAACGTGTACCCGGCGCGTGCCCCGAAGCTGGAGAGCAGCGCGCGAGCGCGCCCGACGATGGAAACGGCAAGAAATGTCTCACCTTTGGATCGCCCGGTGTGACCACCCACCACGGGGACCCCGAAGGCCCGACTCGCGTCGCGCATGCCTCGCAGCAGCTCCTCCTGCTCGGCCTCGTCCGCGCTCAAGAGCACGTCCGTCACGGCAAAAGGAACGCCGCCCATGGCTGCGATGTCGCTCACGTTGACCATGACCGAGCAAAACCCAGCGAACCAAGGATCGCGTTGAACGAACTCGGGGATGATGCCCTCGGCGGCGAATAGAAGATACCCTTGACCGTCGGGGATGACCGCGGCGTCATCACCGTTGACGAGCGACGCATTGGGTTTGACCCAAGCGCTGTGCAGCTCCGTGCCGAACGCGTCACACATCCGCTGAATCGTCAACTTGGAGACCACACCGGGGGCCTCGCGAAGTCGCGCCGTGAGCTCGCCGAGCGCGGTCATGCTGCCTCCGTGGTTCGATGCCATCCAGCGCTAGCGGGTTGGCGATGCTCCGTTTGCCTCGCCGTGTCTCGGCCATGATAGAGGGGCGGATAGAAGCCTAGATCTGCCTCCATCAGCGCGTGAGCAACGCCGCATACCTCGACGCTACCGCGAACCGCGAAATGATGCCGCTCGAAGTACCGGACGATGGGCAACTGCACCGTCGCCAAAAACTCCGTACAACCCAAGGCGTGAGCCGAGCAAACGGCCGCTCGAATCAAGCCGTCGCCAATCGAACCTTGTCGCCGGAAGAGCGGGTCGACCGCCAGTCTGCCTCCGTACCAGACCCCTGGTGGATCCATGGGTCGTTGGAAGATACGAACCGTGCCGACGACCTGGTCGAGCATGCCGTGACACAACGTCATTGCGACGATTGGCAACGCCCGCTCGTCGGCGGCATCCTCGTCAGAGCCGACGAACAACCCTTGTTCAGCGACGAACACCGAGGTCCTCAACTCGTGATATGCTCGCACTTGCCACGACTCGCTCGCGACCTCGGTGACGATGCAGCAGCGACGATGACTGAGCAATAAACGCACTGGACCACCATCAAACATGACTGGCCTCCTCGCGCGCTCTCAACGTCGAACAAGCGCCGCACCGCCCACAGCCAGCCTTCATGTCTCGGCTCGAGAGGCCAGCGCGCAAAACGACTGCGCTCACCTTGTCCAGCACCGACCGCACGAAGGCGGGGTCCGGCGGCGGCGCGTTTTCGAGCGGCGTCCCCCCAATCGGAACGAAGGGCACGACGAAAGGATACACCCCGAGCCCCGCCAGCCGCTCGCTCATGGCAACGATGTCTGGTTCGGTATCTCCCAATCCAGCCAATATGTACGTCGAGACCTGACCTCGCCCGAAGACGCGAACAGCCGCCTCGAACGCATGCAGATAACGCGAAACGGGGACCGTCGCTTTGCCTGGCATTATGCGCGCGCGCACCTCCTCACTGACCGCCTCGAGGTGCATGCCCAACGTGTCGACGCCAGCCGCAGCCAACCTCTCGAACCAGACGTCGTCGTCGGGGGGCTCACATTGCCCCTGAATCGGCAGCGCAACCGCCGCCTTGATGGCGCGTGCCGACTCGACCAAGATCTGTGCCCCGCGGTCCTCGCCCGGCGGCGTGCCGGTCGTTAGCACCATGTGTCTCACACCGTCGAGAGCCACGGCGGCTCTAGCCACCTCGGCAAGCTGCGCCGGGGTTTTGCGGGCAATCGTGCTGCGCGCCTGGAGACTGAGACCGATGGCGCAGAACTGACAAGCGGTGTCTCGCTGCGCGTACCGGACGCAGTTCTGCAGGACCGTCGTCGCCAGCACGTCGTCGCTGTGTAGGGTTGCGAGTTTCCAGTACGGAATTCCGTCGGCGGTCACCCCGTCGTAGAAACGAGGGCGCTTCGGGAACTCGAGCTCTCCGACGGCCACGCCGTCTCGTTCCAGTAGCCATCGCCCGGCCGAGCTAGGTCGGGCGTAGAAGGGGGAGCGTGTTACCGCGTGCGTGAACACGGGCACCATGATCGTTTGCCCCGCGACCCTCACGGCCTTGTGATCACTCGGGCCGGCTCCTCCCGTCCGTGAGACGCCCGCGCCTGGATCCTGCATCCGCATCCCCAAGCTCTGCAGCTCACCGAGCAACGCGGCGCTGATGCGCGGCGGACTGCCACGCTCGCGCCGCGGTTCTGGCCTCGCAACCAGCGGCAATCGGACCCTCGCGGTGCCGCCCAAGTCGTCAGGAGTGAACATGGCGCACTCCCGACGCTGAAGGAAGCACGACCGTATCCCGCCGTCGTGATACGACCTCCTCGGAGAATGGAGCGTCCGGCTCCTCGCCGCGCTCGGACAAGCGTTCGATCACGGAAGCGGGCTCCTCGCGGATGACGAGCGAGAGCAGCTCCGGCCGGCTGTAGTGGCCTACGCTATCCATCATCCGTTTGCGCTTCGTGATGAGCCCAAGGTCCAAGTCCTGGACGACGATGCCTTCACCGTCCGTGAGTGGAGTCCCCAGGACCACCCCTTCCGGGGAAATGATCGCAGTGTAACAGCCGCCCACGAGCGCTCCTGTCGCCGGACCTTGCCCTGCGAGTTGTTCGACCTGCGCGGGGCTTAGGTAGCCCGTCGCATTAACGACGAAGCAGCCGCTCTCCAGGGCGTGGTGACGGATCGTGACTTGGATCTGGTCGGCGAAGATTTGTCCCACGAGGGACCCTGGGAACATGGCGACGTGAATCTGTTCGCGATCAGCCATCAACGCGTAGCGAGCGAGCGGGTTGTAGTGCTCCCAGCACGCCAAGCTGCCGATTCTTCCGACCGCGGTGTCCACGCAACGAAGTCCCGAAGCGTCGCCCTGTCCCCAAACCATCCGCTCGTGAAACGTCGGCGTTATCTTGCGACGTTTTTGCACCAAGGTCCCGTCCGCGTCGAACAGCAGCTGCGCGTTGTAAAGTGAACCGCCATCCCGCTCGTTGACGCCGATCGAGACGACCATTCCGTGCCGACGCGCGGCCGCGGCAATCGCGTCGGTCACGTGCGAGGGCACGACCACGGATTCTTCATACAGCTGGAGATGGTCCTTGCCCATCGCCATGGGTGCTTTGATGAAGGAGAAGTATGGGTAGTAGGGCACCACGGTCTCGGGAAAGACACACAATTGTGCGCCCTCGCTCGCAGCATCATCGATCGCGGCGATGACCTTCTCCACGGTACCATCGCGACTGCCGATGACTGGGCTCAACTGAACAGCCGCTGCACGCACTACTCGAGACATGTGCCCCCCTTTCAAAGCGTCCACGTATTGAGGATGAACGCACCCGACTTTCGGTGAAGAAGGATCAAGTCGAGCACGTCCAACGGATTGATGGGTCGAATCCCCGGAATGAGCGAGGGCTCTCCGTGGCCGTACAGTGCCTGGAGCGCGAATCGACAGGCGTATACCTTGCCGCCTTCGCTCATGAACTTACCGAGCTGGCCATTCATGGCCAGGTGCCCTGGGAATGCCTCGTCTCCCAACTTCGGAAAGCCGCGCTGGACACCCAAAGTCACGCCGGGACCGTATAGCAACACGGACGTCTCGAATCCCTTCCTGAGCAAGCGCGTTGCCTGCAACAAGTTTACAAGCCCAATCGATCCTTCGAACGCCACGGTGTGGAAGGTGACGAGCGCCTTCTCGCCGGGCTCCGCCTTGACGTCAGGGAAGACTTTTTCTTCGTAATCGACGAGGAAGTCACCAGCTTTGTTGGGGGATTTATCAACGACGGGCATGCGTTCTCCTGATCCGGAAACTTGGTTGACACAACGGCGGCGATTATCGACGCATGCAATTATCAAAGCGAAACTCGTGCCATCTCCCAACCGCACAGCCCGCAGTCCACCGGCGCCCAGCAATCCCTTGGTTTTCCAAATCAGCATTCGGCGCGAAACGTC
>CBINDO010000387.1:0-7034 GCA_966249405.1 uncultured bacterium | reverse complement strand
CTTGGCCTTGTCGTCAATCGGCAAGAACGAACCGGGCAGCGACTTGGCAACGGGGATGCAAGAGCCGAGCACCAACCCGCACATCACCATGATCACCCAACGGCGCCTGAGCGAGAACCCGAGGAGCGCCATGTAGAAGCGCTCGATCGGACGATAAAACCAATCGACGACCTTGGTGAGCACGCCGGGTTTCTCGTGATTGCGCAAGAGCCGCGCCGACAACATCGGCGTCAGCGTGAAGCTCACGATCAGCGAGACGCCGATGGAGAACGCCATGGTGTAGCCGAAGCTCTTGAGGAACCGACCAGGGATACCACCGATGAACGCCACCGGAATGAACACCGCCATGAGCGACAGCGTGGTGGCGAGCACCGCGAAGCCGATCTCTTTGGTGGCCAGCACCGCGGCGGGGAACGGCTTCATCTTCTTCTCTTCCATGAAGCGGATGATGTTCTCGAGCACCACGATCGCGTCATCGATCACGATACCCACCGCGAGCGCCAGGGCCAGCAAGGTGATGTTGTTCAACGTGTACCCTTGCATCCACATCAGGCCGAACGTACCGATCACCGAGATTGGGATCGACAGCGCCGCGATCAGCGTAGAGCGGGCGTTCCCGATGAAGAGCAACACGACGAGCGCCGCCAGCAGCGCACCGACGACCAAGTGCTCGATCACCGAATGCACGCTGGTACGAATCGTCTGCGAGTTGTCGCGGATCACCTGCAGCTCGACATCGCTCGGCAGACTCTTCTTGATCTGCTCGATGCGCTTGAACACGTTGTCGACGACCTCGATGGTGTTGGTGCCCGACTGCTTTACGATTGAAAGCACCACCGCTTCCTGACCGTCGTAACGCGCCAAGCTTTCGACCGCCTCTTCGGAGTCGACGACGTTTGCCACGTCGGAGAGCCGCAGGATGCGGTTCTCGTCGGAGCGAATCACGAGCTGACCAATGGCTTCGACCGAGTTGACCCGACCATTGATGCGCAGGGTCAAGCTCTGAGGACCCGTCTCGAGGTTGCCGCCCGGCGTCATCAGATTCTGCTGCTGGAGCGTCCGCAGCACGTCGACAGCCGTCAAGTTGTCGGCGCGGAGCGCTATCGGATCCATGAGCACGTGGATCTCGCGCTTGCGGCCACCAATGATGTCGACCGTACCGACGCCGAGGATCGTCTCCAGTTGCCGCCGGACCTTCTTGTCCGCCAGTTCGGTGAGGTCGCGTACGCTGCGACCCGCCCCGCGTACGCCCAGATACAGCACCGGTGCGGCGCTGGGTTCGACCTTGCTGATGATCGGCTGTTCGATGCCGGTAGGCAAGTCTCGAAGCACGGTGTTGACCTTGTCGCGCACCTCTTGAGCAGCGACGTCCGTGTCCTTGTCGAGCTTGAACTGGATGATGACCTGAGAAACACCCTCGCTCGTCACCGAGTTCAGGTCGTCGACGCCCGATATCTGGTTTACCGCACCTTCAATCTTGTCGGTGACGTCCGTCTCCACTTCCTCGGGCGCCGCACCCGGCAAGCGCGTGGTCACCACTACGACCGGGATGTCGACGTTGGGGAATTGATCGACGCCGAGACCGCGATAACCGATGGTGCCGAGCACCAGCACCACCAGCATCAACACCGATGCCAACACCGGGCGTTGGACGCATATTCTTGCTAACCACTGCATGACTGCACCTCCTCTGCTTCCGTCAGTTGACGCGTTGACCGTTCTTGAGGGCGTTGGTCTCTGCCACCACGATCTTCTCCCCCGGGTTCACGCCACGCCGCACCGGCAAATGTCCGCCGACGGCGCTCGCTGGCTGCAAGACGCGCTGCTCGAGCGTGTTGTTGACGACGACGAACACGTTCAGTTTGCCGTTCTTCTCGAACACCGCAGACTCCGGCACGGCGGGGAGCTCCTCGGTGCCCACCGTCACCTCGACGTCCGCGAACATGCCGGGCAGCAACTTCTTGTCGGCGTTGTCGACGCGCGCCTCGACGAGGACGTCGCGCGTGGGCCTCACGGCCCCGGAGATGTGACTCACCTTGCCGACGAAGACCGCTTTCGGATACGCGGCAACGCGGAACTGCACGTCGGCCCCGAGCTTGACCTCGGGGAAGTGTTGCTCCGGCAAGCTGAACTCGAGCTTCAGCTGGTCGACCTGCGCCAGTGAAACGACTCGACTCGACGCCTGAACGTATTCACCGACGTCCACATAACGCTCCGTCACGACACCCGCAAAGGGCGACCGGATTACGCCATCGCCAACGTTCTTGGCGGCGATGCGTTGACGCGCCTCCGCAGCCTCGATCGATACAGGCGCGATCTTGCACTTGGCCGTAACCTGATCGAACTCGAGGTCCGTTACCACGCCACGCGCTTTGAGTTGTTCGTAGCGGACGCAATCGGCTGAGCTGATGCTCTGCTGCAGCTTCGTGTTCTCCACCTGCACCTTGGCTTCGGCGAGCGCCAGGCTCGCGGCGCGGACGTCTACGCGCGCGAGCACCTCACCCGCGGCGACGGTCTGGCCGCGCTCGACGCTGGTCGCCGTCAACATTCCAGCGACGTTAGCGGCCAGGTCCGTCTCTTTGGCACCGCGCAGGTTACCGGTGAGACGCAACAAGCGCGGGACGGTGATCGGCGCCACGACCGCCGTCTTGACTGGCACCGGAGGCTCCTCGGCGACCTGCGTCGCAGAAGCCTCGGCGCTCGCGTCGGCGCCAGATTTCTTGCATCCGATGGCCGCGACCGAGGCTACGCAACCCATCAACAACCCTGCGCGGGCAACCGCTCGAATTCGGGAGGGAACAGACTGGAACATACTTGAAACTTTCGTGGGTTAACGGTCGGGAGCAAAACTGAGTTTATGGGGTGGCTTTCGGTTGGGGTTCGGCCCCCATGGCCTGTCCGGCGTTGACTCGAAGCAGGACACGCGCGTAAGCGAGGTCCGCGTCGGCCTGGATCTGTGACACATTTGCCGTAAACGCATCGCGCTGAGCCTGCGTCACGTCGAGCTGCGTCGCCGCGCCTGCTTGGTATCGCTCCAGCGCGAGCTCGGCGGCCTTTTTCGCCGCCGCAGCCTGGGCGCGAGCGGCCGTGCTCTTGGCGATCCCCGATTGGATCTGCTGATGCGCCGTGAAGATCTGATCCTCCATGTCGCGTCGGGTCTTGGCGGTCCGTACCTGTTGCAGCGCCAAGTTGGCATTGGCCACCTCTCTGGACTTCAGCGTCGCGTAGTCCAGGCGCCAGGTGAGCACGCCCTGCAGGGTGTAGGATGCAGCCTTGCCCGCGAAGCCCGTTGCGTTGGTGAGGCGCTCTTGAGCCGTCGCCGACAACGTCGGTAGCAGCGCGTAGTCGGACGCCCGCTTGCCCGCATCGACGGCCTCGGTCAGCTTCACGGCGAGCCGATCCACAGGCGTATTTTGGACACCGAGCCATTGGCTCAGCGGCGCCTCGGGCTGCAAGTTGTCCTCGGGGAACGCCGTGACCGCGGTCGGCTCCAGGCCGCTGAGGGTGTTCAGCTGACGGGCGTACAGCTTCTGCACCAGTTCGAACTCGGTCTTGTCTTGTTTGGCGCGCTCGAGGTTGGCCGAAGCCCGCGCCAAGTCGAGCTCCGTCCCGGCACCGAGTTCGACGCGCGTTTTGACTACGTCGTGGTTCTTCTGGGCGAGCGCCAAACTCTGGTCCGCGGCGCTGACGGCAGCCGCAGCTGCGACAAACTGGGAATACAACCGCGAGACGGCGCGGTCCAAGTCGAGGCCAACGAGTTCACCTTGCAACTTGGTCGCTTCGAGCATCAACTCCGATTGATCGTGCCTGGCGCGGCTCGCGAGATCGAAGAGCGGAGCCTCCAACAGGAACACCGCGTCCAGCTGGTGGTGCGGCGTGATCACGATCGAGGTGCTCGAGCCAGGCACCGTCACCTTGGCCTCGTATTGGTTGTAAGAATAAGTGCCGCGTGCCGTGAGGGACGGCAGCAAACGCCCGAAAGCCACCTCTTCCTCGGCGACTCTGAGCTGTTCGTTCGCGGTCTGTTCACGCGCCGCGAAACTCTGGGTTCGGGCCCCGGCCAGAAACTCTTGGAGCGGCTGCAACGCCCAGACGGGGCCGGAAAACGCCAAAGCGGCGCCCACGATTCCAGAGCTTAGACTCAATAATTTCATATGTTTCATGGCCGCTTTCGCTTCTCCCGTTGCTCTCTTTCTCTAGCCGTCGCTCAGGTCGCGCTCGTGTGGGGCCTGGGCATGAGCCCGTCAAGCACGAGGTCGACCAAACCGCGCACAAACATGGCTTCTGGAATGATCGTCCCGGCCTCGTTCCCAGCCAAAATCCGGGTCATGCAGTAATGGTGCACGGCGCCTACGAAGGTCCGCGCGATGACCTCGGGATCCACTTGACGGATCTTGCCGGTCTCCATCTGGGATTCGAAGTAAGCGGCGAGCCGCTTCATGACCTCGCGGAAACGAGCCTTGTTTTTGTCGTAAGGCATGTCGTTGCAGAGGTTCGGGTTGGACCAGCTCATCATCATGAGTGGGATCCCCACCTTACCGATCTCCAGCAGCGCGGACGCCAGGTGAGCCAACGCCTCGCGCAGCTCCATCCCATGCAACTTTTCGACGGCGTGCAGCAGCAAGTCTGGCAACGCCTCGTGCGGCAGATTCATCGCTGCGCGGAACAAACTCTCCTTGGTTTTGAACCGGTGGAAGAGCAAACCCTCGGAAATACCGGCCTTCTCCGCCACTTCTTGGGTAGTGGCTCGAAAACCCTGCTCCAGGAATACCTGCCGGGCGACCTCGAGGATCGCGTCCGTATCGATGGACGGTGGCCGTCCCCGGCGGGAACGTCCCTTCGTTACCGGCGGCGGGAGTTTTTGGTCGTCCGAAGCCATGCCCGAATTAATGAGCTTTCACTCAATAAAGTCAAGCGACAACTTTGAAAGGTGGACTGGAACGGGTCAGCGCGGCTTCCGGTCGGGGTGACCCAGGAACCGAAGTGCAGCCCGCATCTGTTCAGACGCGACCGTGTGCCCAACCTTCGCCGCCAACGCACGATGTGGCCAGCCCAGCGTCTTCAGTAACGAAACCAGGGCTCGCTGTTGCCGGTTATCGGGGTCGAGCGTACCGTACCCGACGAACATCGGTACGCGTCGTTTGGCTCGCGACGCGGTGAGACGTTGATACTTACCGCCACTTCCGCCCGCGAACACGGCAACCCCGTCGCACATGAACCGCTCGCGGAACGTCAGCGACGTCGCGTAGTAGGCGCCGTTGGAGAAACCTACGAGCAGCACCCGTGCAAACGGGCCGTGCAAGCTCTTGGCTCGCTCGAGCCCAGCCTGCCACTCGGCGAGCAAGTCCGGCTCGTGTTGTGTCTGGAGTTCCTGCGCAGTGGGCCAAGCCAACACGTCGGGATCGCGACCTGGCCCCAAACCGGGACGCCCTTGGGGGATCAAGATCGTGAACCGATAGGTGTCTGCCAAACGCTGCATGCGCAGCTGTTGCTCCCACGCCGCGCCGGGAGCGGCGCTGACCAAACTGTGCAGGAACACCACCAACGTCCCGGCATCTTCGTCGGCAGCGAACTCGGGCGAGTAGTAACACAGCCGGGCCGTCAACCTGGTCAAACCAGACGCGCACCAGTGTGCCGCCGCGACCTCGCCGCCGGGTTCGGATCCCTGATCCTGCGCCGCGTTCGCGCGTTCGCCTTCGGGCTGCGCGTGCGCGTCGGGGGACAACAGCCCCGAGACCAGTAGCGCAATCCAACACGCGAGCCACCACGTTCTGACGACCTGCTGCGACACGAGCTCCCCTTGCCAGATCGAGTCGTGGTTGTCGACGTGTTTGGTTTGGGCTGGGCCCAGCCCCTGCAGTCCAAGCGCGGCTCACTCCCACCCCTGCCAGTCGAGTACGCCGCGGAACCCGATCGAACCCGCAAAGGCTCATCAAAGCGCAGCCGGATCTTCTCGCGCCCGAGAATACCACTCCGGACAGAAGTGTTGCCTCTCGATCACGAGCGTGGCTCAATCGGGGCCGGAGACGACCATGACCGAACCCGTAACGACCGAGATCGCGAACCCGAAAACCAAGGTGTGGCCCCTGTGGCTGGGCATTGCTGGCACCGGATTAGCAGCTGGGTTGATCCTCTTTCAAGTCGCTTTGCCAGCCCGCAAGGAGCGCGATGCTTTGACCCAAGAGCTGCAACGGGTAAACGACGACCTCGCGACGGCCAAAGGCGCTGCCAAAGCGCAGGAGGCGCTGCTCTCACAATTACTCGCGGACAAGGACAACCTCACCGAGCAGAAGCTAGCCGTCCAAGAGCAACTGCAGCGCGCGCTCCACGAAAAGGAAACGGCCGTCACGGAGTTGGAGCGCGCGCGCAAGGAACTGAGCAAGGTGCTCGGCACACAGATCTCTTCCGGTGACGTATTGATCCAAGAACGCAAGGGCGAGCTAGTCGTCGACGTCTCGGACCGCCTGTTGTTCGACAGTGGGGAGACATCCATCAACGAGGCCGGCAAGGGGCTCTTACGGGAGGTCGCCAAGACGATGCGACGACTGTCCCCCGCCCAGGTGTTCAGGGTCGGTGGCCACACCGATACACAACGCATCGTCACCCCGGAGCTCGTGGAGCGCTATCCCACCAACTGGGAGCTGTCGACGGCGCGAGCCAGCAACGTCGTCCGGTTCCTCCAGGAAGAGGGTAAGGTGCCGGGTCAACAACTGGTCGCGGCCGGCTTCTCACAATATCGGCCGGTCTCTACCAATCAATCCGAGTCGGGGCGACAGAAGAACCGTCGGATAGAGATCGTCCTGCAGCGGGTACACAAGACCCAGCACTGACTCGCGAGACACACGGCTTCTCGTGGCGCCTCGCGAAGCGTTTCGATGGCGTCATCAGGCGCAGGCCCGGGCCGTCGCCGGTGTGTGTCGATTTGCCACCTTCGGTCAGTGTGGAGCCAAGAACACCCATGATTTCGCCCCCCTAGAGCGGCGGTTTGAGCCAGCCGTCATATCGGTGTCGAATGTCGGTTGGTGAACGAAACT
>CBINDO010000386.1:0-7037 GCA_966249405.1 uncultured bacterium | reverse complement strand
CGCACCGTCTGTCCGCCACGCGTAGGTCGTCTGCACGTACGCGGCCGCGCCGCCCAACGTCGAAACTTCGAGTGTAGCGGCACCTGACGATGACGCACCGTCACACGACGGCCATGCATCTGCCACCGACCCCTTTGGGTCGACAGCTAACGCTCGCGTTCACGGTGTCGCGGACACGACGAGTGACGAAGAACACGGCATCGACGACGAAAGTGACGAACTCGACGCGTCTGAACTGGGTCCAGACCAAGTTGCCCTCACCCCGCGCCCGCCGCATCCGCTGGCACACCGCACCGCCAGCCAATTGCTGGCCGCGGTGCGCGAGGAGCCGCAGACACTCGGACCAATGAGCGTCGGCGCCCCCAACGGAGGCGCGCTGTTCAACGCCGTCCAGTTGCCCGAAGATCCTCGCTGGGAGCGCGTGGACGCGTCTCACGCCTGGGGCACTCAGGAGACCGTCGACAGCCTGATACGAGCGGTTGGCAAGGTGCACGAGGCGTTCCCTGATTCGCCACGCTTACCGATTGGCCACCTCAGCGCTCGTTACGGCGGCCACCTCAATCCCCATCGCAGCCACCAAGCGGGGACCGACGTGGACGTCGGCTACTATTACAAGCCGGAGGCGCACCGCTGGTACGTGCGGGGCACGCGCGAGACGTTGGACCTGCCCCGCACTTGGGCGTTGGTCCGGGCGTTCATCACCGAAACCGACGTGCGATTCATCCTGATCGACCACTCGATCCAGGCGTTGCTGCGTGAATACGCGACCTCGATCGGGGAAGACGAGCAGTGGTTGAGTGACGTCTTCAAGGGTCGGGGATACTCGAGACCGCCGCTCATCCGCCACGCCAAGGGTCACGCGACGCACCTGCACGTACGGTTCTACAGTCCCATCGCCGAAGAGACGGGCCGTCGCTGCTACGGCGCGTTGCTGAGCGCCGGCAAGATCAAACCCGCGACCACTTTCGTGAGTTACAAGGCCAAGAAGGGGGATACCTTGTTGTCCTTGGCAAAGCGGTTCGGGACGACCGTCAAGGCCATCAAGCGGGTCAACGGCCTGCGCTCCAACACGATTTTGGCCAAACGCTCCTACAAAATCCCCAGCACCGGCCACTCCGTTCACCAGGCGCGCCCCGTGGATGTCCCTCCAAGGAGGCTGCCACCGGTGAACAAGGTTGCCGCCAGGACGAACCCGGCGAAGTCGGTGACTGGAGCGACGTTGGAAGCGCCAGCAGAGGACATCGACGGGTGCTCCGCGGACAATGCCGGTGGTGAGTGTGAGTAGCGTCGCGAGCGGCGCCGACGGGGCGCCGTCGACTTCGGTGCTCGGGCGCTTGGGTCGTTGGTTCTTGGAGCTGGCGGGCACGATCGGTGGGATGGGCGTGCTGTTTGGGCAAGTGCTTGGAAAGGTGCTGCGTGCCGACTTCGACAAGGGCGAGGTGGTGCGGCATCTGTATCGAATGGGCGTTCACTCGTTGCCCATTGTCGTGATCACGGCGTTGTTCGTCGGGGCGATCATGGTGGTGCAGGCTGCGCCACTGGTCGAGCGCTTCAACGCCAAGGGACTGCTCGGTTGGGCCGCCGGGTTCTCCACGCTTCGCGAACTCGGGCCGCTGTTGACGGCGCTGATGCTCTCGGGCCGCGTTGGCGCGAACAACACCGCCGAGTTGGCCACGATGGTCGTCACCGAGCAGATCGATGCGTTGCGTGCATTGGCGATCAACCCGATTGGCTATTTGATCGCGCCGCGATTTTTGGCCATGGTCGCGACGTTCTTTCTGTCGACCGTGTTCTCCGACGTGCTCGCGTTGGTCGGTGCGGGTGCGGTGGGGGACGTTTTGCTCGGCGTCGAGCCGGCGATCTTCTTTCAAGGCGTGTTTGGAGACAAACTGACGTTTGGCGACGTGGCTCACGGCTTGATCAAGAGCGTGTTCTTCGGCGTCGTCATCGCGCTGGCGAGCTGCCAATACGGGATCACCACGAAGGGTGGCGCGCCGGGAGTCGGGGAGAGCGTCAAGACCAGCGTGGTGGTGAGCGCCATCGGAGTATTTGCGCTGGATTACTTCGTCTCGTTTTTGATCGGGTGAGCGCCCCCACGTCGAAACGGCTCCCGAGAAGGCGAGTTGGAAGCGTTTCCCGCGTCGACGCCATGACGCGCGGCACAATATTGTGCACGGCGTTGGAGGGCGCTGCGTGTCGTAAGTGAGGTGGAGCTGCTGGATTTTTGGGCTGTCCTTCGAAAGGGCACTTCGACGCGCCGCCACTCCGAGCAGATCCGGCGCCGGTGATCGCACTCGTTCGAATTTCGCTCAAACCAGCGTTTCTCGGATCACTCACGGAATGAATGTTCATGGCGCCCCATGCAGCGACAGCCCCAAGCGCGGGCCTGCCGCCTCGTTCTGGTAAAGATAACTGTGACGCACCGGCCTCGTTTCGGCCGGTGCCAGCCCAGACACGAGTTCTTCTTTTGGCTTTCCCCGTAGCGAGATCCGTGTATAGACGCGGTGCCCAAATTCAGGGTGGACAAGGCTCCTTGCCGCCCAAAACCAGTGCACCTCACTATCGCTACGAGGACGGCTAAGCATCTCGGTAATTCACGACTGATCACTTGCGTCGTGTACCGCGCATTCTCGAAGCACCTGAAAATTGTCCCAATGGAGATCACGTCAATGAGTCGGTCCGTGCACTTTAGTCCCTCCTCGGTCACCTCTATCCTGGTCATGGTTTGGACGGCCGCATGCGGCCACTCCAGCAAGACGATGGAGGCGTACAACAAGTCGCGCTCCGAGGTGCAGCAGACCCCATCACCTGGTCCGGTCACTCCGGGGCAGCCAGCGCCCGTCACACCACCCACTCCCGGCGCTCCCGCAGCCGTGACGGCAACCCCGCCGCTGCCCGCGTTCGAGTTCAGCTGCACCGACGCCCCGCACCAATTCTTCGACGAGGCGAACATGGAGCCCTACAGCATCTCCGAGGCGGTCGCGACCAACGTCAACGCGACCCTCAAGGCGATGTCGCAGCCTCAGAAGGCTAGCCAGATGATGGGTATCCCGGTCGGGAACAAGAACTACCGCGACATCGAGCGCAGCCCCGACGTGGAGGTTTCCGGCATCGGCAAGATCCGCGGTTGGCGGTACCGCGACGCCGGTCGCGGCGTGAACCTGGACGCTGGGCAAGACAACCGCGTCGACGACAAGAACAACTTCGCGACGGCGTTCCCGTCGCCGTCGTTGCGCGCAGCGTCGTGGGACGTCGACCTCGAGCGCCGCATCGGTGAAGCGATCGGCGACGAAACGGCCGCCAGCCGCAACAACATGTTGCTCGCGCCGTGTATGAACATCGTCCGCCACCCGTACTGGGGCCGCACCCAAGAGACGTACGGCGAAGACATGTACGCGATTGGCCGCATGGCTACCGCGCTCACCGTGGGTTTGCAGAAGTACGTCGCGGCCTGCCCAAAACACTTCGCGGCCAACAACATCGAGAAGGGCCGTTCGAGCCAGAACTCGGTGATGAACGAGCAGACGCTGCGTGAGATTTACGGCCGCCACTTCGAGATGGTGGTTCAGGACGGCGGCGCGGCGTGCATGATGGCCTCGTACAACCTCGTCAACGGCGTCAAGGCCACGCAAAGTGAACACTTGCTCCGCAACGTGCTGAAGGCGCCTTTGGCGGAGGGCGGCATGGGCTTCGAAGGTTTGGTGCTCACCGACTGGTGGGCAATGCCCGGTGACCAGAAGACCGACAAGGACGCGGCCACGGTCCAGTCCATCGTTCGACAAGCTGTGGTCGCAGGCACCGATATCGAAGTGCCATGGCAAATTCACTACTCGGAGTTCACGTTGAGCCCGACTCAGCTCGCCGAGCAAAACCTGGTCGACGAAGCAGCCAAGCGCGTGCTGACCCAGAAGTACCGTTTCAACTCGGCTCGTGACAGCGATCCATGGAGCATCACGCCGCCAACGAGCACGCTCACCGACGGCGGCAACGGTGGTTCGTTGGAACCCAACGCTGCCCACGAGATGCTCGCCGAGGAGACGGTGCTCAAGTCGGCGGTGCTCCTGAGCAACGGCCTCGATGGCACACCCGTGTTGCCTCTGACTGCGGCCACCAACATCGCCGTGCTCGGTGTCGAGGATCCATTCCGCCAGATCAGCTCGTCCGTGCCCAAGACCTGCGGTTACTCCGAGGACACTGGTCAGGGTCAGACGGCAACCAAAGAGTGCACGTTCAAGTTCGCGACCGACGCAGCTCTCGGTGACCGCGGGTCGAGCCGCGTCAACGCCGATCCTGCGCGCTCGATCGGTCCGTTCAAGGGGATCCAAGAGGTCGCCGGTGCATCGGTGACCGTTACCAGCGGTTCCAGCGTGGACGCTGCCTCTGCCGCGGACACCGTCGTGGTGGTCGTCGGGTACACGCCCGAGGAAGAAGGCGAGGAATACTACATTGCCGCGGGTGGCGACCGCCCCTCGCTCGACTTGCCGCCGGGTCATCCCGAGCTCGTCGACGCGGCCTTGTCGTTGATGAAGCCCACCATCATCATCATCGAGTCCGGCAACATCGTGAACTTGCCCTGGTTGGCTCACGCCAACAAGAACCAAGCCACGATTTGGGCGGGTTACCCCGCACAACGCGGCGGCACGGCACTCGGAAAGCTGATCTTCGGGCAAGCCAATTTCGGCGGCAAGATGCCGATGGCGTGGCCGACGCAAGACCAGTTGCAGCCGTTCAAGGGTGACGCTGCGGATGCGGTCACGGAAATGGGCTACTTCTTCGGCTACCGCGAGTACGACAGGCGCAAGTACGTGGATGGCCAGGAGGTCAATCTCATCTACCCGTTCGGCCACGGTCTGAGCTACTCGACGTTCGAGTACTCGAACCTGAGCATGCCGTGCACGGAGACCGTCACCAAACGCGCGGTGTTCGAGGTCAGCGTCGACGTAACGAACAACTCCGAGGTCGACGGCGACGAGGTGGTGTTCCTGTTCATCAAGCCGCCGCCCAAGCCCGAAGGCGTCACGGGTGACCGTCCGTGGAAGGAGCTCAAGAGCTTCGCGCGCGTCAGCGTACCGAAGGGCGGAACCGTCACCGCCAAACTCCCGATCCGCGTACAAGACCTGCGGCGTTGGGAAGGAGCCGAGAACGGCAAGTGGATCATCGACAGCGGTGAATACACGGTCGCCGTCGGCAAAAATTCCGAGGACGCCGAGACGACCGAACTCGTCGGCAAGTTCACGGTAGCAGGCGATTGAGCTTTACCCCGTTGCTTAGTAATTGGAATAAGTTAACAGAATGAATTCTTTCAAGAAAAATTCACCCAAGAACCACGGCCTTGGGTTCGGTGTAGCGCTGTCCTTCGCCTCCGCATCTGTGACCTTTACTGGCACGGCGTTGGCGCAAGACCCAATGGACCCGACGGTGGCGCCAACCGGCGAGGCCAGCGCGAGCGCCGGGGCGGACGTCGGTGTTGGGGCTTCTGCTGAAGCAGAAGTCCCGGCAGCCGCCCCTCCCTCGGGGCCGGAGCCGTCCCCCGCGGAACCGGAGGCGCTGCCCGAGGCGGACAAGTCAGAGCCGCCAGCCGCCGCAGAGGCAGCGGCCAAGGTGGAAGTCGGCTCCGAAACGCCAGAGGCCCCGGCCGCGCCCGCCACGGCCACGGGAACCACTCCCGAACGCGAAGCCACGGTGAGTCTGATCGGCCTCGAGTCACTGCCCGGTTCCGCCTACCCAGCAGACCAAATTCGCGGCATCAAATACGCTTCGTTGTGGCGGACGTTTCACGGTCAGCAATGGCCGTACATGCCGCAGATCGGTGACAAGCCGGGATTTCGCGTCGGCGTTTCGGGTTACATCTGGAACGATCTCAGCAACGCTCACATCACCGCGGACAAGCAACTGTCAGGGTTCAACGTCGCCGACCTGAACCGGTGGACGACACAGACGCGCGGTATCGTTCGCATCACGCCGACATACAACGCCGGCGATGAGTGGTTCGTTCAGGGTAACGGTGAAGCGGTGCTCTCCGGTGACATGAACCCGGACCCCGCCACCAAAGTGCTGGCCACGACCGACGACCTGTGGGTCCGCGCCGGCAAGTGGGGGCTCTTCGACATCACAGTTGGACGCTTTCAGGGCTGGGAGATCGCCAACCACTTCGGCATGGCGCTCGACTGGGCCACCTTGGAGCGCCAAGGTGCATCGATCCCGAAGAGCCCGACCTCACCCACCGACGGCTACGGCCTCAGCTACTTCTGGGATCGCCAGAACTTCTCGCTCGGCACTTACGCCGCTCACGTGTACCCGACCAAATATCTCCGCGGCGAGCTCTTGGGTCACTTGGGCTCCGGCAACAGCAAGTTCGCGGACGCGCCGTATCAGTGGGACATTCGTCCGTCGGCGATCTTCGACATCGGCTGGCTGAAGGTTAAGGCGGGCTGGGAGTACGGCAAGGCCTCGCCTCAGGACAAAACCTTCAAGCTCGGTGAGTCCAAAAACGGCTTCGGTTTTGCTGCCCAATTCGTGCTCGACCCTTACGTCGAGTTCGGCGGGCAGTTTGCACGCGGCTTTCAGGACGTGCTCGACGCGTTTGGCGACGCCAACCTCGAGGCGAGCAACACCGTGCAGTCTTTCGGTGGCTTCCTCAACGTCAGCCCCGCCTACGAACCCCTCGTCTTTGGCTTCGGCGCCTTCTGGAACCATTGGGAGAACCTGCGCTTCGACGCCTCGAAGGGCAAGGTGGACACCAACGATCACCAGCTCATGTTCGCCGCCGTGCAATACACGGTTTGGAACAGCCTCTACTTGAAGTTCGTTCTGGCTCATGCCGAGAACAAGGTCGCCGAGTACAAGACGATCGCTGGAAACGAGTTCACGAACACCTCCACCAGTGGACGTCTGCGTATCGAATATCTGTATTGATCCCACCGCGCCAGCGTCAATCGACGTCTGACGAACGAGAGGAGGCAGCGAGCTGCCTCCTTTCGTGTTTGGTGCGCCCAGCATGGGCGCTGTCTTGCGGGTGCAAGTCCCGCCGAAAGGAG
>CBINDO010000385.1:0-7119 GCA_966249405.1 uncultured bacterium | reverse complement strand
TGGGCTGGTGGCTGCGCCACGTGCGGCCCTACCTGGGCGACACGGCCAGCGTCGGCCTCGGCGGGATCACACGGTCGCTCCTGCCGCCCATTGCCGCCCTGTTAATCGGTGGCGCGGGTACGCTGGGAGCGTTCATTTTCGCCAGGCAGCAGGAGCGAGCCCACCACCAATTGGTCGAGCAGCGTCGCGCGGCAGACGCCACGTCCGCGATCTTCCTCGCGCTTCAGGTACCCGTAGAGGCCGCGTTGACGTTGCCCGCGTTTCTCAACGCACGCGGAGCGGTGACGCAAGCCGAATTCGACGCCTTTGCTCGTCCACTGTTGGAACGCCATCGGAGCTTGAAGAAGCTCCAATGGGCGGTGCGTGTGGCGGAAAGCGAACGCGCCAACTTCGAGAGCGCTTGGCGTCTCACGATCAGAGAGCCGGACGCTACGGGAGCGATGGTCGCCGCGCCGCCGCGACCCGAGTACTATCCGATCCTGTACATGGCTCCCGATCAACCCTCCGTCGCCGGTTTGGACGTCGCGTTCGACGCCGCGCGACGACGGATGTTGGACCGCGCCGTCACCACGGGGCGCGCAACATTGTCCCCGCGGTTTCGTTTGATCGAGGAGCCCGAAGAAGCGTTTTCCGTCGCCGTGAACGCGCCGCTCCGGCGGTCCAAAGAAGACGGCTCGGGCGAAGAAATCCTGGGAGTGGGCGCCGCCATCTTCCAGCCGCAAGTAGTGGTCGCCGGTGCCGTGGACGAGTTGGTGCTCGACGGGATGCAGTTCGTCCTGCGCGACGCTTCGTCCGAAGATAGAGACGTGTTGTTTGCGCATCCGCCTGGCGTCGCCGTGGGGTGGGACGGCGCCCGTTTCCCGGACGAGCGCCAATACACGCGCGACTTCAACTACCTCGACCGCCGCTGGACGATCCAGTGGCGCTGGGAGCCGCCTGCGGGACGCACCGGATGGTTCACGCTCGGCTTCGGCACGGTGGCCACCTTGCTGGCCGCGGGTCTAATCGCGTTGCGCAGCATGATGACGAATCTCCAGAGCGAGATCTTCGCGGCGCAGCGTTTGGGCAACTACAGGCTCGGGCGTAAACTGGGTGAGGGCGGGATGGGGACCGTGTACTTGGCGCACCACGCTTTTTTGCGGCGGCCAACTGCCGTAAAGGTGATCCGGCTGGATCCCACCGTGCCCGAGCTCTCCAAGCGTTTCGAGCGCGAGGCACGGTACACGAGCCGTCTCACACATCCCAACACCATCGCGGTTTACGACTACGGTGAGACTGAGCAGGGGGTCTTCTACTACGCCATGGAGTACGTGCAAGGCGTGACCCTGCGAGAGCTGGTAAAGACGTGTGGACCACTGCCGCTCGGCAGGGTGCGCAACATCATGAGCCAGGTGGCAGGCTCGCTCAGTGAAGCCCACGCCAAAGGGATTTTGCACCGGGACATCAAGCCCGAAAACGTGATGCTCAGCGAGCGGGGTGGAATTCCAGACTTCGTGAAGGTCTTGGACTTCGGGTTGGTCAAGGACGCGAGCTCGAGCGTGGACAGCAGCCTTTCCACTCGGGTGGCGTTACTCGGGACGCCGGGTTACATCGCGCCGGAGACGATCTCCGATGCTACGGCGTTCAGTCCAGCGAGCGACGTGTATTCGATGGGAGCGTTGCTGTACTTCCTGGTGACGGGCAAGCGCGTGCACCAAGCCAGCTCCCGTGGCCAAGTCTTGAAACTGGCGTTGGAGCAAGACCCGGCTTCTCCGTCGAAGTATCTCGAGCATGGGCTTCCAACGGACTGGGAGCAGTTCATGGTGCGTTGCCTCGATCGCGACCCGAGTCGTCGGCCCGAGGACGCGCGGGCTTTCCACCGTGAGCTACTGGCCCTCACATGTCCCACCCACTATACGGAGGCCGAAGCGCTCGAGTGGTGGAGCACCAAGGGCGCGGCGATGCTCGCCAAGCGGAAGTCCGGGGACAGCGACCTGGACAGCGCGCCCACCGATCTGGCGCCCGCGCGTTCGTCGATCGTGAAGAGCCGCGCACGTCGTTCCGCGCCGAAGCGCTCGGGTCAGTCGGCCACTTGACCGGTCGTTTTGTCACGGTCTCGGCGTTTGCGCCGGCGTGACTGGCGCCCAGATTTTGGCCTGGTCGCGTCGCTATTTCGGAGCAGCGGGTGTAAGCAACGGCCGTGATTGTCGACCCGTCCGACCTGGAAGCCGTGCGCACCGCGGTGCGCGAATTGATGAAGCAGTTTCCACCCAACTACTGGCGCGAGGTGGACGAAAGCCGACGCTTCCCAGCCGAGTTCTTTGCTGCGATGGGTGAACACGGCTATTTCGGCACGCTGATCGACGAAGCTCACGGCGGCAACGGCGCGGGGCCCATGGTCGCATCGGCCGTCATCGAAGAGGTCAACCGAGCCGGCGGCGACGCCGCGACGTTGAACGCGCAGATGGCAATCTGTGGAGTGCTCATCCGACACGGCTCGCAAGAGCAGCTGCAGGTGCTGCGGGACATCGCGAGTGGAGCCGTGCGTTGCCTCGGGGTCGCGGCGACCGAGAGCGACAGTGGCGCCGACATGACCCAGTTGCAGAGCGTTGCCAAGCGCGACGGCGACGGCTGGATCCTGGACGCCAAGAAGATGTTCATTTCGATGGCGGAACACACCGATTTGCTGTTCCTGTTGGCCGCTGCCGAAGAGGGCTCGACGCTGTTCATGCTCGACCGCAGGCAAGCGGGCAGTGCGATCGAAGTGCGGCCGATGCCGATGGTCGTCAACCGCATGACGACCGCGCTTTTCGTCGACCAACTACGGGTACCCGACAGCGCGCGCATCGGACCCGTAGGCAAGGGTCTAGAATGCTTGATGGGCGGCTTTTCGCTGCGTCGTATCTTGGCGGCCGCAGAAGCGATCGGTAACGCGCGTTACCTTTTGGATGTGAGCCTGGAGCACGCGCGAACGCGTGAGACGCACAACCGTCCGATTGGCACGAACCAGGGCGTGCAGTACCCGCTCACTGCGGCGTACAGCAAGATCGAGGCCGCGGACTTGATGCGGCAAGACGCTCTGCGATTGTTGGTGTCAGGGGCCGAGGCGGGCGGCCGTTCGGCGTTGGCCAAGATTCTGGCATCGGAAGCCGCATGGGAGATGGCCCGCGCCGCGATGACCACGTTCGGAGGCTGGGCGCTCACGAGTGAGATGCACATCGAGCGCAAGCTCCGAGAGTCCACTGTTTTTGTGTTCAACAATTTGCTGCTCAGCTACGTTGCGCAACGCGTGTTGAAGCTTCCAAAAGCCTTTTGATGAGGGTTGGGGTGATATGGATAAACGTTTCGGTCCGTTGGATTATCACGAACAAGGTCGCCCGGGTAAAATCGAGGTAGTCGCGACCAAACCCCTCGCCACGCAGCGCGACTTGGCCATGGCGTACACTCCCGGCGTCGCGGAGGCCTGCCTCGCGATCAAGGAGAATCCCGAGAACGCTTACCGCTACACGGCCAAGGGCAACTTGGTCGCCGTCATCACCAACGGTACTGCCGTGCTCGGACTCGGCAACATCGGCGGGCTCGCGGGCAAACCCGTGATGGAGGGCAAAGCGAACCTATTCAAGAAGTTCGCCGACATCGACGTGTTCGATATCGAACTCAACGCGCCGACCGTCGAAGAGATGGTCACCGTCGTCAAGGCGCTGGCCCCGACCTTCGGCGGTATAAACCTCGAAGACATCAAGGCGCCGGAGTGTTTCGAGGTGGAACGGCGACTACGAGCCGAGCTCGACATCCCCGTGTTCCACGATGATCAACACGGCACCGCGGTGATTTGTGGCGCCGCGCTGCTCAACGCGCTGCACCTGGCCAAACGCGACATCGGTCAGGTAAGGGTCGTGTTCTCCGGAGCCGGCGCCGCGGCGATCGCGTGCGCAGAGCTGTTCGTCTCGCTCGGCGTGCGCCGCGACAACATCGTGATGTTCGACATCGAAGGTTGCGTGACCAAGAGCCGCGCCAACATGCACCCGGCGATCGCGGCGCTCGCGACCGACAAGCCCTTCGCCACGATCGGTGAGGCGCTCGTCGGCGCCGACGTGGTCGTGGGGCTCAGCGTCGGCAACGTACTCAAGCCGGAGATGCTGGCGGGGATGGCCAAAAACCCGTTGGTCTTCGCGATGGCCAATCCGACCCCCGAGATCGCCTACGAGCTCGCGCGCCAAACGCGACCCGATGCGATCGTCGCGACCGGGCGATCCGATCATCCGAACCAGGTGAACAACGTCCTCGGTTTTCCGTTCATCTTTCGCGGCGCACTGGACTGTCGCGCAACCACCGTCAGCCATGCCATGGTGCGCGCGGCCGTCGAAGCGATCGCGACGCTCGCGCGCGAGGAAGTGCCGGACAAGGTGCTTCAGGCTTACGGCCTCTCGAACCTCAAGTTCGGCCCCGAATACATCATCCCCAAGCCGTTCGACCCGCGCGTGCTGCTCACGGTTGCCCCCGCGGTAGCCAAGGCGGCTGCGGACAGTGGCGTCGCGCGTGCACCGATCCGCGACTTGGACGCGTATCGCGAGTCGCTACACCGTCTCACCGAACGCAGTCGCGGCATCATGCAGCCGTTGATCGCGCGGACGCGGGCCCAGCAGGAGAAGCCGCGCATCGCGTTCACGGACGGGCATCACCCCCAAATCCTGCGGGCGGCGCAGATTTGTCTCGACGAAGGCATCTGCCGACCGGTTCTGATCGGCGGACGGCGCCGCGTCGAGGACTCGGCCAACAGCCTCGCCATCGACATCTCCGGTATGGAGGTCGAAGACCCCGCGCACTCGGAGCGCAACGATTCGCTCGCCGAAGCGCTGTGGACGCGGCGTCGACGCAAAGGCATGACGCCGGGGGAATCTCGCACGCTGATGCGTCAATCCGTCTGGTATGCGTTGATGCTGGTCCAGCAGGGGGTCGTCGACGGTATGGTCGGCGGTCTGCGTCGCCCGTACAAGGAGACGATGGGTCCGGCGATCCGTGCGCTCGGCCTGAAAGGGGGGAGCGACATCGTGTCCGGTGTGTATGCGATGTTGTTCCGCGAACGCCGGATCTTCTTCGGCGATTGCACCGTCAACATCGAGCCCAACGCAGAGGAGCTGGCCGAGATCGCGATCAACACCGCGCGCGTCGCGCAGACGTTCGGCGAGGAGCCCCGAGTCGCGATGTTGTCGTATTCCGACTTCGGCGAGCACTACCAGGACAAGAAGGTAGCGGCCGTTCGAGAGGCCGTGGAGATCGTGCGCAAGCGCTGGCCCACTCTTCGAATCGACGGTGAGATGCAGGCCGATACGGCGATCGACAACACGAAGATGCAAGGAAACTTCCCGTTCTGTACCCTGAACGGGGAGGCGAACGTACTCGTGTTCCCGGACCTCACCTCCGGCAACATCGCGTACAAGCTCCTCGTCAAGTTGACGGACGCCGAGGCGCTCGGGCCGCTCGTGGTCGGTCTGGCGGGGCCAGTCGGCGCGATCCCGGTTGGGGCCAGCGTAACGGAGATAGTGAACATCGCGACGTACACCGTCGTGCAAGCCTTGGAGCGACGCGCGGCCAAACCGAACGAGTGACGCCGAAGTGAGTCTCATGAGTGAACAATCGACCACACAACCCTCGGAAGCAGAGCGCTCCGATCTGAACCCCGCACCACGGCCGGGTTGGGTTTTCATCGACTGGAGTTCGCACTGCAGCCGTTCGGAGAACTTCTCGCGCCGTGTGGGCATGAAGTTTCTTCGTCGGCACCGCAAGCACACGGGGCCGGCCTCGCTGCTCGCCAAGTACGCTTATCAGTTCACCGCTACGACGTTGGACTTGGTTCGTGAACGGCCAAACGTGGTTTGGTGCATGAGCCCCTCGACGTTTGCGGTCATCCCGGTGTGGGCTTACTGCAAGGTCACCGGCGCCAAGTTCGGTATCGATGCTCACACTGGAGCGTTCGAGGGAACGCCGTGGGCGAAGATCCGTGCGCTACAGTTCTTCTTCAGTCGTGAAGCCGAAGTAACGGCGGTCACCAACGACTACCTGCAGAGCTTGGTGGAGGCCGCAAACGGTCGCACCTTGAGGGTACCCGACGTTCCGACGGAATTGGTCGCCCCCAAACGTCGCGATTTCGGCGACGGCTTTCACGCCGTGTACGTCGCTTCATACAGCGCCGACGAACCGATCGACGTCGTCATCGAAGCGGCACGGCTGGCACCCGACGTGACCGTCTGGCTCACGGGCAAACCCAAGGGGCGAGCCGTCGATTTGCTGAAGTCGGCGCCGCCCAACGTGAAGCTGCTCGGCTTCTTGTCGCGTGAGGACTACCTAGCGGCGTTGGCTGGTGCCGACCTCGTCGTTGCGCTGACCACGCGCGACCACACCATGCAGCGCGCCGCGTACGAGGCGATCTACCTGGGCACCCCCGTGGTCGTTTCCGACTGGCCAATCCTGAGGGAGAACTTCGCGGAGGGCGGCTTGTGGGTGAAAAATGAACCGACCGCCTTGGCAAACGCCTGGAGAGAAGCCACCCCACGCCGTGAAGAGCTGCGTGCCCGAGCGCAGCAGCTGAGGGCGAAGAAGCTTGCCCGTTGGCGTGAGAACTACGAACGAATCGTCGAGCTGTTCGAGGCACCTTCGAAGGTAGCTCAGCCCGGCGGATGAACTTGTACCGGAGACATTGAGAATGAAAGTTGCGATCCTGGGCTTGGGTTACGTCGGCACGGTGGCTGGTGCGTGCCTCGCTGCGCGGGGCCATCACATCGTGGGCGTAGATCTGGACCCCGCGAAGGTCGAGTTGATGCGGCTCGGCAAGCCGAGCTTCGTCGAGCCAGGGCTCGAGCAATTGCTCGCCGACGGCGTGGCCAACGGACGTCTCACGGCGTCCACCGACACTCAGAAGGTGCTCTCGGACGCCGAGGTCGTCATCGTGACCGTGGGCACACCCACGGGAACTCGCGGCCGACCGGACCTGCGCGCCGTAGAGGGAGTCGCAGCCGAGATCGGCATGGCCTTGCGTTCTCGCACCACGCCCTTGGCGGTCGTGTTGCGCAGCACGGTATTGCCCGGGACGACCCGCGACCTCTTCATTCCGAAGATCGAGGCCGCCTCTGGCAAGAAGCA
>CBINDO010000384.1:0-7125 GCA_966249405.1 uncultured bacterium | reverse complement strand
TCGCTGTGTTATCAGCTGCCCGGCCTCGCCCGCGGAGGCACCACTTTGGTCGTCAGCCCGCTTATCGCGTTGATGGACGATCAAGTGAACAAGCTGCTGGAGTTGGGGCTTCATGCGGCGGCCATCCACTCGGGCAAACCTCGCGAACACAGCCGTCAGGCGTGCATCGACTACCTGAGCGGCACGCTGAATTTCCTGTTCATCGCCCCCGAACGTCTAGCGTTGGGGAGGTTTGCCGACTTTCTCGCGAAGAAACCGCCGAGCTTGATCGCGATCGACGAAGCACACTGCATCTCCCACTGGGGCCACGATTTCCGTCCGGACTACCGACTGCTGCAGCGCCGCCTGCCGCAGCTGATGCCTACGCCGGTGGTAGCTCTCACGGCGACAGCGACGGCGCGAGTGCAGGACGACATCATCGAACAACTCGGCGTTGGGTCCGTGCGCCGCTTCGTTTTTGGTTTCCGACGGGACAATCTGGCCATCGAAGTCACCGAGACGCCCCCGAACGATCGCGTTCATTTGTTGTTGCAACTGCTTTCCAAACCCGAGTCGCGCCCCGCCATCATCTATGCGCCGACGCGAAAAGAGGCCGAGCGTCAAGCCGAAGCACTGGCGTCGATTGGGGCGCGCGCCTACCACGCCGGCATGGACACTTCCGAACGAGAACGTGTCTCACGTGCGTTCCTCGACGGGCGCGTGGACGTGATCGTCGCTACCGTCGCTTTTGGCATGGGGATCGATAAGCCCAACGTGCGAACCGTCATCCACAGCGCGTTGCCGAGCAGCATCGAGGGCTACTACCAGGAGATTGGACGCGCTGGCCGCGATGGTCAGCCGAGCCGAGCCATCTTGCTGCACTCGCTCGCGGACATGCGCACGCACGAGTGGTTTCTCGAGCGCGATTATCCTCCGCCGGAGCAGCTCTCCAAAGTGTTCACCACGCTCGGACAAGTGCCGCTTACCCGCGATGGGCTCGCGGCCAAAACGGGACTCGACGCGGACGCCCTGGACAAGGCCCTGGAGAAGCTATTGGCTCACAATGGCGCCGAACGGGTGGGTTACGACGAATACGTCCGTGGCGGGCTGGGATGGCGCAAGACCTACGAAGCGCAGCTCAACCACAAGCAGGCCCAGCTGGCGTCCATGCGCGCGTTCACGGAAGAACCCGCGTGTCACATGCTCAAGCTGATCTCTCACTTCGGCGATCAAGAAGACAGCGGCGTGGCCTGCGGCCAGTGCGACATCTGTGCCCCGCATCAGGCACTGAGCTTGCGCTCCGAGAACGCCACGCCAGCCGAACTCGAGGTGGCAAAGTCCATCATCCACAGCTTGCGCGAGTTCAATGGGCAAGCGGTAGGCAAGTTGTTCCGTGACATCGGCGAAGGCTACATCCAGCGCAAGCGCTTCGATGACGTGCTCGCGGCGCTGCGGCGACAGGGTTACGTCGACATGCACGAGGACGACTTCGAAAAGGACGGGAAGGTGATCCGCTTCGTGCGCGTCAGCCTCACCGCTGCGGGCTCTTCGGTGCGCGGGTCGATCGCCGACCTCCGCTTGTCGAGCCCGTTGCTCGCTCGCGCACAAACGAAACGCACCACACGGCGCCCCTCGGAGAGGTCGACCGTCGTTGCGGATGTCGCGCTCGACCGGGCCAGCGAAAAGCTCGTGACGCGATTGAAGGAGTGGCGGCGTCAGCAAGCCGCCGAGAACCAGGCTCCGGCCTACACGGTCCTCACCGACCGCGCCATCCTTGGAATTGCTTCGGCAAAACCGAGCACGCTTTCGGAGTTGCTCAAAGTCCACGGCGTGGGCCCGAGCGTCCTCGACAAATATGGCCGCAAGGTGCTCGATTTGATAGCCGAACGCTGAACCGCCGAGATCCTGCCGACCTTCGAGACCCATCGATGAACACGCTGCCCGAGACGACTCGCACGTTACTCCAGAACTACGACTCGGCGGACGAAAACGAGGCCGCTCATCATCGCCGGATGCTGGCACTGGCCGAGCAGGGCACACGCGCGTTCGAGCGCGAGCACTGGATGCCCGGCCATTTCACCGCGAGTGCTTTCGTGCTCTCTCCAGACTCGGCGCGCCTGTTGTTGATCCTTCATGGGAAGCTCGGCCTGTGGTTACAGCCCGGCGGACACGTCGAGGTGGAGGATGGCGACATCACGGCTGCCGCCAAACGTGAGGTACTCGAAGAGACGGGGCTGTGCAGTGTGGAGCTCGTGCAAGCCGCGCCCCTCGACTTGGACATTCACTTGATCCCAGAGCGCAAAGGAACACCTGCGCACGAGCACTTCGACGTGCGTTTTCTGTTTCGTGCGGCTTCGGATCAGTACCAAGCGCAAAGCGACGCAGTGGCGGCACGCTGGGTACCGCTGCGCGATCTCGATGGTCTCCAAACGGACGAATCGGTGATGAGAGCCGTGCGCAAGATTCGAGCGCTACTCGCACCTTGAGTTCATCGCGCGCTCGTCGTCGAAGAGGTCGCGTCGTTCGCCCCTCCGCTACTGGTTGGAGCAGTCGTCGCGGAGGTCGGGGCCTGGCGCAGCTTGCCGCGCTCGAGGATCAGCGTGAACTCGTTGGGGCGAGTTTCGATCAAGACGACCCCTTGCTTCGCGAGGCGCGGCCAGTGCTGATACCAAGGGAGCGCTTTCCACACGTCGGTGTCGCCGACGAACTCGGGAACGATCAGGTCCACGGCGAGGTAGCGACCGCTGGTCGCGCGGTTGAGCGCTGCTCCAAACGCAAACGGCTTCGTCTCACCTTCGGCCGCGATGTCGTTGTGGATCCCGCCGCCATAGGCCACGACGAACGCTCCGGGCGCCATACGTGCAGTGAGCCGCTCCAGCTTGTCTCGTGTCTGCACCGCGATGAGTTCGAGTAACGCCGCGACGCCGTCTGGTCCCGCTTGCCTGACGGGCACGAAATCGGTGCACGTGGGCTCCAAGATGAGCGGCACCACATTCAGCGCCCGCGCCCGGTGACCCAGTTGAACAAAGCGCTCCTGGTTACCGTCGTCTTGACGTTCGACGACAGGCCGCTGCACGGCGGCAACCGCTGCTTTTTCTTTCTCGCAGCCAGTCGGTGGATTGATGAGTTCGACGACCAGTGTGGAGGCACCCCGGGCGCTCAGCAGCGGCAAGTAGTCGGTTCCGAAGCGCTCGGTTGCCGTAAGCACGTCGGGCGCACCACGCAGAGCGTGCGACTCGCCGAACGCGATCACGAGCGGACGGCGTTCCAACAACGACGCGATTGCCTCGCTGCTGGTGCCGAAGGTCCTGCACTCCATCCCTCCACATATCGAAGCCGGCGGTTGCGGCGGCTCGGGGGCGCGTTCGCGCGGGGCCTCGTTAGATGTCTCACGACATCCGCCGAGACAGAATGAAGCGACCAGGAGCATGGCCGCCCCGCTCCATGTCACTCTCCGAGCGCAATCGACGCGGGCGTCGGGCACTCGAAATACGGGGCTCCGTAAGTCAGGTACTGCTCGTTGAACCTCGCTGTGTCGGCGTCGCATTGGGCGACAGTATACCCTTCGCAACCTTCGTACACTTCGCACTGGATGGCGTGCGCGCCGCAAGCCGTTGCGTCAGCGGTTTTTTCGCAATCTGCGGCCACCGCCAATCGGGCCGTCTCGTCGCGATCACAAAGGTCGGGGTCTTCGAATACCTCGTCGAGGCAGTCGAGGTAAGCGGCGAACACGCCTTCGTCTCGGCTCGTCGCAAACTCTTCACACGCGGCAACCACGGCGGGCGACTCGCACCAGTCTTCCCCCTCGTCTTCACAAAGGCCCGGTTCGCTGGGCCCCTCGGAGCCCAGGCTGCTGCACAAACCATCTTCGTGACCGTGGTCGCCCGCGTCACCCGCGTCCGAGCGGCCCCCGTCGCCAGCATCACCAGCGTCGCTAGATTTGCCAGCATCGAGACTCGCATCGGCTTTCGGTTTGGGAGCCTTTGGTGGGCGCGCGTCTGGCGCGGCATCGGCGGCGCTCGTCGCTTCCTCGACTTCGGGAGCGGCGGAAGTCACCGCGCTGCTCATGCCCGCGTCTCCCGCATCCAGCTCCTCGGGGACCGCTGGCGCCTTGTTGGTCGGTGTGGGCGGCGCCGATGCCGGCGGAGCGTCCTCTTTGCAACCAGCGACCAGCCCCAGCATCAACACCACGGCGAAGTAGCTCCCGCCACGGCGGCGCTTGGCATCCGTTCGAACCAGGGCTCGTCCGTGCCGCGTGTTCGTCGACTCGAGTTGCTTTCTGCTCACCTGACCTCAGGCGTCGGGCCTCGGGGCTCGACGTCTTCCAGCCTGAACGGCGCAACTCGAACAGCCTGAACCAATTCGGCTCGGCCCGCGTTTCATCGACTGAGCGGCTGCAGCGGCGGTGACCGCATCCCAAGCAACGGACCTCGTCAGTTTCCGAGGGCCGCGCTCCAATCCCCCGTTCGCCGCGCCTCGGGTTTTGCTTGAGCCAACTACCAGAATCGAACTGGTGACCTACGGTTTACGAAACCGGGAAGCTCCAACTCACGAAAACCCTAGAAAAATAGGGGTCAAACGCTCCTCGAAACACCCGCTCCAGAGTCTGTTACCAAGCTTGTTACCAAATCGACAGGTGTATGGTCACTTTTACTGGGGGGATCGGTGTAGAGCGGTAGGTGAGCAACAGCCAAACAAGACGGTGGCAGTCCCTAGAGGGCGCTGCGCGACATCTAGACATCGATCCAACCACTCTGAGAAAGCGGGCAGAGCGGTTAGCGAAGTGCGGACCAGATGGAGTTCGGGAAGCCAGCTTCGACGGGGTTCGACTCAGGAAGTTGGCGGGACGGTGGAAGGTCCTGCTCAGCGATGGTTGGGACGTGGACGTGTCCGTCACAGCCAGGACCGATCCATCGGGTCGATCCTGGCTGTGACGGAGGTGGTCTGATGCCCGTCGTGAAGAGACCCCTTCGGGGGGAAGAGCGGCTGTGGATCGATCGTCTGTTCGTACGATCGGATGGCTCCACCCTCCGCTACCGCAGAGTGGCCAAGTCCAACACAGAGCGTGGGGCCAGAGCGGAAGAGCAAGCCCTAACCGAGCATTGGGAGAGGTTCGGAGAACTCCCCACCGACAAGTCCAAGGCCGAACCCGAACGAGCACCTAGTAATAAGGTCGCGAAGTCCGACCACCGCTGGGAGGACGCGGTCGACTACTTCAAGAATAACTCCCTTCCCGCGAAGAAGGAGACGACCAGACGTGGGTACTTGGCAGCCCTGGAGGGTCCCTGGTTCAGACATTGGGACAAGGCGTTGCTGTCGACGATCACGTACAGGTCGATCCAATCCTGGGACCTTCGAATGAAGGAGGGCGAGTGCGCTGACTCGACACGGCGCAACCATCACATTGTGTTGCGCTCCGTGCTCAAGAGCGTGGGGCCAATCGCGGACGAACCTGGAGTCCTCATCGATGCCCTCCCCAACCTCCCCCCACTGCCTCGGGTGGGCAAGACCGCAGTTGTCGCAACAACACCGGAGGAACTCGTACAGCTGCTGGCGAAGGTGAAGAACAAGGGCCAGCGGGTGGCCATTGCTCTAGCCGCGTTCGCTGGCATGCGTGCAGGCGAGATTCGAGCTTTGACACGCGGTGACATCGATCTCAGGGCAAAGCCTCCAACGATCTTAATTTCGAAGAGTCGAGGTGTAGAAATTGTAGACTCGACGAAGTCCGGCGATGAGCGTTTGATCCCTGTAAATGCAGCACTTTTAGCGATCCTAACACCAGCGTTGAAGGGCCTCAAAGACCATGACCTCGTGAGTACCAACAGCGACGGTAACGTCTGGAACTCTGATGTCCTCAGCTTGGCTTACAGGCGTTGGGCGAAGCGACTAGGCCTGAAATCCACGCGTTTTCACTCACTTCGACATCAATTTGCCACCCAACTTTTCGTCGCTGCGAAGGCTGACGCCAACACGGTCAGAGAACTACTCGGCCACAAGGACCTGAAAACTACTCAGCGTTACGCTCATTCGAACGCGGAAAACCGCTTGGCAGCAGTGTCCGCGCTACAGTTGCCAAATGGTGTGGAATAGTGAACAGCCTGAGATCTTCTCAGGGTTCGCTGTAGTACCAGCAAGTCTTTAAGGTCGACAAACCCCTCGAAAACAAGACTCCGCGTGAACTCGAAGGTAATCCGCGGGGTCTACTCTCTCACCTCATAACTCTGAGAGCCTGAGAGAAAATCAGCCGAGTACCCCCAATTCTTTAAGGTTTTGCGAGTGCTCGAAGCCCCTCCGAAAATAAATCGACACGTGTCGGCCCGCGAGCATGCCGCATCAAAACGGCTGGTTTGCCGATCGCTGGACAACTCCCGATCACCCGCCACACGCATTAGCGGGGAGTACCTCGGTGTAACTCCTTTGTGCACCCGCAACGGGTTATCGCCAGAACAAGGAGACATCAATGCTCATATCGGTAGAAGAAGCAGCCCGCATCCTCGGATGCTCAACAACCACGATCAGAAAGCGCGCAAAGCCGGAAAAGATCGTGGCAGCAACAACCAAGTTCCATCGAAACCTGCGAACGCCACAACGGTACCTGTACGATGAGAGCTACATTCGAACTCTGCACGTGCCCATACAGCGCTATGGACTTCCGAGTACCTTGCTGCCAGTTGCGGGAGGGAAGGCTTGGGCAGCGATCTGCGATGGAGTCGTTGTGTCCATGCGAGCCATGGGCCCCAACGGGGGCTATGCAGAATTCATCAGGTGGCGAGAGGACTGTCTGGATGACCTAGCCCGACTGGGTGACGTCCACAGCGGCTACGTTCGGCGAGCTACCTACTACTCGACCCGCAAGCACGACATGACCGGGTATGCCGAGGAGGTTGCCTAATGTCAGCAATTGGTCCCTCGACAATGGATCGAACCTACTTGGCTTTGGCTGCCGACGGCACGTGCGTCCTAGGAATCGCTAAGAACCCAGCCAGACATGCGAGACGCAAGCACCTGGTCCTTGTCGCCGATGTCCCTGGGGGACGAGAGTTCAAAGACGCGATCATCAATAGCATTCTGCCTGAGTGGTGGGACGACTCCAAGGATTGCACGGTCCGAACTATCTGGCTCAATTTGGACTTCCAGGCCCTTTTG
>CBINDO010000383.1:0-7133 GCA_966249405.1 uncultured bacterium | reverse complement strand
CGTCCGTAGGCCAAATGTCGGCGTATCGCGGGCTCAGCGCGGCGATTTCCAACAATCGCGGCCTCGCGTCGAAATCGAGGAAACTCGGCGTGGGGTCGCGGGTGATCAGGGTCGGATGTTCCCGACCCCGCACCTCAGCGCCGGTGAAAACGATGGGCACGGCGCCCTCGACGGTGATACCCCACGCGCGCGGGATGCCTCCGCTCGGTCGGTAGCAAGGTTCGTGGACGGGAGAGTGGCGCGGTGAGTTGGTTGGCCATGTGGTTGGCGAGCGTGACTGGTTTGGCTTCGGTGCCGCCCCCCGTGAGACTCGACGTCGTCGCGGGCGACGGCGCGTCGCCGGCGCAGGTCGCGGAGCTCCGCGCCTGGTTGCAGGCGGCGCTCGAAAAAGAAGGCATTTCGTTCGTGGGGGCAAACGCCGCCCCCCTCCCCGGCGAATGGGTGAGGTTGCTCGTCGTCGAGCTCGGCGACGGTCAATGGCGCGTGTGGACGGCCCAAGCACCCGACGCGGTCGTGGCGATCGACGCACGCGACTATGCGGTGGCGTCACTCGAGGCGCTCCACCAAGCCTCGTTGCTGTTGAAAGAGCACACGGTCGCGGAACCCGAGGGGCCGATTGCTGTGAGCGCGGAGCTGGCCGAAGGCGCGCCGGTCACGCAAGTCGCCGCCCAACCGCAGGCCGAGCGCCCCGAGTTGCCCGCCGACGTGGGACTCGACCCGGATCCGGAGCCAGCCGTACCGGTGCAGCAGACGTGGCTCGACGTGAACTTGGGGTTCGTCGTCAGCGGGCGGTCGAACTTCGTGCTCGGCCTGGGCGGCTCGATGTACCGGTCGCCGCACTGGGGTGTGCTCGCGGGCGCCAGTGTGCACCACGTTTCGGACTTCGTGAGTTTCGACAACTCCTGGAACTTGAGCATCTGGAACTACCGAGCCAGCGCCGGACCGCTGTTTACGTTGCCGCTCGGCGAGCGGCTGCGCTTCAACACCGCGGTCGAAGTCGGGCTGCTGGTTCACAGCTACGCGTTTACGGGCGAAGGCTGGGACGCGCGCCTGAACGCGCTCGCCAGAGTGCCGCTCGCGTTCGTCTATCAGGGTCGTGATTGGCGCGCCGGGATCGCTGTCGACGTGACGCTCAACTCGGCCACGTTCACCCACCGCGTCTTCGACGTCCCCGTGTGGGAGACGGAGCGGCTCAGCGCGGCGATGACCGTATCGCTCGGGAGGCACCTGTGGTAGCCGAGGTCAAGGTCTCGACGGCACAGGTGCGCGCGGCGGAGACGAAGCTGCTCACGCGTTTGTACGAACGTTACCAACGGCAAGTGTTTCAACTCGCGCTGCGCTACGGCGGAGGACGCGTCGGGTGGGCCGAAGACGTCACCCATGACGTGTTCACCAAGCTCGTCGGTCAATCGTTTTCGTTGGTCGAGGTCGACGACTTGGATGGCTGGTTTTATCGCGTGACCACGCGCCGTTGCCTCAATCGGCTGCGCCATGAACGCCTGACACGGTCGGCGCCGGTGAGTTGGTTGTTACGTTTCACCGCTGGCAGCGTGCCGACGCCGGAGACACGGGCGCTGGTGAGCGCGGAGCTCCGTCAAGTGGCCGAAGCGCTGGAACAGTTGCCGGTCAAGGAACGCGTGGCCGCGCAGATGCGCTTCATCGACGAGAAGGACGTGCAGGAGATCGCCGACATCCTCGGCCATACCAAAGGTTACGTGAGCAAGCTGCTCACCCGAGCCCGCGAATCACTCGGCAAATTGGGGGTGGAGGCGGACCTATGAACCACAAGAAACCTGCCACGCTCAAGAGTTACGGTCGGGCCTTCCAGACGATCGCGATGAGCGCCGCCGCCGACGCGCGGATCCGACGCGCACTCGACGTGCGCGCGCCGCGAAAGCGACGCTGGGTGCCGTTCGTTTGGGCGCTGCCGCTGGCGGCTGCGTGCGGGTTGTTGGCCGTCTGGGTGAATACGTCCACGCCGAACCCCCAACACGGGTGTGAGATCGTGCGCGAGTCGATGGCAACACGTTATGTCGGCCGCTGCGACGTCGACCTCTCCGCCATGACCGTGCACCTCGAAGCGGACGCCAAACTCGTACAAAACCAGACCGGCGTGTCACTGACGGCGGGCACCGCGCACTTCGGCGTGCGCAAGGTCCGGCCAGGAGAGCCGCCCGTCGAAGTTCGAGTGCCCGAGGCCAGCATCGTGGTGTTGGGCACCGAATTCACGGTCACGGTTACCGACCAAACGAGCCAAGTCGACCTGCGTTCTGGACACGTACGCTTCGTTCACCAAGGGCGCGGCGCCGTGGAAATGTGGCCGGGCCAACGCCTGACGTTCGAGACCAGGACCGGCAAGACCGAGGTCGTGAACGTCCGCACCCGTGACGCGGCCGACGGCGTGGCGTCCACCGTAACCGCCTCACCGCTGGGCGCCTCCGATGCCGCAGCCACTGCAACCCCCGCGCCGCTCCAGTCTTCCGGCCCCGACCCGAGGAGTTCGAAACAACGGCCCGCGCGAGTGGGCGCCGCCAGTAGTCACGCCACGACCACCGCGGCCCCGCCCGCTCCCCCTTCGGACCTCCAGCTCGCACTCGAGCTCCGCGCTCAAGGCCGGTACGAAGAAGCGCTCGCGCGTCTGAGCAAGGTGAGCGTCGAGGACGCCCACGCGAGTGAAGTCGTGGACTTCGAACGAGCCACGTTGACCGAGTTGCAAGCGCCGGAACGCGCGTGCGCGCGTTACCGAGAGCACTTGGCGCGTTTCCCGAATGGGCGGTACCGCGCCGCGGTCCTCCAGAAGCTCGCGCGCTGCGTGCCGTCGTCCGCATCGAGCGGAGCACCGACAGGGGGGTCACCATGAACCGCGTTTACAAGCGGCTACGACTATTGTGGTTGGCGAGTTCGCCAGTCTGGATCCCCGCCGTTGGGCTCGGGGAAACGATCGACCACGGCGACCTCGGTCCCGGCAGCCGCGTTGCGGAGGCCACCGAGATCCCTGGCTGTGACCCGCTCCCCGAGGACCCGGGCCTCATCCCCGACTTGCAGACCGGGTGGGCGCGTATGGTGAACGGCAATTTGCACGTGTTGCTCTCGGACGTTGCACTCGGGTGCCCGGGGCCGAACGGCTCTAGCGACGCCACCGCATTCCTTCCCGGCTGCGGCACCGCGATGTGGACGTTGAACTACGACTTACCGGAGGAGATGCAGGCCGTGGGCGTCTACAATCTCGCCGACCACGTCGTCAACTGGGACTTCAGCCAGCGATCAGAGGGCGAGGCCGGCGTCGGCTGCGGTTCGAGTTGCGCGACGACGACCGTCGGCGCTTCGTTCATACCGGGGAACAATGGCCCAGACGCCGAGCTCGAAATTTACGGCATCAACGATCGATGCATCACGGGACGCATCAGCGGCTTGAACTCTTCCGGCCAAAGTGTCCCACCACCGCCGGAACTCAACGGCGCGTTCCGAGCGGTGCGCTGCGACTAAGGGGCCGTGCATGAATAATGGATACTGCACCAGCCGATCCTCTTGCTGCGGCGAGCGGCCTCGTCGCTGCGCTCCCCAACTTGGTCCAGCAGGCCTCCGGTGCTCGCTCCTCAGGCGCTTGCCTCACTGCGGTCTCGACTGGCTCGTAACTCAATTATTCACGCACGGGCCCTAACCCGAAACCAGCCACCCACGGAGGATTGACATGAACACACGAACCCCTCGGACCAGCACTGGGGGCGTGCGGAGCTATCGCGCGCCTGGGACCTTGCTCGGAGCGCTGTTGGCCCTGGCCACCGGCTGCGAGGAGTCGCCCTTCGCCATGATTCAATCGCACCTCGTCACTTCTGAACCCATGCCGCAATCGGGGTACTCGTGCAGTCAGCTGTCGGGTAGCGGGAGCACGTCCAACGGCTCCGCGACGGACAGCTTCTGGATCACCGAGAGCCAAGACGCGGAAGGCGTCGTCGTCGAGTGGGGTGAGGGAGACGCCGTGCTCGGTAAACGCGAGTTTCCAGCCGAGTTCTTCGTGGCCCGGCGCATGGAGCGCTTCGTCATCGAGGCGCCCAACGGCGATCGCTTTTCTTACACGGTGTGGGGCGCCGACTCTTGCACGCGTTGCCCCAAGCACCCGTTCACTCCTCTACCGGGGGACGAATTCGGCTGTGGTAGCACCGTCGATGCGGGAGGTGGGCAAGAAGCATCAGGCGCAACAAGTAACTGTGCCACCGCTGATGATGGTCATTGAGATCTCGCTCAGCCCGCATCCCGCCAGCCTCCCCGGTGAACACGGTGAACACGGTGAAATTGAAGATGCGCCGTGCCCTCGGCCACGACCGCCCTCCAACGTCGATCGGTTGGTCCGCCTCCCAGCTAGCTCCGGAAGACTAATCGGCGCAGTGCCGAAACATTCGTTGCGTGGAGTTGAGCTGACAAACACGGTCGCTGCTAGACACCAAAGGTATGATGTGATAAGCGCCCGAGCTATATGGGTAAGAGGAAGCAACCGGGCGTCCCCGCAGGTAAATCGTTCATGCGTTGGGCAAGACTATGCGGGGTATTGCACGCCGCCCTCTGCAGTCTGCTGCTGGTTCCCTCGTGCAGCAAGCCCTCGACCTCCGATTTGGAGCTATCGACGGTTGGCGAGGCGCTAAATGCGTCAGAGTGGCCTCAAGATGGTTTGGTGGCAGCCAACAGCGTCATACTCGGCACCAGCGCACAAGTCACCGCTACAAGAATTACGGTGCGACAGACCAATCCTGCCGGTGCCGAATTGGTCTTGGGCACGAGCGCAAGAGTAACCGGCGCCGTCCGCGCCGATTCCCTCGACCTGGGAACGGGATCTGTCGTCACGGGCAACGCCCACTACAATACTAGAACCGGTACGGGTACCGTGGGCAGCGCCACTACGCCACTGACACTACCGGTCTCGGTCAACCTACCCACTCTACCCACCATAAGCCCAGGCACCCAGGCCATCACCGTAGGTGCGGGACAAGTCGTTACCAAAGCTCAAGGCGCATACGGTACCGTGACGGTAAACGGTCGCCTCATTCTCAGCGGAGGAACCTATCATTTCGCGTCATTATTTGTCGGTCAGGCTGATCGAGTTGAATGTAGTGCCGATTGCGAGATCCGGGTCAACACTCAAGTAGAGACCCTTGAGTTTGCATATATTGGACCGGGCGCTACCGGGTTGACTCCCCGCAATGTGCGACTTGTCGTCAAAGGAAGCGATAACAGCAATTTCGTGTTTCCAGGTGCGCTCAATTTAGGTCCTGACTCGGAGCTATCAGCATACGCGCTCGTGCCAAATGGGACCGTCCGTCTAGGCTTGCAGCGGAATGCCAATGTCAGGGGCAAAGTAGTTGCAAAAAACGTCGTCTTTGGCGTAGCCGCGGTGGCGATGCTGATGGATCGGCCGGCAATTACGCAGCAGCCGCTCAACGCCAGCGTAATCAACGGACAGCCAGCGACATTCTCTGTGACGGCGACCGGCGACTCACTAACCTACCAATGGAGGCGCAACGGCACGAACATCGCCGGTGCAACGAGTCCGACCTTAACCTTTACAGCGAATTCCTCTCATAACAACACCACGTACACGGTCGTGGTCACCAACCCGGCGGGCAACGTCACCAGCAGCAGCGCAACCTTAACCGTAGTCCCCTGCACGACTACGGACACATCGTGCGACGGCAAAGACAACGATTGCGACGGGCTCGTGGACGACGACTACGTGCCCACCTGCGGTCAAGGCTCAGGCGCTCCGAGGCTCGCGTGCATCAATGGTGCCGTCGTGTCGACACCATGCGTGGACTCGACGGTGTGTAACGGCACGGAGACGTGTTCGGCCGGCATTTGTCAGGCTGGAACACCACTGGTAGTGGATGACGGGAAGCCTTGCACCGTCGACAGCTGTGACCCCACCACTGGGGCTAGCCACGTCAACTTGCCATCAGGTACCTCGTGCTCCGACAGCTTGGTTTGCAACGGTACGGAAACATGTGACGCAACTGGTGAATGCCAACCCGGAACCCCGCTACCATACGGCTTGGAAACGGGGTGCTGCAATCCACAAGCCGACGCCTATCCGTAGGAAACGCTCGAGATAGATCCAACGGTGGTAACCACTTACGCGATGACCGCGTCGCCACTGTTCCTCGGAACCTACCGATCACAAGCTCCGCTCGACGAGGAGGTCATTGATACGCAACGCGTGGCTGTAGCACGAGGTCGAGTCTTGGACGAGTCGGGAGGCCCCGTTTCCTGCGTTCAGGTCAGCGTTGTTCACCGCGAAGAATTCGGCTCCGTCACAACGTTAGCGGACGGATCGTTTGCACTCGCAGTGAATGGGGGTGAGTCAATCACCCTTCAATTCGCCCATCCGTCCTACTTGGCCTCCCATCGCGAGGTGACGACACAACCGTTGCACGACGAATTTGTCCCCCCAGTGAGACTGATTTCACACGGCGCGGCCCATGCGGTGTCCGCTAGCGCAGTAACGACGACTATCGTCGCTGGTGAACTGGAGACGGACGCCGATGGCTCGCGCCAGGTGGCTATGCTCGTGCCGCCGGGAACCATGGCCACGGTTGAAGGCGAACCGACACCTAGAACCGACTACGCGATTAGAGCGAAGGAGGTGACGAATCGCGATGAGGTCGGTCACGATGGCATGATGGCTACGCTTCCTCCACAGAGCATGTTCACCTACGCTGTTTCGTTCGACGTCGCCGGCGCTGAAGGCAAGGATGTCGAATTGAGCAAAACCATTCCGGTTTACGTAGAGAACTTTCTAGAATTCCCGATTGGTGAGACAGCTCCAGTTGGTCGCTACGACGCTAAAGAGGAACGCTGGATTGCTGAAAAATCTGGGCGAGTCATCAAGATCGTGGGCTTGGACGCCAGCGGTCGAGCACTATTGGATGTTAACTTCATACCTGGTGCTGATACAGGCACCCAACTAACCGAGCTGGGGATCCTCGATGCCGAGCGAGCGACTCTGGCGTCACGGTACCAGGTGGGAACGTCACTGTGGCGTTTCGAGGTGTCCCACTTCTCACTGTGGGATGTGAATTGGCCGGGCGGGCCAGACCCCAATGACGATCCCCCAAATCCTCCCGACCCAAGCGGTGGCGGTGGCG
>CBINDO010000382.1:0-7160 GCA_966249405.1 uncultured bacterium | reverse complement strand
CCACTCGTTGTTCGCGTTTTCGGAGCCCACGCCGCCAGAGCAGCTCACAGCCCCGCTCAGCAGCGCTAGTCCCCCCGCCAATGCCGCACCGCTCCGCAACAGGAGAGCCGCTGTCTGGGCCAATCCTCGCTTCCTCAGGTTCATAGAATCTCCTCGTTCCTTCGTGGTTCGTTGGGGACTAGAGCTCACACCGTTCGCTGGGCTTTGCTGCCCCTGCGTCGTCGCCGGCGCCGCCCTCTCCAAGAGTTGGCGGCAGGGACCACCCAGAAGCGTGCGTTGCTCGAGTGTGCGCAACGGATGTCGTTGCCGATTTAGATGACACCTCGACAGTAAACGCGGCAACCAACACCCGGCGCTATTTCCCGCGTTCGATCTACAAATCGCGATACTCCGTGGGCGATTCTATCTGGATCAGAAAATGCGACCCAACCCCCACGAAAAGCCGTAGATTTTACCCGTTTGGAGCCGCTTCCTCGTCAGTGGTTTGGCGCCACCCTCACAATTGTACCAACGTGCCTTGGGTCTCGGTGTCCAGGCGACAAATGAACACTCGGATGGGTGAACGGTCGGCTCCATTTCGAGCTGCACCCTGAGCGCAAATGTTTGCGGAGAAACGTGCGCGGTCGCGTGTTGACTCGAAGTGGCTCAACACGAAACCAGCGCGGTCGACCCACACGTTTCCACACCGTTCATTCGCGGCCGGGACGCAGCTTGCCCCTATGTGCCGGGGCGGGACAACGCGACACCGCGGGCCCGGTGAACGTCGGGTCGACCAGCTCCCGACAGAGGAGGAGTCAAAACCCAACGTCCGGATGGGGGTTTACCTGAAACGCGTCCCGGCTAGCGCTTCGGCCGCTCGTGGGACTGTTTCATTGCCATAGGTTCTGCTCGCTCGAAAGGAACTCGGCTTAGGTGCTTCGTCGCACGGTTGGTTCAACGGCGCTGGCCTCGAGACACGGTCTTTCTCTGCGAGGCGCAATCTCGGTATCCGGTTGCAACAAGCACCTTTCGACGTCCGCTTCGATTGGGGGGTGGGCCCAGCCTTGTGGCGTCGCGTCACGGCTCCCGCCCCATGATCACCCTCGCGGTAAGCCTGCGAAAGAGTCTCGTCGCGTGGGACCGCGCAGCAATTCCGGCGTCGTTTCGAAAGAGCGCCGCGAGTGATGAACGCGGAGAGACGAGTCTTCAGGCTCCCACCCGTCCGTTTACTCGTGGCGCGTGCGGTTGGCCGACGAGTGCTCCGTCGCGGCCTGCACCGTAGGGATGTTCAACCCTCGGAGCGAGAGCCGCCGAGGGGCGAGCAAAGCTGGGCGACTCCCCCAACCCCGCGCTTGACGCGAACGGCAAGCCCGCTCTGCCGAGCGTTGGGCCCTGCCCCTTTCGTCTCACGACAAACCACGGCTCGGTGTGGGGTCCTGCCTTCGCAAGCGGTGACAACAGCAACGGTCACGGAGTGCTTAATCGAACGGCCTGCAACGTGCAGGGGCGCCCACTTCTCCGCGGCGCCGCCGCCAGGTGACCATGACCAAGGCGAACCCCGCGGCGACAACCGCGTTGGGGAATCCAACGTCCGTGCGCCCCGCGATTGTCCCACCGATGCAGCCGTATTCTACGGGCTCGGGAGCTTGCGCGCCGCCAGTCACCACCTTCGGGTCGTTGGGGTCGCCGCTCCCCGTGAGCTCCTCGAAGTCCGACGCGCCGTCGGCGTCGGAGTCCGCGGTGCCCAAGGCGGCGATCGCAGCGTCGAGCGCTTCCTTCGCCACCTCCGCCGAGGCGTAATCGCTCGAGCCACGCAATCCGAGGCCCTGCAAAGTCTTTCCAAACTTGCGCGTGATTGTACCGTTACCGCCGCTAGTGTCGGTGTGGCACAACATGCAGCCGCCAAACGCATCGTACGTTCCCTGCAGATGACTGTCGTAAACCACTGACGCGCGCGCGATGCCGGCGCTCGAAAAGACGAGTACCCATCCCAGACTGATTGTGTTTTTCACCCCGCTCCGCTGCGAGGACAACCATCGACCGACGACATGACGCACGAGCACCTCCCGTTGAGCGCAGAGACAGCGAGCAACCCGCCCACGGCTTCGCACCGACGGAGAGAGCGTGACACAGCGGCTCGCCTGCGCAAACCGCCGATGCTGCTCAGAGACTGCGACGACGGCGCGACCACAAAAGGGCAGCCGCGACGAAACCGGCCGCCGCTAGCGCCGTGCTTGGGTCGGCTTTGGTGCGTCCAGCGATTGTCCCACCGACGCAACCGTACTCCACTTCCTCACCGCCGCCCGCGCCGATTCCGATCGCTGGATCGTTCGGGTCGCCGGCTTGCGTGACCTCGTCGAAGTCCGAAGCGCCGTCACCGTCGGAGTCGTCCGCCGGGGTGAGTGCGTCCATCGCCGTCTTCAAGGATGCGACGTCGGCTCCGACCAAACCCTTCTCCTTGAGTTTCAAGGCAAAGGGCTTACCGGCAATGCCACCGCCTACCGGAGTGGCGTGGCAAACGGAGCAATCTCCAGAATAGCCGTAATCGGCGACGAGACTATCGTAGAGGAACTGATAGGCGAACGAATCGGACGTCCACAGCGCGCACACCAAGCTCAAGAAGGCAGCGCTGGAGGCGCGAGAGATGGGGAACAATGATGTCTTGCGAGTCATGACGTCCTTCAGAGGTACATGTGGATTTGGCCCCAAACCTGCGCTGGGGTGCCATAACGCTTCACGACGTCGACGCGGAAGTCGAGGTGAGTGTAGAACAACCAGTGAGCGGAGAGCCATCCGCCCGTCCTGGGCTTACCGGCGCCGACGGCGGCGTCGCCGCCGCCTTCCGGCTTGCCGATGCTCACCCATTCGCCCGTGGCTTGAACGTGCAATCCCTGGAGCGGCGTGGCGTAGTCGGCAACCAGAAAACCGGTGTAGCCCAACGTCGAGCCCGTATTCTTGATCACGTCTGCCTCGAGGAGGATCGTGGCTGGGTCGATTGGCGTCCAGCGCGCCGTGACGCCGTGGTTGTGCCGAATCGTGCGTTCATCCGAGCCAGTGACTAGGCTCTTGCCGGCAACCAGAATCGAGCTGCTCAAGCCAAGTCCAAGATGAGGATTGACCAAGTATTCGAACTGACCGGCGTAGCCGCGCTCACGATAGTCGTCGGGACCGATTTGGAAGTTGCCGAGAGACAACATCATCTCGTAACGCCACGCGCCCGTGGAGCCAGCCACAGCAACGCCGTGTTGCTGGTCCGACTCGCGATCTGTCTTGGTGCTCTCGCGCGCGAACGACGTGTGCTCGGACGTGCGAATACCGAACGGCAAGTTCATACGTCCGACGCGAAGCAACGTGTCCTCCGACAACTCGAACCCCAACCAGTGCCAGCGCGACAACAACGCCAACTTGCGAGCGTCGGCCGCGTCCCCATCTTCGAAGGTGACCTTCGTAACCTGAGCAGCTCGACTATGAGTGGCACCACGACCAATGCGCGCCGCGCCGAGGCTCGCCCCGACGCGCAACCAACCGAAATCAGCGGCGCCATAGGCGTCCATCTGCATAGGGAACGTCTTGAAGGCGTCTGTTTCCGCGCCAGTGTCGTAAATGTTCATCCAACGGAAGCTGCCGCCGATGCGAACGTCGTTCGGCTCGTCCAAGCCGAAGGCGAGTTTGGACTTGTCCGAAACCTTCCCGTCGTCCCAGTTGGTGCTCATGTTGGTCTCGCTCATCACGCGACCCATGTGCGTTAACAGCTCGCCGCCACTCGGATCGACGTGACATGAGCCGCATTTGGCGTAGCCCTGACGAATCATCCAAGCGTAGGCATGGGCGTCCCGAGACCAGCTCGCTCCAACCAGTGCCAACCCGACCAACAGTAACCGCAACAAGAACCCGAAACGTCGCGGCTCGTGGAAAGTCCGCGCGATAGCACCATTCATGGCCCGGTCTTTTCCCAAACCTCCCGGGCAGAGTCAAACCCCCTGAGGAGACTCACGTTTTTCGCCGACCCGGACGCACTTTCCGCGCCTTTGCAGTCTAGTGCCGAGTCGATGTGGCGAGCTCACGGCGGATCTTCGCTAGTTCATCCTCGACGTTGTCCTCGTCAATTTCGATCTCCGCTTCACGAACGTAGTCGGAGGGTGTCTTGAGGAGGTAGCCGAGCACGTCCGCTTGGCGCTCGGCCTGTTGGGCGGGCGGCAAATCTAGCGTCTCGTGGCCGAGTTCGGTGACGACAGGGCGGGCGGCGCTGGGCGGGGGTTTGCCCTTGCACCCGAAAACTCCCACTGCCAGGACCGCGCCAAGAACGCAACGGATCGTCGTGTTCATGGCACGCGCCCCGCGTGGGTCGAGGCTGAGCCGCTCGAAACGTGCGTCGACCCGTCGGATGGCGGGGCAGCCGTGGCCGAGGTGGGCTCCGAAGCTCCCGTCGACTTCGGCGGAGCAGAGGCGAGAGGCAACCCCAGCAAACGTTCGAGTGCTCGCTGGTGACGTTCACCCTCGGCAGCAAGCAGGGCCGTGACTTCTTCGCGGACCGCCCGCTGGCGGTCCGCGTCGGGCAGCGCGTCTGCGACGCGCCGTGCGCGCTCGAGGCGCGCGACTCGCCACGCGTGAGCATCGAACTCGGCAACGACGGCGGGGTCGTGAAGTTTGAAGCCGAAGCTGTTCCACAGGCCGCGCATGGTCATCTTGCGGCCATGCGCACGCGACCACCGCTCTTCTGGCGGTACCGGCCGGACGGGTGCTTCCAACCGTTCGAGGACCGCGGCCAGGCGCGCCCGCAGAGCGAGGTCGCCGGCCACTTGAGCATGCTCGATGGCGATGTTCAAGGCTTTCACCCGCAAAGCCTTGCGTCGTTGCCGGTCCGCTGCGCTCTTTTGGCTTTGCTCCGCCACCAATCGATACTCGTTCTCGGTTAACCGTGGGTGCTCGTCCATCGGGCTCGCCGGCTGCGCCACGCCGTATTCCGTAGACACCACCCCGAGGAACAAACACGTCACGCCTACCCAGATCCGTGCATGCGGGCTCACGCGTCGATGATAGGCTCGCCCCCTTTCCCGTGTCGACCCCAGAGCTTCCCTCCCTCGTCTTGCGCTACTGGCTTTCTTTGCTGAGGCAGGAAGAGGCGTTGACGACTCGACCCAAAGCGCGGCGCATCGAGCATCCGTCCGTGCCGACGGAGGCCTCGGTGGCCACACCAACGACCGGACAAGACTACGTGAAGTTGCCGTTTGCCGAAGCAGCCAACTTCTTGGTCGAAGGAAAGCCGTCCTTGGCTCTAGCCGTTGCGGGCGAGTGTGGTGCGTTCTTCGAGAACTGGCTGGCGACGCAATACCGGCGCAGCAGTGACGAGATCGGGATGGAACACCTCGTGTTCTTCCCTGCGCTGCTGACGACGCGGCAAGAACTCGCGGGTCTGGTGCGTTTTCCGGTGCACATCGAGTGGCGCAGAGCCAATGGCGCGGCCTTCTCGCCCCCCACGCCTGCCGAACGTGCCAAGAAGCACTACCCTGATCCGCCCGCAACGCTCGAAGTGGTGGCTGCCTTCGAAGAGGGCTCGCCGCCGTTGTTCGTCGATACCCGTGTGCTCGGTGAAGTGCTCCGTGTCGATCAAGATCGGTTGGAGGCGTGGTTCACCGAGTTTTCGAAAGAGCCGCGTTCGGCGCGTGACACCCTGCAACGCACCTGTGCGTTGCTCGCCGAGCAGATTGCGAGCGATGGAGGCACCTCGCCGGAGGTGACGACGGCGACGCGAGCGCCGAACGAACTCCTCGAGCAGCTGACGCAGCTCGTGAAACAGCGTCTCACCCAGACGAGCTCGGGGGCCAAAGCCTACGACGTCGGGATCTTGCTCGATGCGTCGCGCAATCGCGCCACTTATCACGTTCAGCGCGATCTGCAGGCGGCGCTCGACCTGCTCGACCCCGACGAAGAGCAGCGCCTGGCCAAAAGTTCGCCACTCCTGCCTTATCTAGGGCTTCACAAAGCAACGGGCGCGCGCTCGCCGCTGCTCGGACGCTTCAACGGTCAACCGTTGACCGATAGCCAGAGGGCAGCGGGCGAACTGTTTCTCGGGTCGAAGTTGTGCGCCGTGCAGGGCCCGCCGGGAACGGGCAAGACCCACTTGATCCTGAGCCTGGCCGCCGAGCAGCTGATCACGAACACGTTGGCGCTGTGTGAAGCCAAACAACCGCACGCGGCCTCATTGGTCGTGACGAGCACGAACAACCGCGCCGTAGACAACGTGATCGAGCCGTTGTCCCGCCAGTTTGCCGGTTTGCCCTTGGCGCTGCGGGTCGGTAGCCGCGAGGTCATGGAACGTCTCACCGCGGTCGAGCTGGAAAAAGTGGGCCGCTGGCTCGAACGCCAGCCGGACCCCTCGGACGAGTCGTGGAACTTGGCAATCAAAGAACTGGAGCGCGGGCACGCCGAAGTTCGCAAGGCAATTGCCAGTGAGGCCGACTCACGCGCTCGGACGGCGAACATCGAACACGCCAAAGACGAACTCGCGGCGCTGCGTGACCAGGCAGAACGAGGCTCCAACCGCCAGGACTTCGGCGCGGCCGGCGCGGCGCGCCCTCTCACGACTGCGCCGAGTTTCGAAGTCGAGGTGGGTCGCGTCAGCGAGTCCATCAAGGAACTCAAGGCCCACTCGACACAGCTGTTGCTGCGACTGAACGCCTTGAGCGCCTTGGCCGAAGAAGGCAAACGCACCGCGGTGCTTGCCTTGGAACAACACTTCAAGCTGACGACCAGCCGGCATCTCACCCCCATCGCCGAGCTCGCGGGACACGAGTTGGGCTTGGGATTGCCGCCCCGGCACGAGCCGGACGTAACCCTCGCGCAGCGGCGTGAGCAGTGGGAGGAAGCCACCGAAAACGCAATCGCGATCGCGACCGAACTCGACGATTGGTTGTCCGAGCTGTACGCCCGGCAGACGTCTCACCAGCGTATCTCGGAGCTCGAGTCCAAGCTCGAGCTCCTCTCACACGCCAAAACCGAACCGGCGCAGCCAGTGGATTGGGCAGCCCTCGAACCACGGCTGCACGCACTGTTCGAAACGGCGTGCCGCGTGCGTGAATTGTGGGCGGCCAGGAACAAGAAGCCGCTCATCGAGGCCCTCACCCGCGCCATTGCTACGTGCAAAGGACAGAAGAGTCTGCGCACCTTGATGTCCGCGGGGA